>NZ_QUAE01000003.1:0-356812 GCF_003386945.1 Halobacillus trueperi | reverse complement strand
TTATTTATGATTCTTTATATCTTTATGTTTTCCTTTAAATTCCTTTATTTAGTGTAGATTAGACCCGATAAAAGGAATGGAAGGCTTTTCGTCTTTGTTCTTTCATACTTAAAGCAGTAGATTATAAATATTTTAGTAATTTTAAAGAGAAGGAGATAAAACTTATGACACAGTCAGCTGAATTAAAGGAAAATGAACTAAGCGTAAATGATTTAGAAGATATTGAAGAAAATTTATATCAAGAATTTCAGGATATTGTCGAAGATGTTAGTCACGAAATTACGAATCGTGTGATGTCTAGCATCATAACGACTCCTTTAGATGAAGTTTTTCACAAATATGAAGCACAACTCCCCATTTTGGAGAAATCGACAGGTGATATATCTCGAGTCTCCGATCAAATGATAACTACGAAAAATGATTTATATGAAAATATTTCGAAGTTAATAACAGAAGTAAGTCATCAAACTTTAGAAGAAACTGTATTTGTAAAGTTGGAATCAATTAAAGCCTCTTATGAAAAACAACTTCCTCTCATAGATGAGAATTCTAAAGGTCTTCGAAGTTTAATTGAGGAAATAAGAGAGGTGAAAAGCGAGTTGTATGATCATACATCTTTGATAATAAAGGATGTGAGCCATACGGTTTTAAAAGAAGAAGTCCTTCAAAAATTTGACGAACTATATAACCAACATGAAATTCAGCTGCCAAAAATCAAGACAACTTCTGACCAAATGGAACAGTTAATCATAGAAATAGAAAAT
Organism: Halobacillus trueperi; assembly: GCF_003386945.1. Taxonomy (NCBI): domain Bacteria; kingdom Bacillati; phylum Bacillota; class Bacilli; order Caryophanales; family Bacillaceae; genus Halobacillus; species Halobacillus trueperi. Next base: position 356,048 of record NZ_QUAE01000003.1, on the reverse strand, counting down.
ACTAGACAGAAGTTATATACCAACATCAATAATGTATATAATGCCATGTCCAATCGAATTATTGAAACCGTAAATGAGAAGTTGACAGATATTCATGGCAAGTACCATGAAAGAGTCAAAGAGTTGGATCACCAACATGCAAAATTAAAGGAGGTAAGTTCAGATTTAACTGATACGAAAGAAGCGTTTATGAATGATATAAGTGAATATAAATCTGGATTGGATGCAATGAGAAAAGATATCGAATTCCTCCAAAAAAACTCAAACCTTTTGACAAAATCATTAAAAGAAAAAGTCGATGTTCAAAATAAAATAATTATTGGCTTAGGAATAGTGGTTGTGTTGGCATTACTTTTCTAATGGGTTAGGAAGAAAGGAATCAGTAGGATGACTTATCAAAAGAGACGTACAAAGGTACTCCTCGCTAAAAAGAACAGGGAATTTGTTAAAGCTCGTATGCAGACTCATTTTAAATTTTTAAAGAACGAAATACATAACGTCTACCAAGACATTTACGATGAAGTTGAAGAAAAGAATGCGAGGCTAGTGCACCCGGTATTAGATGAACTTTCAGCATTTAATTTTAATATGGAAGAATTAATTGAGGGGTTAGATAAGACATTTGAATTATTCATCGTCGGCATGGGTAATTATGGGAAATCGACTCTGATCAATGCCTTACTTGAGCAGGAAGTGGCGGACATTGATGTAAGACCCAAAACGTGGAAAGTGGATGTGTATGATACTACTTTATCACCTAATACGTGCGTAATCGTTTATAAAAATGGTGAAACAGAGTATAAATCATTTGATGAGACGAGAGTGTTTATTGAGGAAGAAGAGAACAAAACAAAGCAAAGTAGAAAGAAAGTGAAATCCGAGTTAAAAAAAGTTTTACAAGAATTAAAAACGAAAGAAGAAGTGAAAGAAACCGAAGATTACTTAAGAAAAGAGTTTTTATATCAATCTAGTGTAGTGGAAGTCAGGTGGCCTATAAAAACCAGTTACTTATCAAAGAAATTTATGGTGGTGGACACCCCAGGGCTTGTGCAAGAGAACCTTTCTGGAGATACCATTGTCAGCGTTCAGAAATACTACCATAAGGCTGACGGGGTCATTTGGATTTTCGATGCGACTAAACTAGCTTCTAAAAAATCTAAAGACATGGTTGAGGAACTGGAAAAATCTTTGAATAAAATCGGCGGAAAAACGGATAACATCGTTGCTGTGCTTAATCGTATCGATTTAGTGCGTAACAATGGTGGGGAAGAAGCGGAACAGAAGGTAATAAAGGAAGCAAACAGAGTCTTGGGAAAGTATTTTGATCAGTTTATTTGTATATCTGCAAAACAGGGGATGGCTGGAATTCTGGATAGTAATGGACCTCTGAAAAGAGAAAGCGGCATTGAAACCCTAGTCGAATCTATAGATAAGAATTTTTATGAAAATGCTCAAAAAATTCAACTTCAAAGTAGAGAAGTCGGATTCAAACAAATAAAGCATCAGTTGATGGATGATTCGAGCCTAATAAAAAAATACTTAAATAGGTTAAGGGCGGAACAAAGAGAGTATGGAAAAAGAAAAGATAAAATCGATGATCATTTCAAAACGTTAAAAACAGATTTCCAACAAGAATTAAAACATATAACCTCTTCATTTATTGAGAGTGCAGAAGTACGTATTGATGCTAAAGCCGATGTGTTATTCGATTTGGAGACAGATAAGGAACGAGAAACTTATATCAAGGATTATCTATTTTGTCTTACGGAACTAGAGCCAGAGTTGGAAAAGTTCCATAAATATTGGGGTAGTGAACTCGAAAATAGAATGAAACAACTTATTGCAGAGGTTGTGTTCACAGAATATAAGCATATCGATCCTAATGAAATAAATAAAATGTTCGAAGAAATCTCTGGATTATCCAAGAAAAACATTTCCTATCGTGTGAATACATCACAGTTAAATACAGATGATCTCAGTCTTGCATCCGGTGCAGGATTTGCTGCCATTGGCGGTTTGATTTTTGGACCTTTAGGATTACTTTTGGCCGGGGTCACGGGGTTTCTAGGGTTGAATAAAGGGATTGCAAAGTTCTTTAAGAGTGGTGGATTAAAACGGGACTTAGTAGAAGCAATTAATAAACATGTCGGAGAAATTGAAAAAAAATTATTAATGGATCTTAATGACAGGCGAGAAAAAGCTGAAAGCAATGTCAATAAAGAGCTCAATCAAACATTTATTAATCTTCATGGTTCCTATGAATCTAGTAAAGCAGTAGAACATTCTCTTGACCAGTTATTTGAGGTCTTTACAAAGCCTATGGACTATCCTGATTTAATAACTTTGATTATGAAGGACAAGAAAACTATTTCTATGAGGTGAGACAAATGAATGATTTGCAAAGAATATTCAAAGCAAAAGAAGCGCTGGACGCTTCCCCATTACGCAGGCGTTTAAAAGATGATGGTCAAGCTCCAGTAGTCATTGATGAAGACCTATTTAAGGCTGAAGAGGAAAAAATGGATAAGCTTGTTAAGAATGTGGATTCATCACTGAAAGTGGTAATCATGGGGGAAGTGAAGGCGGGGAAATCAACTTTACTGAATGCTTTTGCCGGGAGTAATGTATCTCCGACAGATGTTGCTGAAGCCACAGGTGCAGTGATTGAAATCAAATATCACCCTGAAGAATATGGAGCCATCCATTTAGATGATCACTCCATAGAAGGTGTGCCAGAAGAAATTTACAATAAATTGGGAGAGCACAATAATAATCAAGAGTTTTTCAATAGAAGCAAAAGTGTAGAATTTGGCTTTCCAATTTCGAATTTAAAAGAGTTCACTCTTGTTGATACCCCTGGGTTAGAAACGATTACAGAAGATAATTCAAATCGTACCAAAGATTATGTAGCTGAAACAGACGTTGTCCTTTGGGTTTTTAATGGGCATCACTTAGGTCAATCTGATATTGAAGAGGCCCTCATTGAGGTCAATCGTCTAGGAAAGCCGATCATAGCGGTTATAAATAGAATTGATGAAATCGATGAGGATCCTGAAGTGCTCATCGACTATTTGGATGAAGAGATAGGAATGTTCGTGGAGTCGGTTATAGCTATTTCTGCCTGGAAGGCAAACCAATCAGTCATGTCGGCTGACGATGACCTATTGGAAGAGTCAGGTTTTGAGCATTTGTTGGAATACATACATGCGAATATAAGCTCTAAATCTGAGGAAGTAAAGAAAGACGTGATCTTCAGTTCAGCTCAATCTTTGTTAAATAGAGATCTTCTCCTCCATGAAGAATATCTAAAAACCGTTGGATTCTTAGAAGAACAAATGAATAACATATATAAAAAGATTGATATGTATAGCTCTAGAATCTACAACCATATTCTATATAGTTTTGAAAATTGGTATAAACATGAATTCTTAAATGAAGAAAAAGAAGATATGAAAAAGATTATCCAAGATTCAGGATACTGGAGTTTGAAGAAAGATAAGAAGGAAGTGGATTCCCATCTTCAATCTATTTTTTCAGAAGCTTACATATCGAACATATTAAATGAAAAAATAACTCGTTTAGATGAAATGTATGCCGAAGAATGGGAAGAAGCACTTGAACAAGTTAAAAAAGACGTTCAAATAGAAATATATGAATTTAAGAATGAGGCAGAGAAAGAATTAGAGCTGAAAATCACTCATAGTCAGGGGTTGAACGATGGGGATGCTGACTTATTAGCAGGTGCTTCTAAGGGAGCTTGGTTAGGCGGTGCAACTGGAGCAGCATCAGCCTTTTATGCTGCCGCATTAGGGCCCGCCGCTGCTACAGTTACAGCGGGAATGGCAGTGTCTGCTTTTATCCCTCCAATGTTATTTGTTGGGGCAACAATCGGGGTGGTTTCTTCAGCGCTGAAATTCAAATCAGAGAAAAATTTAGCTGAGAAGAATATTGATGATGTCTTTAAAGAAGTCAAGGGTGAATATGTACAGGATATACTGTATTCACTAAGAGAAAAATATTCAACACAGAATGAAAAAGTGAAAGAAAACATCCAAACGATGATTGTTGATTCTTTTGTAAATGGTGCAGAACAGGATGATATCAACTTATTAAAGAGAGAAATAGAAAATTACTTATATAGAATTAAAATTACCAATGAAGATTTGCAATTAGTACACAAGTAAGCTTTCTCAGCACAAACCTCCTTTTAAGGAGGTTTGTTTAATATAAAATTGAAAAAAGATATGAGAATGGGGGGAAGGTAATGAATAGTGTGACCATGGCCGAGTCCTTATTAGTGATGGACCACGACTCTTTGAAATTCAATTATGCGCTCATACATAATACTTCTATTATGAAAATATTAATTCCTTTTGCTAAAGATCAATGGAATAGAAATACGGGCTCGGAAGTCATGGATATGATAGGAAGAGAAACTCGTAGATATCGATATACCCCGCATATTCTACTTCAAAAAATGCTATTAGATGAATTGTTGGGTTTGTATAAGATTCCTATTAATAAGACCTATACGAAGCAAGATGTTGTTGATCAGTGTGACCGAATCATTCGTGCGATGTATGAAGAGATGAAGCGAAATAATAAAAAGTTTGCTCATTTCATTAATGGTAAGGATCCTAGGCGGATTGAACTTATCATGGAGTATCAAATGCATCGTTTGATTGAATCAATTAGTGATAAAAAGATAAGTGACTTCCAATTGCATCAAATTGGGGACGCATTAGAAGAGTTCATTGGAAGTCTCCCTCAGCAAAAACAGAAACAAATCGCACATGAACTAGGCATTTTCCAAGTAACAAGTTCAACGATTCGCCAGTTGATTTTATCCAATGGAACGACAGTTGTTTTTGCTGCCATCGTACAAGTTTCAGGATTTGCTTTTTACACAACATTAACCACAGTTCTAGCAAGTGTTTTCGGCTTGATCGGCATTACACTTCCTTTTGCAGCCTATGCCACTTTGACATCCACCGTAGCTATTATAGCTAATCCTTTCGTCTTTCTCCCAGCTCTTTTAATTGGTGGGGGAGGCTTACTTAAGTGGCAGAATAATAAAATGAAAAAGGCAATGGCCCCAGTTGTCTTCATGCATATCATGCTTGGAGCTAACCCATTACTAGAACCAGACTGGGAGGCCTTTATAAATGCATAAAGGACAGTGGAATCACTTCATATCCCTCTGGGAAGCTGAGTCTTATGAAGATGCAGTGAAAATGACACTAGAAACACAGGCGAGGGGCACCCGTGCAGTCATTGATCAGCTCTTTCGCAAGGACACATCAACGAGTGCGGCTACCGTTAGTCTATCCTTCTTGGATATTATGTATGATTATTTTATGATTCATCCAGAGGTTATCAATGCCGTTGATTTTGCTAGGGAAGAAGAGGTAGGCAGCTTCTTTACATTTCAATTGTTTAGTGAAGGTTTTGATCTCAGTCTTGCAGGAGAATTAACGCGCTTGAAAGGGTACACAGCTGAACAATTGGTTGCTTTGGAATTACAAGGGAAAGGTCATGATGTCAGCTTTCCCTCATCATCAAATCAAGCTGGGTATGATCTAATAGTTGATGGTCAACCGTTTCAAGTAAAGTGTTTATCAGATCCAAGTGGAGTATATGAACACTTTCGTAAATATCCGGATATTCCTGTACTCGTAAATAGTGAACTCATGCCTGATTTAAGCGAGCATCCCCTCGTTTATAGTACTGAAGTTTCAAATGAAATAGTGGAGGAAATGACCTATCATTCTATTGAAAGTGCAGCAGAAGTTGGAGAGCTCGATATTCCGATAATAACGTTAGCTTTATCCAGCTTATCCAACGGATACAAAATGCTTTCTGATGGATTATCCATGCGTTTAGCTGGATGGAATGTCGTAAATGAGACTGTTTCAAGAAGTGTTGCTGCTATGGGAGGCAAAGGGGTTGGTGTTCTTATCGGACCTGTTCTTGGACCAGCAGGAGTTGTAGTCATGCCTATGTTTTTAGGACTTGCAGGAGCTTATCATGGTGGGAAGATAGTGAGACACGTAAAAAGACTGTACACAAAGAAAGAACGTGAACAGGTGTACAACGATATAAATATACTGCTGACTAAAGTATTAACTGTTATTCCTGAGAAAGTAGATCAGCGGGAAGAAACCTATGGCAAGGTGAAAAAGCAATTGATTCAACATGATGTACTCAAGAATGTTTTACATGTTATGAATCTTAAGCACAGAGAGAAGCAACAATACTTATTAAATAAGAGAAACGAATTAGAGGAATGGCTGAGCAATGTCGATATTGTTATTGAAACAGATCTCCCTCATATTCTAGACACTGTAGTCAGAAGTCAAGTTCACCCCTATCTTTACCAACAAGAGCTAAAAAAACTTGGGGAGAGTTATGGAAAGTTGATACGAATTTAAAATGGTGAGTTTTTCTTCTTATAGTAAAACATGAGGAAAAATTTGCCTCTTTTAATTAAGGTTTTTTTATCAATGAGGTACTATATGGCAGTGTTATGAGAAGATTGACTGAGGTGTTTCTATTCAATCTAAAAAAATATGAATAAACTTTTCTAATTAGTAAATGGAATGGTTGGATAAAGGGTGTGAATCGATTGAATATCAAAAGAGCAATTCAAAAAGAAAATACAAGTGAATGTATTCAGTACCTAGAGGATAATGTGGATGCGTTACTTACAGCAGATTTGAAAGATGATCCTTTGTATTTGTCCTTAGATTTAGAATCTTCCTCTATCACGCAATGGTTATTAAAGGAGAACTACCATATAAAATGCGATATTGATAAGCAATTGGGTTTATTAAAGAAAGCTGCTTTGATGGGGAATCATATTGTGGTCATGGAACTTATAGAGATGAATTATTTTTCACAGAATGATTTAACACAGGCTTTGTATAAAGCTTCTGCTACGTGTGATGTTTTGACAGTTATTATTCTGCTGGAGAGCGGCGCCATTTTTAATGAGAATAATTTATCTCCATTAATCCAAGCGATTGATATGGATAATAGGGAGGTTGCTGCACTACTCCTTCATAAAATAGCTGACATACATAAGATTGACTCTGAGGGATTCTCACTTCTTCAACATGTCGCAGCTATAAGTCGGGACAAAGAACTTCTCCAATATCTAATCTTCAGAGGTGCGGATGTAAATCAAAGGAACTCTTATCGGGAAACTCCTTTGATGCTCTGTTTATTCAGTCTTGAACTCGAGCATGAGAATGATTTTTTAGCATGCAGTGAGGTACTTTTGAATTCAGGAGCGGATGTAAACCTTCAGGATAATGAGGGAAATTCTGCACTGATGATGGCTTTTAAGTATAAAGACTACATCATCGATGGAAATGAGGTGATCATTGACTATATGAAAATGCTAGTCGAACACGGGGCAAACGTTAACCTAAGAAATGAAAATGGACAAACAGCAATAGATTTAGGCCAACAATATGATTTCGAAGAAGCTGTTGAATTCTTGAAAAAGTACGCGAATCCTCTTGTTGTTCCCTCTCTTCATACAACGGAAAAGAATAGCGCCCAATCCTCTTTGAATGATTATCCGAAAACTTCATTCCTAAGTGAAAGAGGGTATTCTACGAAAATAAGTAGGAAAAAGAGGTGGGAGATCCTACAAACAGAAATATTAAATGAGTATCCTACACAACAGGTTATCAACAAATTAGCAGAATTTATACGCAGGTTCAAATCACAAAGAAATGGGGCGAAGAAGTACGCAGAAGCAATTGCAGAATGGGAACATGATATTGATCGGATAACCCGTTATCACCATAGTTCTTAATGAACCCTTTGCTCCACATATGAATCTCCTTCACATCAAATCGTTAAAGAAATTGACCATATAATAGCACCAATGGTTTCTGTTGGTGCTATCCTTTTCATGCTCATTAAAGGGTAACTCTATAGAATGAGAATTCAATAATGCCGCAGGATAAAAAAAGCACCCCAAAAGAGGTGCTCAGTTCATTATAGCTTAATTTCTATCATAAAAATGTTCGAGTGCCTCGCTTACTTTTTCACCAACGAAAGGAGTCAGCGTTTCCGCATATGTCCTCGTCAAATGGTGCCCATCCTGATAAACCAATACATTCCCGATAATCGGCTTACAAACATCCTCTTCACAGAACTTATCCGTCAAGTCCGCATAGTACACATTATCCAAATTCAGTTTATCAATGTCGTCTGATAGATCCTCAAGATCATTCTCCGTCGTGCATTCCTTGGCATTGGCGCCATGTTCATCGATACAAGTCGGAATATCAAACTCAGCTCTTGGATTGTCTTTCAAAGCAAACACGTTAATATCATGTTCCCCAAGCTCTTCCCATTGATCGACATAACCATCAGGAATTCCTTCCCATTCTGTTGCATCGGCGGTTGTGTAAACCAGGTCAGGTTTCTTCTCAATCAATTCGTCCATGACACTTTCATTCCACTCTGCACAAGTTTCCTGATCGAGTTCTGTCGTCAATAAATAAGACTCGCTGGAGAATCGGCATGCACTACGTGTATAGTTCAGAATTTTGATATTTTCTTCATTCGCGTAGTTCTCTAATGGAGCCAGCCAGTGGGCACTATGGGAGCCTCCGACTAAGGCGATCGTATAATCTGGATTATTGACTTTTCCATATTCACACAGAATGACTTCTGACTCTTCCATACCTTGGTGACATCCATCATCATAACTTTTCGGTGTTTCTTCTTTTGCCTGTAGAACACTAGGTGCGAAGGGTTCATCTGAATGAAACTCATCTTTGGATGCCATCACTAATGCACCAGGGTAATCATCGCTATTCGATATTTCCACACTGGCAGATGCAAATTGTGCATCCTTCACGTACCATGACCAAGAGCTATTTAGAATCACAACTGGAACGGCAATGGCCACTAGAATGAACGCTAATTTTGGTTTCGAATGTATTTTTTTGTTTCGGATAGGTTTTTCAAATAGATTCGTAGTCACATAGGACAACACGACGGCCAACCCGATGATCACTAAACCGTGTGTGATGGGAACCGTGTCATTACCAATGATGTTGAAATATAAGATTAATAGCGGCCAATGCCATAGGTAGAAACCGTATGATATTCCACCGAATCGAACCAACGGTTTCGCACTTAACAGATGGTGTACTCCAAATTTCCCACCACTATTACCAGCAATCAAGATCAACACAGCTGACAGAACCGGCCATAGAGCCGCATACCCTGGGAAAACAGTCGACACTTGTAGGAGCAGACCACAGCTTACTAGTCCAAATAAGCCCAACCAGCCAATGACTAGATTTGTAGATTTATTCAAGGAGATGTTGGCTATGACTAGAGAGAGGATGCCCCCCGCTGCAAATTCCCATGCTCTGGCGAATGTATCAAAATAAGCCCATGGTTGATTCACTGAAGTCTTATAGACGGAATAGCTGATGGACACGACAAAGATCACAATCAATGTATAGAATAAAGAGTTTCTAGTTTTCATGTTTAACTTCTTTGCGATTGCTATGGATGTGATCAAGACTAAGGTCCAAAGAATATAAAATTGAAACTGGGTACTCATGGCCCAAAAATGCTGCACGGGGCTGGCGACATTATTTTGTGCCAAATAATCCACCGAGTTACTAGCCAGCTGCCAATTCTCGAAATAGACTAAAGAAGCGGCTACTTCCTGAATAATTGATGACCACTGAGACTGAGGTAGGAAATAAAAACTAGTAATAATCACAAAGATTAGTACGGAGAAGGCTATTGGAAATAACCTTTTTCCCAGTTTCAGAAGAAATCCGATTACATCTACTTTTCCTGTTCTTTCAAACATATTTAAAAGAGAGATCGTTATTAAAAATCCGGATACGACGAAGAATACATCGACGCCGCCTGAAACGTTACCTAACCAGATATGGTAAACAGCGACTAAGAGGGCGGCAATAGCCCGTAGTCCTTCTATTTCCGGCCTGAATTTTCTTTTCTTTTCTTTATATAGATTCATATAAAGCCTCCGTTTTATGTTCAATACCGTTACACATTTTACCATAAATCGCGGATTGGATGTTATCACCCTTAGAGGTTTTTTATCTTCGTCTTGAATATTCGGCTATAAAAAAAGAAGAAGAGGGAGGCATCATAGCTTCCTTCTTCTTCTTTCATACATTATGTAGCTTTTAATGATTCAGGATTAGTTATAGAATACCCGAACCTATTAAGCTCCTTTGGCAGCAGGTGAGATAATCTCCTGTTGTTCTAATGCTGTTTGATCGCCTTCAGTCGCAGGACGATACCCCTTCTCCAGCAACCCTTTAATGTAGATCTTGTTATAAACAAAAGAAAAAATAATTCCAGGAATCCAAGCACCAATTCCAAGGGTGAAAATGCCGGCAAGTATGGCAGTAACAAACATAATGACGGCCCACTTTAAATCTCCTCTAATAAGAGCAGGAATAAAACCGAAAAAGAAAGTAGTCCAACTGAACCCTACTTTGACTTCTTTAGTGACTCCGGCATCATTCTGTAATTTGACATTCATATTTACACCTCCGTTCAATTAGATCTACGACTATTATGCTGGAAATTAAGGATGAGTATAGCTTTTTTTGTCAATTTATGAAAAATACATTAAAATTTCCGGGAAATCCCCCTTTTCACAGGGTTATAGTCACTAGGAATATTCTACTAATGAACTGCTTGTAAAAGTATTAAGAGTATTGTAAAAAAAGACTGAATTTTGCGATTATATATGAACTATAGTATAATTTCCTAATATTTCAAATGGAGATTTTTTAGGAGGTATGTCATTAAATGAGTTTGCCTGAAAAAGCACCAGAAGTTTCTAGTAATCAAAAAAAGAAGTGGGAAATGCCGGATACATACGTCATTCTGTTTGCTGTTTTGCTAGCAGCTGTCATCGCTACATACATCGTTCCATCCGGATCATTTGAAAGAGAGACACTTGATGGGGTAGAGCGAGTCGTTCCGAATACATATGCAAGTGTGGAGGGTGAACCAGCAGGATTTATGGATATTTTCCTAGCGTTACAAGAGGGAATGGTTCAGTCAGGTGGATTGATCTTCCTCGTTCTTTTCGCCGGAGGTGCTTTTGAGGTCATTGAGCGCTCGGGGGCCATTAAGGGAGGCATCTTGCGCGCCGTAGATAGAACGAAAGGGAAAGAGTTTTGGCTGATTGCCATTGTCTCTGTTTTGTTCGCTCTAGGCGGTGCAGTTGGAGCGGTAGCCAACTCTGTCATCCCATTTGTTGCAATTGGTGTGATTATTGCTAGAGCATTGAAGCTTGATGCGATTGTAGCGGTTTCGATTACGTTTGGAGCCACGTTTGCCGGCTTTAATGTAGGCTTTTTAAATCCTTATACTGTAGGGATCGCTCAGTCGATCGCAGACCTTCCTTTGTTTTCGGGAATGGCTTTAAGAATCATTGCTTTTGTAGTGATCGTTGGGGTAACGATTCTTTATACATGGAGGTACGCGAAACGAATCCTCCATGATCCATCAAGAAGCTTGATTGGCGTATTAGATGAAAAGGATGCTTCCCAAGATGAACTGCAAGCCCCTTTTACAGCTAGACACAAATGGATACTTTCTTTTGTTGCTGTTGCCCTTGCCTTCTTCATCTTTGCAACGATTCAATACAAATGGACAATCAACCATATGGCCGCATTTTTCATCATTATTGGTATTGTTTCAGGAATCATTGCCGGAATGAATTACAATAAGATTGCTTTAACATTCCTTGATGGGTGTCAAAAACTTGTGTATGGCGCACTTATCATTGGTGTCGCCCGTGCCATTCTGATTGTCATGGAGAATGCCAACATTCTCGATACAGCTGTTCATGCTTTATCCGTTCCTTTGGAAGGACTTTCTCCTGTGATGGCAGCCCTTGGAATGTTTGTCGCCAATGGTGTCATGAACTTTCTCATTCCATCAGGAAGCGGGCAGGCGATGATCGCTATGCCAATTCTTTCCCCGCTGGCTGACATGATCGGGGTTACTCGTCAGGTGGCCGTGCAGGCTTATCAGTTTGGTGATGGCTTTACGAACAGCATTTTTCCAACATCAGGGCCGCTTATGGCGAGTCTTGCTGTAGCTGGAGTGCCTTGGATTAAATGGGCGAAATGGATGCTGCCGTTGTTATTGATTTGGGTGGTTATTGCTGTCATTATGCTCACGGTTGGCGTCTTGATTAGTTGGGGGCCAGTGTAAGAGAAGCTGATCTATTAGACTCATAATATTGGTGAATGATTCAAGCGTAGGGAAATAGGACCCTACGCTTTTTTTTAATGACTTAGATTCTCCCTCCTATTTCAACAAATTTACAAATAAGTTTTTCATTCTATTAAATTTTTATATCCCATCCCCCTATGACTATAGGCAAATCAGGAGTTTTAACCCAAGTGAATTAGTTTTTATACTTTTTTAAAGGTTGATAATTTTCTGACCATTATGTATTATATGGTTAATCCAGGAAATGAAATAGCGTTTCAAATAGTGAAATGGAGGGGTGATCGTGTCAAAAGTCCTTGATGTCAAAGACTTAGAAGTATCGGTGAAAATAGATAACGAAAGAAGAAACATAGTTAATAAGGTCTCCTTCTCTGTCAACGAAGGGGAGACCCTGGGGATTGTTGGAGAATCAGGTTGTGGAAAGAGTATGACGTCTCTGTCCATTATGGATCTTTTACCGCAAGCATTATCGGTGACAGGCGGTTCCTTAACGCTTAATGGAGAAGAGTTGACCAAGTTATCCAAGAATGCGTACAGAAAAAAGCGTGGAAAAGAAATGGCGATGATTTTCCAGGAACCGATGACTTCTCTTAATCCGGTTTATACCATTGGCTTCCAAATCGTTGAGCTTGTACGTAATCATACGAAAAAATCTAAGAAGGAAGCGTATGACCGTGCATTACATATGTTGAAGTTGGTTGGAATTCCTCGTGCCGAGCAGGTGCTGTATGAATATCCACACCAGTTATCTGGTGGAATGAGACAAAGAGTCATGATTGCGATGGCTTTGTCTTGTAATCCTGGGCTATTGATTGCCGATGAGCCCACAACGGCTTTGGACGTTACCATTCAGGCGCAAATCTTACGGCTCATGCAGTCCCTGCAAGATGAGATGAATATGTCGATTGTGATGATTACTCATGATTTAGGTGTAGTCGCGGAAACTTGTGATCGCGTCATCGTGATGTATGCAGGGGAAGTTGTTGAAGAAGCGACTGTAGAAGAGCTATTCGACTCACCTAAACACCCTTATACCAAGGGATTGGTCGCATCTGTTCCAAATATGGACAAGGATGAAGAGTACTTGTCTTCCATTAGTGGAACCGTGCCGACACCTGAGCAAATGCCTACAGGATGCCGATTTGCTCCACGTTGTAAGCATGCATTTGAAGCTTGTCATCAGACACCTCCATTGTTCGATGTCAATGAAAAATCGAAAAGCCGTTGCTGGCTCTATCATGAGGAAGCTTCAAATGTTCAAGAAGGGAGGAAGGAAGTTGGCGCAGGAAACCATTCTTGAAGTGAAAAATCTTAAAAAGTACTTTCCGATCAAGGGAGGAATCTTCGGTAAAAAGACGTTGAATCAAGTCAAAGCCGTAGATGATGTCTCCTTTCATGTGACGAAAGGGGAGACCCTTGGAATTGTCGGCGAGTCAGGCTGTGGAAAAAGCACAACAGGCAAGACCATTCTGCAATTGATCGAAGCGACAGATGGTGAAGTCTTGTTTAAAGGCAAAGATATCACGAAGGCCTCTAAACAAGAGATGAAAAATCTACGGAGAGAAATCCAAATCATTTTTCAGGATCCTTTCGCTTCTCTTAATCCAAGAATGAAAGTTGGAGAAATCATTGAAGAGCCTCTGATTAACTTTGGATTGTGTGAAGGAAAAAAAGCGAGAAGGGAACGTGTGCTTGAACTAATGGATCAGGTAGGATTAAGACCTGAACAAATCGACCGTCACCCTCACGAATTTAGTGGAGGGCAGCGACAAAGAATTGGGATAGCAAGAGCTTTAGCCTGTGAACCAAGTATCATTATTGCGGATGAACCCGTTTCGGCATTGGATGTTTCCATACAGTCTCAAGTATTGAATCTGCTGCGTGATTTACAAAAGGAATTGGGTCTGACGTACATATTTATTTCTCACGACTTGAGTGTGGTTAAACATTTTTGTGACCGTATCGGAGTCATGTACCTTGGGCGTATGGTGGAAATGGCTGGGAAACACGAACTCTATGACCGCCCGCTTCATCCCTATGCAGAAGCGTTGTTATCTGCTGTACCCGTAATGGATCCGAAGCGTAAGAAGAAAGACATCATCTTAGAAGGGGATGTACCGAGTCCTTCCGATCCACCGAAAGGGTGTGCCTTTCATCCTCGCTGTCCAATGAAAATGGATATCTGTTCTGAAGTCCGGCCTCAGCTGGAAAACCAAAATGGACGGTTTGTAGCCTGTCATTTATATGATCAGCCTACAGAACCAGAACGGACTGGATAGGATGAGTAAAACATTATCAAAAGCACTTCAACTTCTAAGGTTTTTCACAGAAGAAACGCCTTATTGGAGGCTCGATAAAATATCTGAGGCATCCGATCTTCCGAAAGCAACCGTCTACCGGTTGATGAAGACGCTTGAGGAAGAAGGTTTTATTCAAAAAGTAAGTTTTTATCAGAATGGTGTATTCATCGATGGAGAAATGTATCAGTTAGGCACACGACTGATTGAGCTTGGACATATGGTTTCAAGTCAGCTCGAAATCCGCGGGCTTGCACTTCCGCATATGAGGAAGCTGCAGCAGGAGTTCGGAGAGTCCGTCCAGCTCATTATCATGGATCAGGATGAAGCCATTTATATCGAAAAAGTTGAAAGTGATAAACCTGTCCGCTTATATACGAAAATCGGAAGAAGAGCTCCTCTATACGCAGGGGCCTGTCCACGTACATTGTTATCTTTTTTACCTGACCATGAAATTCAACGAATTCTGCAGCAGGAGAAGGAGAAAAAGAAGTATGCCTCTCAAACGATGATCGATGACGAGGTAATTATGGAAAAGGTAAAAGAAACCCGTGATCGGGGGTATAGCTACAGTCAATCTGAACTTGAAGAAGGAACGGCATCTGTAGGGACGCCGATTTTTGACCGGTTCGGAGAAATTGCAGCAGGAATCAGTGTGGCGGGATTTGCTTCGACTGTTACACCAGAACAGGCGGAAAGATATGCAACACCGATGTGGGAAATTTGCGAGACACTTTCAAAGCAGTTAGGTTTTTCAGAACCTTATCCATATGGATCAAAAATCACAAAAATGGGGGAGTAGTAAATGAAGAAAGCACGCTGGAGTTTCATGTTATTATTTGTAGTTCTATTGATGGCTGCCTGCAGTTCGGATTCAGAAGAAACGAGTGCCGAAAATGATAGCGAGATTGAAGTGGAAGGCAGAGAAAATGAGTTAGTGGTTGGAGTTCCTGGTGATCCACAGAACTGGGATCCGATCGATACGTTCTTGCTAGATTGGAGTACGGTTGCGACATCCGTATTCGAAGGGCTTGTTGATCGTAACTTAGATCTTGAGCTGCAACCAGGCCTCGCTGAAAGCTGGGAGTATGTAGATGATCAAACCCTACAGTTTAAACTTCGTGAAGGGGTAACTTTCCATAACGGAGAACCTTTCAATGCGGATGCGGTTAAGTTTACATTCGATCGTTTGCTTGGTGAAGAAGGTGCACAGGGGCCACAGCAAGCGAACTATACATCCATTGATAATGTAGAAGTTGTGGATGAGTACACCGTTAATTTCAACTTGAATGAAAAGGATCCTGTTCTTTTGACGAAACTTGCGGGTTATGGTGCCGTGATTGTCCCTCCGAAGTATATCGAAGAAAATGGGGATGAACATTTCAATACAAACCCTGTAGGTACAGGACCATTTAAGATGACTTCTTATGAACAGGATAGTAACGCCGTGCTTGAAAAGAATGAGGATTACTGGAAAGACGGGGTTCCGAAACTTGATAAAGTAACTTTCCGTTTCATTCCAGAAGCGTCCACGCGTCTTGCCGAATTGCAAACAGGCGAAATTGATGTCATGAAGCGTGTGGAGATTAGTCAGGTTGAATCTTTGAAGGACCATTCATCTCTTTCTATTCAAGAAGTGGGAACACCAACGGTTTATTCTTTGCGTTTCAATACGGAGAAAGAGCCTTTTGACGATAAGCGTGTAAGACAAGCGGTGAACTATGCGATTGACAAAGATGCCATCATTGAGGAAATCCTGGGGGGGTACGGAGATAAAATCAGCACGTTCCAAAGTGAGCTTTCTTTCGGTAATAACCCTGATCTGGAGCCATATCCTTATGATCCTGAAAAAGCGAAAGAGCTTCTTGAAGAAGCTGGTGTCGCTGAAGGAACGGAAGTAGACATTTATATTCCTGGTAACGATGGAAACTTCAAAGAAATTACTCAAGTCGTATCCTATTACCTTGAAGAAGTCGGCTTGAAAGCGAATATCGAAAGTGTCGATAGCAACACCTTGATTTCTGACCTTATTCCAAGTGGTGAAGCTGGTCATATGTACCGTCAAGGCTGGGGCGGGTGGACGCTCGACTTTGATAATACAGCGTATCTCATGTACCACGAAGGAGAGCACTGGAACCCTTCTTTCTATGATGAAGAAGTAGAGAAACTGTTAGAAGCAGAACGTACAACGGTGGATCAGGAAAAACGGGAAGAGATCTTCATGAAACTGACAGAGCGTCTGCATGAACTGGCTCCTGAAGCGAACCTTTACTCTGAAGTTGCTCTTTACGCTGTCCATGATCGTGTGAAAAACTTCCAACCACCTCACGAAGATCGTATGCGTTTAGAAGAAATAACCGTCGAATAGTTGGAATGGAAGAAGGCAGGAAGCATCCCTGTCTTCTTCTATATCATTGATTGATAGGAGGGAACATTGTGTTACAGTTCATTATTCGGCGTCTATTACATAGTATATTAGTTCTCTTAGCCATCTCCGTGATCATCTTCTTTAGTATTCGACTGACGGGTGATCCGGTTACCGTCATGTTTGCTGCTGGTGAACCTTCTCCGGAAGCCATTGAAAGCGTAAGAGAAAATCTTGGTCTGGACGAACCATTACCCGTACAGTATTTGGTTTTTTTGAAAAATCTAGCAACATTTGATCTTGGAGAATCATTCAGAACAGGCTTACCGGTGACAGAAATGGTCATAGACAAAATGGGAGCGACATTGCTTCTCGCATTTGGTGGGGTTTTTGTCGCTATGCTGATTGCCTTTCCGGTAGGCATTTTGTCAGCAGTGAAAAGAGGAACTGCTGTAGACTTCTTTGGTCGTATCTTTTCACTCATCGGCATATCTTTTCCAAACTTTTGGCTTGGGATCATGCTGATTTTGATTTTTTCTGTGAACCTTCAGTGGCTGCCGGCTTCTGGTTATGATGGGATTGAATATTTGATTCTGCCTTCCATCGCCCTTGGGATGATCCTATCCGGTATTCTTGCACGCCTGGTCAGGTCTTCCATGCTTGAAAATCTATCACAACAATATGTTTCCACCGCCCGTTCCAAAGGATTGAAAGAGTGGGTCGTCATCATGCGCCACACCTTCCGAAACGCTCTGATCCCAACCATTACATTCCTTGGTATTCAGTTCGGTTCCCTGTTAGGTGGGACTGTGATTATTGAACAAGTCTTTTCATGGCCAGGCGTCGGCCGTATGATCATTGATGCGATTAACCAACGGGACTATCCCGTCATTCAGGGTGGCGTCATCATGCTTGCGATGATCATGGTCTTAGTTAACTTACTCGTTGATATCAGCTATAGCCTGATCGATCCGAGAATTAAAGCAGGAGGTGGCAGTAGCTGATGGAACCTGCAGTCTATGAACAAGAAGAACAAGTGCAGCAAACGAAACCGAAGAAAAAGTTTCGGCCAGGTCTATTCCTGCTGAAGAATGCGTCCGGAATGTTCGGACTCCTTCTCGTTATCGTCAGTGTTTCCTGTGCTTTATTCGCTCCTTGGATAGCTCCCATGGATCCGACGGAAGCACAATTGACTTCAAGGCTCGCTCCACCCTCGATATCAGGGGCTGATACAGAACATCTATTAGGTGCTGATCAAATCGGACGTGATTTATTCAGCCGAATCATTTATGGGGCAAGGATCTCCTTGATGGTTGGATTCTTTGGTGTTCTTTTAGCGATGGTTGTAGGAACAATTCTAGGATTGATTTCAGGATATGTTGGTAAATGGATGGATGATCTGATTATGCGTCTGGCTGATATTCAGCTTGCCTTCCCATTTATTTTGTTTGCCATCATCATTATGAGTGTGCTGGGTACTGGAATTTGGAAGATTGTCATCATTTTAGGGTTAACGTATTGGGTCGGATTTGCCCGTCTGATCCGGGGACAGGTCATGTCGTTGAAAGAACTGGAATATATCCAGGCTGCAAAAGCAGTCGGTGGCTCTCATCTACGAATTATCGGAAAACACATCTTCCCTAATGTTGTGTCTTCTATTCTAGTATTAGGTACGCTTTTCATTGCTGAGTTTATCTTACTTGAAGCTTCATTAACCTTCTTAGGATTAGGTGTTGACCCAACGATTCCTTCCTGGGGAGGCATGTTATCCGATAGTCGTAACTATATCAGTTCAGCTTGGTGGACAGCTACATTCCCGGGTATTGCGATTATGATTACTGTACTAGGATTCAATTTATTCGGCGATTGGCTTAGAGATAAGTTTGATCCAAACCTTGATGTGTAGGTGATAAAAATGAATGATTTAAGAAATCTTTGGGAACCAGGTTATCTCATTACTGACCAAAATCATGACGGGGTTCCAGATCACATCAACGTCAATCTTCAATTGCCTGAAGGATTCACTCCTTCAGGTCTTATTGATTTTTGCGCCCGTCTTGGTTTTGAAACCACTGCTTTGACTTTTAACTTTCTAAATGGAAAAGAGAAAGCAGGATATCAGATGGACTTTGTTAACGATGAGCAGATAACAGCACTGAAACTTCACCCAAGAACGAAGCAATTTTCTTTCCACTATAGGTCTGAGCAGGAATTAAGTCGCTTCCTTCAATTTCTTGCTTGCGAGTGGCCGGTAGCAGGTATTGAGAAAAAACCAATGGAAGCTATTTACTTCAGCGAGGAAGAATGGTGGGTGGAACAAGGAAAGAGAACTCCTGTTGCTTTTCCGAAAGCTGTTGAAAACCACCTGAATCATAAAAATGCCATTCAAAGTCTCACAGATCTTTGGGAATATGATGCCTTTATTAGTGATTCGACACCCCATCCTACTCAGAAACAATCCATGTCTATTGATGTTGATAAAAGTATTTCCCAGGAAATTTTCCTCGATATTTGTTACGGGGCAGCCAGAATAGGGATGTCCTCAACAGCTTTAAAATTGCCAATCACAAATGTGGAAGAGGCCGATGTTTTCCTTCAAATCGAGAATCAGAACAAAGAGCAGTCTGAAATCACTTTAGACGGTAATAAAATAAAGGTCCAAGGGAAAGGACGCTCCTTGCGTCATGCTGTCCGGTATTTACTGCACGACAAGCACTGGCGGGAAGGGGGCACGGTTTCTTTTTGGGAACGACCGGATTTGCAATCACCTCCAGAAGAGTATGTCGTTTCAGATTTGAAATGGGAAGGTGAACGCGAAACGGATGTTTGTTTAGATCTTGTACGAAAACATCATTCAAGTGAAGCTGATGAAATGACCATTTTCTTATCCGAACCATTATCTGAGAGAAAGAAAATCAGGAATAAAGTTCAAAAAATGACCGGTGTAGAAAAGGTGAAAGTATACTCTTCCTTTAAGCCGATTGTCAGTATAGTGATGGAAGATTGGATGGAAAGTTTGAGGAATGTAGCTTCAGAAATTGATCACATCAAATTTGTCTGTAAAGAAGAAATGAATGAAGATGGATGCGAGTTACCTATTCGCTGGATCCAGGAACTTTATCCTTTGGATGAATGGCTTGGAGAGGAACTTTCTTTACATAAAGATGCCGTTACCTTTGAACTGAATGAACTACAGGATCCTCAGGTCATCATGGAAGTCTATGATGAAAGCGGAGGAGTGATTTTTGAGAAGTCGATTCTCGTCCCTATCCATTCTATGAATTATGTTGATGGTAAGAAGCGTGTGTATCCTGTTTCAAACGAGATTCGCTGGATGGTAGGAGGCGAAATATGTAAACAGAAAGCTTTTGCCACCGACCGTCAAAACTTTTATCACTTTTATCAAACACACGTTTTAGACTCCTTTTTGGATGAATTAAAACTGAATGAAGGTCAGCCATTATTCGACAGAATTGAAATCGATGTTGAAATGAGTGAGCCAGAGGAGAAGCTTTCTGTTGAGCATGAGCGTATTTCTTCATTGGAAGCACTACATGAAGATCTGTATTTTAATACGCTCCACTTCTTTGATATCCATGGCAAAGATCAGCATTTCCCAGGCGGGGTTTACCCTTTCATGCATGTCAGGAAAGGGTCGAGACCAAAAGCTCAGATTAAAATTTATCAAACGGAAAACGTTGGACTTAAACAGGGTGCTGTCATCGGTCTCACCTTTCAGGCCAGTCACCCCTATCCAACGGAACTCGCTAAGGACATGAATGGTGTGATCAGAACGGAGAAGGTGTCCGTTCCTCCAAGTTCTATAAACGTAGGTAAACATGTATTAAAAAGCAAGAGTGCCTCTTTTACATGGATACCTGAGCAATCTTACAAGGGGAAATGGATCCCCGTTTATGAATGGTACACGGAAACCGATGAAACCTATCTATCTCGGAAGAAACTTTCTGCTTATAAGCCTATCATTCTCATAGAAACCGGACATCATGCGAATGAGGTATCCAGTCGCCCGGCCGTCATTGAACTTATGGATGAACTATCAAGGAGTAGGAGTATCGATCATTTGAACATTGTTGCGATACCCAATGCCAACCCAGATGGGGATTGTATTCACAAGGATATGACAAGGGAAAACCCAGAATGGAAGCATCATGCGGCAAGGTATAATGCTGTCGGGCTGGAGTATGCGGAACATCGTTATCAATCTACTCCATTCGGTGAAGCCCGAGTTGTGCCTGATCTTATGCATCGCTGGGCTCCTGATGTTGTGATTGATAATCATGGGATTCCGGCTCATGAATGGATTCAGCCTTTTGCTGGATATAACAGCCCTCCACGTTTTCCGAAATCTTATTGGCTTCCCAATGCTTTGATTTATGGTATTGGACGAAAATTGCAAGGAGCAACATATGAAAAACAGAGGGATTTATTAGAACGAATTCAAAATCATATGATGGAAAAGGTCCAAGGAACCATACTTGAAGAGAAAAACCAGGAATGGATGGATCGGTATAAAAAGTACGGCCACCAATGGCTCCCTGATATCTTCCCTGTAGAACAAACGGGATCTTTATTGTTTTTCACATGGGAGACTCATCCAGACTATGAATCTCATGTAGCGATTTCGAGATTTCCAGACTGGGTTAGTGCAGATCTCACGTCTGAGGCCGCAGACGAAACGGTGTATGGGGACGACTTAAAGTTATGTATAGAAGCACAAAAAGTATTTAATCAATCGATCTTAGAAGTAATCTCTGAAAAACAATCGTTATCTAAATATCAAGAAGGTGGATATCACATCATTGAAAGAAAAAGACCTCTAACCATGAAAGGAGAAACAGCAAATGAAAACACTCTTACTCACAGGGTTTGAACCATTTCTCGACTTCCCAATTAACCCGACGCATCAAATCGTAGAGGAACTGAAAGGGAAAGGGTTGAATGGATATCGTATCGAAGGTCGGATTCTTTCCGTCGATTATAACAAGTCAGGCCGGGAGATTTTAGAACATATCAACGACGTCGAACCGGATGCAGTCATCTCACTCGGACTTGCTGCCGGTCGTTACAAAATGACACCTGAGCGTATTGCCATCAACTGTAACGAGAGCAACGAAAAAGATAACGAAGGGAACATGCCGGAAGGGGATCCGATCCAAGAAGAGGGACCGGATGGATTGTTTTCTACTCTGCCAATTAAGAGCTTTGTTGAAAACTTGCAATCAAAAGGGTATCCAGCGGAGGTTTCAAATACCGCTGGGACTTACCTATGTAACCATGTGATGTATCAAGCGCTTTATCATTTTCATGTGAACCATCAACAGGTTCCTTCTGGTTTTGTTCATATTCCGGCTTCTCATGAGCTGGCTGTTCAGCACGGGAAACTGCCGAGCTGGTCACAGAAAGATTTGACGGATGCCGTCAAACATATCATTCAATTGATGCCATAAGTGTAGGGAAGAGTCTGGTTGAAGGCCAGACTCTTTTTTTTGATTATGATTAGAGATCCCCGTGAATCTAGTTTGTAGTGAATACGTGAGAGGTTAATGAGGCCATACTAGCATATGAATCCAGATTGTTGGATGCATATGCTTTTTTGTGCGTCTTTCATTACTATACTGAACGGGATGTGGGCAAGGGATGGAAAATGTTTTCTGCTATTACAGGAAGTCTATTAATTTTGGAAACTCATGGACTGCGGTCGAACGCATTATCCATCAGGATAAAGTGTTGTTTGATTACTGTTCAGCTAATAATTTGAAAGTTACTAAAAGGTTCAGTGATTTAGGGTATTTAGGTTCCCCATTTCAACGTCCGGAATTGCTGCAAATAAGAAAAATAATAGAAAAACCGAAGAATAAAGCCGATTTACTCTTATTTTATAGTATTGCCGGTTTGAGAACAGAAATGAAAGCAAACGCTGGGTTGCTTTTAGAAGTGGTGGACATCTTAGGGAAGGTACATTTTTATCGAGAAGAGTTGACCCTGGACTCCAAGAGGTTCGAACTCTACATGAAGGGTGCTGGAAGCAGTGGTATATTTATTCATGGAGAAGCTTTGACTCTTCTGACAGATAAGAAAGAAGAAGCGTAATAGCAAGAGGATTTTTCCTAAGTGAATAAAAAAACAACCTGCTTGGAGACAGGTTGTTTCCGTTCAATATTAGCTTGCTTTTGAGCGTGTGTAGTGATGCTGATGAATATAATTATTGAAGTAATGGTTCGTCTCTTTCACGATCACTTTATAAAGAAGCAATAAAGCGATTAAGTTGGGAATCATCATCAAGGCATTAGCCATATTCGCAAACGCCCATACGAGGTCGAGCTGCATGACGGCACCCATAAAGGTTGCTGTGATATAAATGAAACGGTATGGAACGATGTAGCGCAAACCTAATAGATATTCGAAACACTTTTCTCCGTACATGTACCACCCAACGATGGTTGAAAACCCGAAGAAGATGACGGAAAAAGCCACGATGTATTCACCTACGGTTCCTAATGCATACCCGAATGCCGCACTCGTAAGCGCGCCACCATCAAGACCAGTCGCGTGTTGAACACCTGAGATCGCTCCACCTGATGGATCCCAAAAACCGGTCATGATCAGGACGAGCCCTGTCATGGTACAAACGACGATCGTCACGATGAACGTACCTGTCATGGCAACGAGTGCTTGTTTCACTGGATGGTCGGTTTTGGCATTCCCAGCAATCAATGCAGCCGTACCTAAACCAGCTTCGTTTGAGAAAATGCCGCGTGAAACACCACTTCTGACCGCTTCCATGACGACAACACCTGCGAATCCACCAGCGGCGGAAACCGGGCTGAAGGCGTATTGGAAGATCATTTCAAAAGCAGGGACGATCGCTTCGTAGTTAGCGATGATGATAAATAAAGCCCCGCCAATATACAGAAAAGCCATGATTGGAACGAAAAATCCTGCTACTGTACTGATTCGCTGGATGCCTCCGAAAATGATTAGCCCTGTCAAAATCGCAAGCACAGCTCCAGTGAACCAGCCATTAATGTGGAAGCTTTCCGTCATAACATCAGAAATGGTATTGGACTGAACACTGTTTCCGATTCCTAAAGCGGCAAATGCACCGAACAACGCAAAAGCGACGGCGAGCCATTTCCACTTCTTCCCGATGCCTCGTTCTACATAATACATCGGTCCACCAGAATACTCTCCGTTCTCATTTTTCACTCGATACTTCATCGCAAGGAGAGCTTCAGAATATTTGGTCGCCATCCCTAACAAGCCGACGATCCACATCCAGAAAATTGCTCCAGGACCTCCGAGCGTCAAAGCGGTAGCGACACCGGCAATATTTCCGTTTCCGATTGTTGCTGATAGCGCTGTCATTAAAGTTTTAAAATTACTGATATCCCCTTGGGAATCCTGGGATGTTTCTGTTTTATCCTCTTTTGTAAAGGCAAGTTTGAAGGCATAGAACAGCTTACTGAACTGCAGCCCTTTCAGCATAATGGTCAAGAACAGCCCTGTCCCGAATAGCAGGACCAAACTGGGCGTCCCCCATAGAACATCATTGATTTGGTTCAATACATCTAACATCATTACCCTCCTAATCCTGTTGCAACCGTCTATGTAGGGCGGTCTTTGATAATGTCCATGTACTACCCTATCATGTTTTCAACCATAAACATTCGTTGAAACACCAAAATATAAGCGCTTACATTTGTGTGGGTTGCACAAAACGGAAGAGAAGATGCTAAACGATATCTATCCATATCCCATTCATACAAAATCAATACGTTATAAGACGAGCTGGGTGAGGGAATGGGTTTAGAGGAGGTGAGAGGATGTCGAACCAAAAGTCAGACAAGGAAAAATACGTAGAACTCCATATAGGGAAGCACGACATCTTTTTCAAAAAAACGTACGACATGCTTTATACCATTAATGATGTCCTGATCGGATTCTGGTTTCTGATCGGTAGTCTCTTCTTTTACTTCGAACATTTGAAAAACGTTGGTGTCACTCTCTTTGTGCTCGCAAGTATTCAAATGCTCATTCGCCCGACGATCCGGCTTGTTCATTACTTTCATATGAAGAAGGTTTACGGTGACCAATATGACAAAACACACCATTCATAATTATCCATAGTGTCTGACACCTTATCACGATAGAAAAACGCAACATCCCCGCTTGAGCGTGGATGTTGCGCTGGTTTTTAGGAATTTATCATTAAGTTAAATATGTAATCATGGATAGAATCACTTATTTCTTGGAGCCATTTCATGTGGATTCAAAAAAACCACAAAATAGTCTTGCAATTCAGAATTCTATACTATACACTGAATGTAATCGATTACATTGGTGGTAAGAACAGGAGAATTAGATATGCCGAAGATGAGTGATGTAGCAAAATTAGCTGGTGTTTCAACCGCAACGGTATCGAGGGTTCTGCGAAATCCGGATACGGTAACTCCAAGTACGAAGGAGAAAGTGTTGGAAGCTATTAATCAATTAAACTATCAACCGAATATGCTGGCCAGGCATTTTCGAAGAACAGAAACGAACACGATTTTGGTTCTTGTTCCAAACATTAGTAACACCGTTTTCTCTGAAATTGTCGGGGGGATTGAAGAGGAAGCAGCACAAAATGGCTACCGTGTATTGCTTCGTAATACCAATAATCAATTGGAAAATGAATACGCGTCGATTGAACACTTAAAGCAAAGACAAGTCGATGGCATGATTATGCTTTCCCCAAAATTAGATGAGGAAACCTTGATTGAAATCAGCCATCAATACCCGATTGTACTCGCAACAGCGCATTTGGAAACCCCTACGATTCCTTTTGTATCCATCGACAACGTAGGAAGCAGTGAAAAAGCAACGGAGCATTTAATACGTCTCGGGCACCGATGGGTAGCTCATATTTCTGGACCTATGTATTCACTAATTTCTAGAAATCGTTATGAAGGCTATCAAAATGCCATGAAAAAACATGGGCTTAACCCGGAAGATAAGTTTGTACGAGAAGGAGAATTCACTTACGAGTCTGGCTATGAACACATGTTGGACTTGCTTTCTCAAAAGGAAGTACCTACCGCAGTGTATGCGGCGAGTGATGATATGGCGATTGGTGCGATCAATGCTGCTAATGAGCTTGGGGTGAAGGTTCCTGAAGATCTTGCGGTTGTTGGATTTGACAATATCAAGTTTGCTTCGATGTTCAACCCATCGTTGACGACGATTGCTCAGCCATTACATGGAATGGGACAGCGGTCGATGGAGCTTCTCTTGAAAAAGCTGAATGGGGAAGCGATATCTCAGACGGAACATGTTCTCCCAGATAAACTAATCATTCGTAATTCTTGTGGGGCTAAGCACAAAGAAAAACTGTTGCCTATGTGAAAAAATTTTAAGTTAAAATGTAATCGATTACATTCATAATAAAAGGAGTGGTTGCTGATGACGAACATACCTGTTGCGCTTCAAATGTTTACATTACGAAAAGAGAGTGAGAAGGACTTCAAGGGTGTATTGGAAAAAGTCGCGGACATTGGATTTGATGGGGTGGAATTTGCCGGCTATGGAGGGTTCCAACCAACCGAACTCAAGAGACTGATCGATGATTTAGGCCTCAAAGCTGCTTCCAGTCATATCCCTCTTCCTACATTAGAAAGTGATTTGGAAAAAGTAATCGAAACACAAAAAGTCTTGGGGAGTAAACATATCGTGTGCCCTCACCTGCCTCCGGAAAGAAGGACAGATGGAGATTACCGTCGTCTCGTATCCATTTTAAATGAAGCAGGACGCCGTTCTTCAGAAGAAGGTATCAGCCTGTCCTATCACAACCATGATTTTGAATTACACCCGATGAAAGATGGCCGGGCACCGCTGGAATTTCTCCTGTTGGAAACAAATCCTGAATGGGTGAAAGCGGAGTTTGATATTTACTGGTTAACTAAAGCGGGTGAGTCTCCTCAAGAGTGGTTGAATCAGTATAAGGGCCGTACACCACTCGTCCATTTGAAAGACATGACGACAGATGGTGAACAGTTCTTCGCAGAATTAGGCACAGGCGGGGTAGATGTTGAAGGTGTGTTACAGAAAGGATCAGCTAATGAAGTGGAATGGTGGATTGTGGAACAGGATCAGTCTAGAGGTTCTGCCTTAAAGAGCATTCAGGAAAGCTTTCGCTGGTTACAGAGTCAAAACGTTACATCTATTTAATTTCAAGTAAAAAGGAGCGGTTACTTTGAAAAGAATATGTAGTTTGATGATGCTTGGCTTGTTACTCGTATTAGCAGCGTGCGGGGGAGATTCCTCAAGCACTGCAGGTGGAAGTGAGAAGAAGGTTCTTGAATTCTGGCATATCGACCCAGGTGAAAAAGAAAAAATCTATGAAGAAGCGGTAGAGAGGTTTGAAGAGAAAAATCCGGATGTCGATGTAAAAGTGTTAAGAATTCCGAATGATGCTTATAAGCAGAAGCTTTCTGTTGCGATGTCTGGTGGAAATCCTCCTGATGTTTTCCATAGCTGGGGTGGCGGATGGTTGAAGCAGTTTGTCGATCAGGACAAAGTGATGGACGTTACGGAAGATATCGAACCATCTAAATTCAATGAACTGGCCCTTGCGAATGGGACATTTGATGAAAAGGTTTACGGGCTTCCATTAGGACTCTCTATTGATGTCGTTTTTTATAATAAAGAAATCTTTGAAAAGTACGGTCTGGAAGAGCCGGAAACGTACGAAGAATGGCTGACCATCATTGATACATTGAATGAAAATGAAATTATTCCAATTGCTTTAGCCAACAAGACCAAATGGCCGGGTGCGTATTACCTGATGAACTTTGCAAGTCGTATTGCTGGTCCAGAACTTTTTGACAGCGCTTTCAATCGTGAAGGGAAAGGATTCGATGATGAAGCGTATGTACAAGCAGGAGAGTACATACAGGAAATGGTTAAAAAAGATGCCTTTAATGAAGGATTTAACGGTGTTCCTTACGATGAAGGGACAGGCAGACAGCTCTTGTACTCTGGACAGGCAGCCATGATGGACATGACCATCTCCTTTTTGAACAACGTTCGAAGTGAAGCTCCTGATTTTGAAGAAAAATTAGATTTCTTCGTCTTCCCGAAAGTTGATGGCGGCCAAGGAGATCAAACACACGTAGGTGCAGCGACAGGCCCGGTCTGGTCAGCAGCGAAAAACACAGAACACCCTGAACTTGCAAAAGAACTAATGAAAGAATTGACAAGTGAAGAAACCGCCCGTAATTATACGGATCGCACCGGATCACTGACAGCCGTTAGCGGAGTCGTTCCAACCGATGAATTCACAAGCCAGTTCTATGATGTTGTCGAACAGGCAACACACTTGCAAATGCCTTATGACCAGACACTTCCACCGGAACTTGCTGAGCTTCACAAAGATACGACACAGGCGATCTTTGGTTTGGATATGACACCAGAAGAAGCGGCGAAACAGATGGAGGAAAAAGCTCAGGAAGAACTGGAATAAAGGAGGGGGCTTTCCCCTCCTCCTATCAATGGAAGGAGAGATCATGTGCAAACACTTGTGAATAAAATGGCGCGATCACGAACGATGTCGAAGTCAAAGACCAAAAGTACGAACGTCAAGTTCAGAGATGCGCTCACCATCCTGCTTTTCATTGCTCCTGCTTTCATCGTTTATGCGGTTTACGTTCTCTATCCGATATTCTCCACGTTCCGGTATAGTCTTCATGCATGGGATGGAATGAGTGAGATGACGTTTGTGGGCTTTGCCAATTACATTCAACTGTTTCAGGATGCAGTCTTTTGGACTTCATTAACCAATAATGCCTGGGTCGTAATCGTATCGGTTTTTGTACAAATTCCCTTAGGGCTCTTAATGGCGCTAATGTTATTTGCCCCGATCAAAGGCATTCGTTTTATGAGCAGTGTTTACTTTTTCCCTTTTCTCATGTCAACGGTTGCAATCGGACTGTTATGGGTGCTCATGTATGACCCGATCAACGGAATCATCAATCAACTAGTGACACTCTTAGGATTTGATAGTGTCTCCTGGTTAAGTCAGGCGGATACCGCTATGTTTGCCGTCCTGCTTGTCGTCGTTTGGCAGTTCGCTCCTTTTTATATGATTCTATTTAAAGCTGCGATTGTCGGTATTCCGGAAGAATTGTATGAAGCGGCGAAAATGGATGGAGCGAATGCGTTGACGAAATTCATTCATATTACTTTACCTATGCTCATGCCTACAATTGTAAGCTCATCGATTCTAGCGATTGTCGGATCATTAAAAGCTTTTGACATCTTTTATATTATGACGGGCGGTGGCCCGAACCATGGTACGGAGTTGATGGGCACGTATATGTTCAAACAAGCCTTTATCAATTTCAATATGGGCTATGCAAGCGCCATTGCTTTCCTGATGTTCTTTATCGCTCTTGTGGTGACAATCATTATTCAAATGCTGGACTTTTATCGTAAAAAGAGAGGAGCGTATTCATGACAGCTACGTTTAAGAAAATCCCCCTGTACGTAATTGCACTGCTGCTGCTCGTTTTCACAGGTTTCCCTTTTCTTTATATGTTGTCGACAGCTTTGAAAGATCAGTCAAGCTTTTTTGAGGCCCCCTTCTCCTTCTTTACGTCATTTAATCTGGAGAATTTCGCCTCGGTTTTTGAAATGGGATTAACGCGCTACTTTTTCAACAGTATCTTAATCAGCTTCCTTGCAGTCATCATTGTCATGTTTATAGCGTCCCTGGCTAGTTATCCACTAAGCCGTATGAAATTCAAATTCAATCGTGTGTTATTTCTGATTTTCATTTCTGGGATGATGCTCCCCATCCATGCGACCCTCATCCCCATTTTTAAACTGACGGAAAACATTGGTCTCTACGATACACTGTGGGCTCTGCTTGGTCCATACATTGCCTTTAGTTTACCGATCTCCATCTTTATTTTGACACAGTTCATGCAGGAGATTCCGAAAACTTCATCCACTTATGGAATGAATTCATTTTTGCATTGGTGCTCATCTCCAGTCCTGAAAGTATGACTCTTCCCCTTGGGCTTCAGGACTTCAGAGGCGAATTCTCCGTCAACATCCCAGGTCTCATGGCAGCATTAACACTTGCCAGCCTGCCAATCCTTATGATTTATCTTTTCTCACAGGAAAAAGTGGTCAAAGGACTGGCGGGAGGAGCAGTAAAAGAATAGAAAAGAGAGGTGTCTTTAATGAAACCCCTGAACATTGGTGTCGTCGGGTGCGGTCACATCAGCGATATCTATTTTCAAAATAGCGCGGCCCATTCAAATTTCAATATTGTCGCATGTGCCGACCTTAACGATAAACTAGCTGAAAAGAAAGCAGATCTCTATCACATTTCAAACGTTTCCGTTGAAGAAATGATGAGCCGGCCGGATATCGACCTGATCGTCAACTTAACTCCACCAGCGGCTCATGCGGAAGTCACATTAAATGCTTTAAACCATAACAAACATGTGTACAGTGAGAAACCTTTGGCTGTCGATTTAGAAGACGGTCGCAAAATCATAGAGTTGGCAGAAGAGAAAAACTTACAAGTGGGTGTAGCGCCGGATACTTTCCTTGGTGCAGGCATCCAAACATGCCAGGACTTGATTACAAAAGGCGCAATTGGAACACCAACAGCAGGGTCTGCATTTTTGCTTAAACTAGGCCCTGAAAGCTGGCACGAAAACCCGGAGTTCTTTTATCAAAGAGGCGGAGGTCCTCTCTTCGACATGGGCCCTTATTATTTAACAACCCTTGTTCAATTGCTGGGGCCGATCCAATCCGTCATGGCGGTCGCTAAAACGAACCCAGCAGACAGAAGAATACTTACAGGTCCCAAAAAGGGAACCAAGCTGAATGTGGAGACCCCGACGCATTACTCTGGAATCTTACAATTTGAAGAAGGCCCTGTTGTTACGATGACGATGAGTTTTGATGTCCCAGCAACAGATACTCCTCTGATTGAGATTTATGGAGAGACAGGGACGTTGAAAGTGCCGGATCCTAATACCTTTGGTGGTCCTGTATTTATGAAAAAGAAGAATGACGAGCAATGGATAGAGGTCGAATTAACCCATCCGTTTTCCGAGAACAGTAGAGGGTTGGGCATTGCTGAAATGGTGGACGCGATTCAGCAGCAAACGTCATTTAAAGTGAATGGAAGACAGGGCCTGCATGTGTTGGAAGCGATGCACGCCTTCCACGCATCCTCAGAATCGGGGAAACAAATTCAATTACAAAGCTCTGGAATGCTATCAACTTTACTCGAAACGAAAGGATGATAATCGATGGGAAATTTTAAAGTAGGTGTCATTGGTTGTGGAAGTATTGCTCAGAAACGCCATTTACCTGAATATCTGGCAAACGAGAATGTGGAAATTGTGGCGGTTTGTGATGTGGTTGAAAGTAGAGCAGAAGAAATGGCGCAAAAATATGGAGCCAAAGCATACACGGACTATAAAAAAGTGTTAAAACTGGAAGAAGTCGATGCGATTAGCGTCTGTCTGCCGAACTATTTACACGCTCCAGTTACCATTGATGCTTTGAACGAAGGGAAACACGTGCTTTGCGAAAAACCAATGGCGGTATCTTTAGAAGAAGCTCAGGCTATGAACCAAGCGGCCAAATGGAATCAGAAAACCTTGATGATCGCCCACAATCAACGTTTCGTTTCTTCCCACCAAAAGGCGAAAAATATCATTGAAAACGGCGACCTAGGCAACATTTACAGCTTCCGAACGACTTTTGGACACGGTGGACCTGAAAATTGGAGCATTGACGGCGCGTCCAGCTGGTTTTTTGATAAAGAGAAAGCATTCGTCGGAGCTATGGGTGACCTCGGCGTACATAAAGCGGATCTCATTCGTTATTTGTTAGGAGATGTATCTGAAGTTGGGGCGTTCGTCCAAACCTCTGCCAAAGAAAACACAGACGTTGACGACAATGCTGTCTGCATTTTGAAAATGGATTCAGGTTTAATTGGTACTTTAACAGCGAGTTGGTCTTACGTCTCAGGCAACGATAACTCTACCGTAATCTATGGAGAAAAGGGTATGATGGAGCTGGAAAACGATCCAGATTACTCGCTGAAAGTCACCTATAAAAATGGAGAAAGTGTCCATTATGGCTTGGATAAGATCCAAACGAATGAAGCGGGTGGCCAAACGACTACCCACGTGATTGATCATTTTGTTGAATCGGTACTAACTGAACGCTCTCCATTGATTACTGGGGAGGAAGGGATGAAGTCATTGCAGGTGATTTTGTCCGCTTTGGAGGCGAATGAAACGAAGAAGATGATAAAAGTGTCCAGTGAGAATGTTTCATTCAGTACCTGAACCACCCTCTAAATGGAATGGAGAGAGTTGGGTTTACTGGTTTAATATGAACAAAGCGCAACCCACTTGATTGGTTGCGCTTTACTTGTTTATTTAGTTTTTCTTAGAAATATACTTTTTCACAACTTCATAGACATAGTCCTGGTTCGCTTCCGCCGTGTCTGGATTATATTCTCCATCATTCGTTTTATTATTGGATAAAATGCGAACGCCTAGGTAAGGTACATCATAAGCTTTGGCAATCTGTGCGCCAGCGGCTCCTTCCATCTCTTCAACAGAAGTGCCGAAGTTTTCATGGAACCACTGGATGCGGTCGACTTCATTGTTCCAGACGTCTGCAGAACCAATCGTACCCTCTACGACTTTTCCTTCTTCGTGAGTATTCTTGACCGCTTTGGCTGCTTTGAGCAATTCCTTGTCTCCTTCAAAATAACGGATGTTTTCAGCATCAGGATCTTCGCCGGCACTTCCTTCTGATGCCATGAGGTCCATTGGAATCCACTCTCTAGGCGCGATGCCTTCTCCATCTTCTCTATGTCCTGTTTTTAGTGATCCAATGTTGACGGTTCTTTCTCCTAAGACGATATCAAACACATGCAACTCAGGATCGTGACCCCCTGATGTTCCTTGGTTGATGATGGCCGCCGGGTCGAATTTTTCTATAGCGATCGCTGTAGCGGCGGCTGTATTTTCCATGCCTTTACCTGTTTTCATGACAATCACAGGATAATCATCGACTTTCCCTTTATAAAAAACAAAGTTTCCGGATGTTTCTTCTTCTACATCCTCAAGCTTTGCTGCGAAATTTTCTGCTTCAATAGGCATCGGGCCCTGGATAAGGATCGGTTGCTGCTCCTGTTCGTTTTCTTCAGCAGATGCTTCACTCTCAGTAGAATTCTGGCACCCTGTCAGGAAAGAAAAGAATAGAGTGATAAATAGTAAGAATGCGATGGTACGAATGTTTTTCATGAGTAGCTCTCCCTTGATGTAGTACTCAATCACATCGGTGTACATCATTTCTCCCAAATAAAAAAGCCTGAAAAGGAGGTGTTCTACCTTTCAGACTACAAAAAGTCAAAGCATGAGTTAGCGGCATCGCTAAAAATAGCTGCTTCTGTCCCGCAGCTTTATTGCTTTAACTCGTAGTCTGGTTCTTTCAATGGGAACCAGGTAGAGACGCTCAGACCTTATTACTGAGAATATACGAGTACGATATGTAATTGGCTATGTTGCTACTATAACAAATACAAGTGAAATGAACAAGAATAAAATGAACATTATATTAATTTAAGTTAATAATGTTCGTGTTTATTGGTTGTTAAGGAGAATTTTAAGTGTTTTTGGAATGATATCTATGTTATACACGGATGGAAGGATGTGGAGTTTGGGGGAGAAACTCGTATCCTCTGCCGGAAAATCACCTTCTTTAAGGTGGCACTTATGAGAGCTGCAGTACTCCAATATGGAAGCGATTTAATAATATTCATTGACACCGCTTACATGGGTGTGTACAATCAGAGATACAAGTTAAAGATGTGACGGAGATATGGAGACTCACACGGAAACCGGACGTTTATCGTTCGGCTATTCAGTGTGGGTCTCTTT
Organism: Halobacillus trueperi; assembly: GCF_003386945.1. NCBI lineage: Bacteria > Bacillati > Bacillota > Bacilli > Caryophanales > Bacillaceae > Halobacillus > Halobacillus trueperi. The sequence goes on along the minus strand of NZ_QUAE01000003.1, from coordinate 322,128 downwards.
TTTTTCGTTCAAATCTTTCTAGAAAATAATAAAGGAGTTTTCTATATGTCAGCATTTGTTGCAGAGCTGATTGGCACGATGATTTTGATCATCTTTGGTGGCGGCGTTGTCGGTGGTGTGGTATTGAAGAATTCAAAAGCCGAAGGATCCGGCTGGATAGTCATTACGATTGCCTGGGGGCTTGCCGTTACGATGGGTGTTTATGCAGTTGGTGGATTCTCCGGAGCTCACCTCAATCCTGCAGTCACTTTAGGCTTTGCGTCGATTGGTGATTTTCCGTGGGCGAAGGTCCCAGTTTATATCACGGCCCAGATGATCGGAGCGTTCATCGGTGCAGGTATTGTTTTTCTTAACTACCTGCCACACTGGAGAGCGACAGAAGACAAAGGGGCTAAACTCGCCGTATTTTCTACAGACCCGGCGATTCGCAGTCCTTTTTCCAACTTAGTCACAGAGATGATCGGAACATTCGTCCTGGTGATGGGATTGTTATTTATTGGTGCGAATGAATTTACGGAAGGACTGAATCCACTCATCGTCGGGGCTCTCATTGTAGCCATCGGGATGTCCATTGGTGGAACGACCGGTTATGCGATTAACCCGGCACGTGATTTAGGGCCTAGGATTGCCCACGCTTTACTTCCGATTCCCGGAAAAGGCGGTTCAGACTGGGGTTATGCCTGGATTCCTGTCGTTGGTCCAGTCGTGGGAGGAATCTATGGAGCTCTCTTTTATCAGGCGATATTCATGCAGGAATTTTCCGTTCCCTTTTGGATTTTATCGGTTGTTATTGGAATCGTTATCATAGGAGCAGCAGCTTCAGAATTGAAAAAAGAACAAACCTATAGTGAGAAGTTAGAAGAAAAAATCAGCTAATTCTTATAAGGAGATGATAGATATGCAAAAGCAGTACATTCTTTCCATTGATCAGGGGACAACGAGTTCACGGGCGATTCTTTTCGATAAAGCTGGAAAAATCGTCGAAACCGCACAAAAAGAATTTGAACAATTTTTCCCGAAGCCGGGCTGGGTCGAACACGATGCGAATGAAATATGGACATCCGTGTTAGCTTGTATCGCTGATGTGTTAAGAAAATCAGATGTGAATGCCAACCAAATTGCAGGGATCGGCATTACCAACCAACGCGAAACAGCCGTAGTATGGGATAAAAACACAGGGAAGCCGATTCACAAAGCTGTTGTCTGGCAATCCCGTCAGACGGAAGGCATTTGTAAAGAGCTGCGAGCAGCTGGTCACAATGACCTTTTCCGTGAGAAAACCGGTTTGCTGTTAGATCCATACTTCTCTGGAACAAAAGTAAAATGGATGTTAGACAATGTTGAAGGAGCAAGAGAGAAGGCAGAGAATGGAGATCTTTTATTCGGAACGATTGATACATGGCTTGTGTACAAGCTTTCTGGAGGTAAAGCTCATATCACGGACTACTCCAACGCCTCCCGTACGTTGATGTACAACATTTATGACTTGAAGTGGGATGAAGAACTTCTGGACATCCTAGGTGTTCCAGCGTCCATGCTTCCAGAAGTGAAACCATCATCGGAAATTTATGCTCATACCGTTGATTATCATTTCTTCGGCCAGGAAATTCCGATTGCAGGGATTGCCGGTGACCAACAGGCAGCTCTGTTTGGACAAGCTTGTTTTGAAAAAGGAATGGCGAAAAATACGTATGGAACAGGCTGCTTCATGTTAATGAACACAGGAGAAGAAGGTGTAGCTTCCGAACACGGTCTTTTGACAACGCTCGCATGGGGACTTGATGGAAAAGTGGAATATGCGCTTGAAGGCAGCATCTTTGTAGCAGGATCTGCGATACAATGGCTGCGCGACGGCTTGAATATGATTGAAAGCGCTCCAGAAACAGAAGCTTTAGCTACATCCGTAGAGTCCTCAGACGGTGTATATATGGTACCTGCTTTTGTAGGGCTCGGAACACCGTACTGGGACAGCGATGCCAGAGGTGCCATGTTCGGTCTGACCCGTGGAACGACCAAGGAGCACTTCGTCCGCGCGACATTGGAATCCCTCGCTTATCAAACGAAAGACGTACTGGATGCGATGATTGCCGATTCAGAAATAGATTTGAAAGCCCTACGTGTCGACGGTGGCGCTGTTAAAAACAATTTCCTGATGCAGTTCCAAAGTGACATCCTCGGCGTACCGGTCGAGCGTCCGGTCGTCCAGGAAACCACCGCGCTCGGTGCAGCCTTTTTGGCAGGTCTTGCGGTCGGGTATTGGAAAGATAAAGAGGAAATTAAGCAGCAGTCAGAAAATGAGCGTACGTTTACGGTAGAGATGAGTGAAGAAGAACAGCAAAGCCTTTATAAAGGTTGGCAGAAAGCTGTTGAAGCGACAAGACAGTTTAAATGATTGTATTAAAGCGCAGGGAGACGGGCTTTCGTTCCCCTGCGCTTTTTTGTTTCCTATATATAGCTCTCCACACGCCCTATATTTTCCCCGGTGAGTGGAGGAAAATATAGGGCGTTCTAGTTGTTGAAAAATTTGCAGGGGTATTGTTTTTATAAAATGAGAAGGCGGGGAAGACAATAGGAAATGAAGCCTTTGCTCTGCCAAGCAGGCGTCACTTATATTTCATTCCTATTATCATGGTGGCTGGCGTAAACCTTGAGCGCTTCGACCAACCCTTTCCTTTCCGTTTCATCCAAGTCCATAAAGATGCCATAATTGTACCCAGCGATTTTTTTCTTCCAAACGACAGTCCCGGGTAGGTGGAAAGATCGTTTATTCAGGTGAAAGCTGATAGACAATTTGACCTCATGTCCATCACTATGAGGGAGATCCAAGTTTGTATTCAACTTCATCCCGTTTGGGCTGATATTTATGATCCGTGCCTCACCTTTTGAAGTGTTTACCTCTTTCCTGCCAACTCTATGAATACGGAACAAAGCGTTGAGCGGTTCTTTGAACTCATAGCGGAAGTAATCTTTCCTTTTATATCTCATGCTCCTACCTCCCAGTCTGTTCGTTTTCATCTTTGTATGTTCATCATACGTTCCTGCGATTTGGATGACAAGATATGGATGTACCGTTAAGGTAATGAAAACCCGGGTATAGATAAGGGGAAATAGAAGTGATTTAGAAGTGAAACCGTTTATGAGATAATGAAAGAGAACCGTCGATCTGATAGGATATTTTAATACAACCGATATAAAGGAGTTTTCGTAATGGCAAAGTTTGTTGGATATGTTGGAACATATACGAAACAGGATAGTAAAGGTGTATATCAATTCACGCTGAATACAGACACCAAAGCATTGAAAGATGTGAAATTAGCTGCTGAGCTGGGAAACCCGACGTATGTAACCGTGAGTGACGATCAGAAAAATCTATATGCAGTCACAAAAGAAGGAGAAAACGGTGGCGTTACGGCTTTTTCCATTCAAGGTGAAACGGGTGAATTAACAAAATTAAATATCCAAACCGCTGCTGGATCACCGCCATGTCATGTAAGTGTCGATCGAGGTAAGGGTACGGTCGTAACGGCGAATTATCATACAACGAACATTGTGGCTTATCAAACCAATGAAGATGGATCTTTGAATCCGGCAACTTCTGTGATCGAACACGAAGGCACAGGTCCTCATGAGCGACAGGAAAAACCTCATATGCACTATGCAGGATTCACACCAGATGAAAAATACGTGATCGCGATCGATCTTGGAAGTGACCGGGTCATTACTTACGCTGCTGATCAAGGGGATCTAACTCAGGTCCAAGTATTCAACACAGCGCCTGGCAGTGGTCCAAGACACATCACGTTCCATCCGAATAAAAAGTATGCGTACGTGATGACAGAGCTGAGTTCAGAAGTTCTTGTGCTTCACTATGATGAGAAAAACGGTAGCTTCACAGAACAACAAGCGATTAAAACGATTCCGGAAGACTTTAACGAAACCAATGACGGAAGTGCGATCCATATTTCTTCAGATGGACAATTTGTTTACGCTGGAAATCGCGGACATAATTCTATCGCTGTATATAAAGTAGATCAAGATTCTGGTCAGTTAACGTTTATAGAATGGACTTCTACAGAAGGAAACTGGCCGCGAGACTTTGTGCTGGATCCTACTGAAGAATTCCTGATTGCTACAAACCAGAAATCAAATACGATGACATTGTTTGAAAGGGATAAAGAGACAGGGAAACTATCGCTCGTTCAATCGGATGTTCATGTTCCGGAACCGGTTTGTGTGAAGTTTATCGGCGAAAATAAGTAAGTCTTGATTAGATAAGAGAGGCTGACAACATAAGTGCTGTAGGGTCTTTTCGATGACAGCTTCTTTGATTCAGTCACCTTAAAGAATAGCGTAGCATCAACGCTTTATTGTTGATGCTACGCTATTTTTGTATTTTATATCCATAAGCATTAATCTTAAGAGAAGGAAGTCATTTGAATCATATCCTATCAGAAAGCATTACATTTATTCGCGCTGAAGGTCTCAAGGTGTTTGTCATGCTTTCAAGGAGAAGAAAGTATAAAGTTAAAGTAATGATCCCTTTAAAAGGAGAGTGGTCAAGTGACGATACGGCAGAGCATATTTTTCATCAGCTGGATTGCTTTTATTCTGTATGCGTTTTTTATCGCTCCGAATGGTAATCAAGGATACCTCCATCAATTGATGACGATGGATGACCCGGATCCTTTTTTATTAATGGTGTTTAGCTTTCTTGGAATCTATCCTCTCGTTTTCTCTGCCTTGCTGCTTGGAGAGGATGACAGCCGCTTGCCGCTATGGCCTTTTGTTGCAGGGATGTTCATGTTTGGAGCCTTCGCGTTAATGCCATATTTCTTTCTATCAAAAGGAAAAACTGCAAAAAAACGAAGAACCCCAAAGTGGTTATTGAAAGGAATACAATCAGTCTTATTCTACATCTTTTTAATTATTGGAACTGTTGCTTTATTCCTATATGGAGTAATCCAAGGTAACTTTCATCTTTATCTCGAAGCTTTTCAGATTTCTCAATTTGTACATGTAATGACGATAGACTTCTTTATATTAACGATCATGTCGCCCTTCGTTATTTACTGGAGGGAACGAAAGAATGGTCAGGTTAACCAGCATCATTGGCTTGGGTTCATGCCGATAGTGGGGGCTATCCTATACTTGATAAAGAAAAGGAGATAGCTGCGAATGCAGCTATGAGGTAATTAACGAATGAATTATGTTACCTTGTTTAGGTTATCCCTCTAGTGGGTATTATTCATTTAACGTCATAAAAAGAGAAAAAAGGTCAATAATTGACAAAAGAGACTTTGAGAGATAGTTTTTTTGAGTGTAAATTATTTATAGAAAGTAGGGAAAACAATGAGAGAAGATATGCTGAGAGTCCTCGATCAAAGAGATTACCTAGTAAAAGAGAATCAACGTCTTCAAGAAGAGTTGGAGCAAGAGCGTATGAAGGTTCTCCAGATGAAACAAGAACAAGAGGCGCAACAGAAAGAGCAAGCTCTTTCATCAATGGGAGCATAAAAGAATAATTCGGATGGGACTCAAACGGATGAAGCATCAGTCTTCTGGTTTGAGTTTTTTTATGCCTGTAACTGTAGGTATATATGAATGTGAAAAAGAGGGGAAAAACTATCAACCCACACTACGGTAGGCAAGGAGTCAGATAAACACCTCTTAACCGTATATCGCCTTGAGTAGAAAGAGCCAGCAAGACGGCTCTTTTTTTATTGTTTAAAAAAGGACATATTTAAGTCGTTGTTTAAACTTATGAGGTTATCTAAACTTTCTTATAAGATGAGTAAATTTTATGAGGAGGCTTCAATGTGGAAACGATAGAAGAACTCGAATCTGTCATGTGTAGACCAACAGAGGCATTAGTTGCAGATATAAAGAAGATCGATGGGGATCTTTTAATTCTTGGTGTAGGAGGAAAGATGGGACCTACGTTAGCGAAACTTGCTAAAAATGCGATTGACCAAGCGCGAGTCCAGAAAAAAGTGGTAGGCGTTTCAAGGTTCTCTAATGAAACCCTTCAGGAGGAACTCAACGAACATGGGATTGAGACGATTGCTGCGGATTTATTGAATGAGGAAGAACTCCAAGCACTACCTGAAATGGAAAATGTCATTTATATGGCAGGAAACAAATTCGGGACGACCGGAAATGAACATTTCACTTGGGCAATGAACGCTTATTTACCAGGGAGAGTGGCTGAGAAGTTCAAAAACTCCAGGATCGTATCCTTTTCTACAGGAAATGTGTATCCCCAGACTCGGGTCGGTCATGGCGGAGCGTCGGAGGAGCATGCCACAGGGCCGGTGGGGGAATATGGCCAATCCGCTCTAGGACGGGAGCGTGTCTTCACGCATTTTTCTCATAAATATGGAACACCCTTGTTACACCTCCGTTTGAATTATGCGATTGATCTCCGGTACGGAGTTTTACTGGAAGTCGCCAAATCAGTGAACGAAGGCACACCGATTGATCTGAATATGGGTCATGTGAATGTAATCTGGCAGGGAGATGCGAACGAGGTGGCCATTCGGTCCCTTTTACATTGTGACTCCCCTCCCGTCACCTTGAATATCACGGGTCCTGAGACATTGTCTGTCAGATGGATCGCGCAGAGACTTGGTGAAAAGCTCCACAAGCAGCCTGTTTTTGCTGGAGAAGAGCAGGGGACAGCATTGTTGAGCAATGCTTCTCGAGCTCATGAGATATTCGGGTACCCGAATATTGGTATCCGCCAAATGTTGGATTGGACGGCAGATTGGGTGAAAGGACAAGGGCAAGTGCTGGATAAACCGACCCATTTTCAAGAACGAAAGGGGCAATATTAATGGCGCAAACCTTACAATCCCCGATTCGTACGTTGTTGCATGAAGGGACGGTCATCCCTGCCCACCCGCTTGCTTTGCACAAAGATCGTACGTTGGATGAAGAAAGACAACGGGCTTTGACGAATTACTACATCTCAAGCGGGGCCGGTGGAGTTGCGGTCGGTGTCCATACGACTCAATTTGAAATCAGGGACGAAGGCATTGATTTGTACGAAACGGTGCTGAGGATGGCCGTTGAAGAAATTGATCAAGCAAATTTGTCTCGCCCATTCATTAAAGTGGCCGGCGTCGTAGGAGAGCTGGATCAAGCACGGGAAGAAGCGGAAATAGCCAAAGGTTTGGGGTATGACCTTGCGCTTGTAAGCATGGGAGGTCTTTCCCATTTAAACGAAGAAGAGCATTTAGAAAGAGTCAAGGCCATGGCAGAAATCATGCCGGTCTTCGGTTTTTATCTGCAGCCGGCCGTAGGCGGACGTGTCTTCTCTTATGAATTCTGGCGTGCGTTTGCCGATATTCAAGGGGTGTGTGCCATCAAACTGGCCCCCTTTGACCGATATCAAACCATTGATGTAGTGAGGGCCGTGTGCCATTCGAAAAGAAGGGATGATATTGCTTTGTACACCGGGAATGATGACCATATTGTGGATGATCTTTTGACGACTTTTCGATTTCGGATCGATGGAAAAGTTTTATCGAAATCGATTGTCGGCGGGTTGCTTGGGCAGTGGGCAGTCTGGACGTCTAAAGCGGTCACGCTGCTTGATCAAGTGAAAGAAGCGAAACAAAGCAGGCTCATTCCTGCTGAGTTGTTAACGGCAGGTGCGGAACTTACGGATGCGAATGCGGCTATTTTTGATGCGGCGAATGGTTTTAAAGGAAGTATTGCCGGCATCAATGAGATATTGAGGCGACAAGGCTTATTGCGGGAACGCCTATGTCTGATGGAACACGAGCGGCTCAGTCCAGGGCAGGAAAAAGAAATTGACCGCATTCACGAAGACTACCCACATTTAAATGATGATGCATTTGTAAAAAATCACATTCAATCAGGGGTTTTATAATGTCGACATTTTCAGAAGAGAAAAGAACCAATGAATCCACAGACGTACGACGATTTTTTTATTCGCGTGAAGACCGAAATGAAATAAAGAATCTGACTCTCCAATACTGGAAAGGGGAAACGGATGAAGTGATGGAACGGGCTCGCCTTGCCAGTGAAAACACGTTTGTATTTACTCACAGGTGGGACATGGAACGCTGTGAAACACCGGTCACTTTTTCGAATGAAATTGATTGGACGTTCCAGTTTCAGGACGATTTTGAATGGACGGTGAACTTGAACCGCGCGCGCTTCATGGCAGAACTCGGGCAAGCCTACTGGTTAACCGGTGAAAAGAGCTTTGCAAGCCATTATATCCGGCTGATGAAAGACTGGATCCGTCAGAACCCATTGTCAGAGGAAGAAATACTCGAAAGCCAGTCCCGTTATTATAATGTGAAGGATACCTGGAGGAAGCTCGACAGCGGCATTCGGATCTGCAACTGGATCAAAGGGTATTTCTGTGTCAGGGAATCCGAGGAGTGGGGAGAAGCGGAAGAAGAGTTGTTCAAGGAGGCGCTTGCTCTTCATGGACACTATCTGAGTATCGCCTATACCCCTCATGATCAGCAAAGCAACTGGGGATTTTTAGAGACGAATGGCTTGTTCCAAATCGCCTTGTTATTTCCACAGGTTGAAAGTTCAGACCAATGGATGCAGCTGGCTTTGGAGAGGATGGCCAATATGTGTCAGCTTCAAGTCTTTGAAGATGGGATGCACAATGAACAAAGTCCTATGTATCACCATGAAGTCCTGCACTGTTTATTTGAAACGGTCCTGCTTGCGAGAAAAAATCAATGGTCCATTCCGGAAATCATGGAAAATACGCTGAACCGAATGTTCACGGCTTCGCTTTCTTTCGTCAAGCCGAGTGGTTACCAGCCGATGACGAGCGACAGTGATCATACGGACATCAGAGATGTGTTGAGCCGCGGTGCCTTGCTGTATGAAAGAAGTGATTTGAAACATCAAGGTTATGATGTCCTGGATTTTGAAGGCATTTGGTATTACGGGAAAGATGGCTTTGATGTTTATGAGGAGCTGGAAACGGCTGAACCTGCCTTTTATTCGACTCATCTAGAGCAAAGTGGATATACCATCATGCGGAATGGATGGTCTCCTGACGACCACTATCTTCTTTTTGATGGCGGACATATGGATATTATCAGAGCCCACGGCCACGATGATTTTCTTCATTTCGATTTAGTTGCACATGGATCGGATATGATTATTGATCCAGGGCGTTACACGTACAAAGAGAACGATCACCGTCAATATTTCAAAGAATCTTTCCAGCATAACACCTGCAATGTGGATGGCTGTTCTATTTCCACGTATCTCGATTCGTGGCATTGGGAAGATTCCGCCCAGCCAGTGAACAGATATTGGAAAGGGAATAAGGACTATGATTATGTCCAGGGCGGTCACAATGGATATTTGAGGCTCGAAGACCCTGTTCAGGTCATGCGGCAAATATTGTTCGTCAAGCCTCATTATTGGGTGCTGGTCGATACGTTCAAGTCCAAGCATGTCCATGATTTCGCCCAGCATTTCCACTTCGCTGAACATGCGGCCCTTCACAATGACTCTTCCAAACGCAAAATTCAAGTCAAGGGAGGAGAAGGGGGGCATTTGGACATGACCTATTTTCAGGATGTTTCATTGACTCAGGAAGACTGCTGGATATCAAGAGATTACAACCAAAAGACGAAGTCTACGAAAATGGTAGCTCGACAAAAAGGGAGCGGACAGACGACGTTCGTCACCATACTGAATCCTTATCGCGATGATGAACACCCGGACATGGAAATATATGAAGTAGAAGTTCATAATACTCGCTCAGAGAAGATGTCGAAGGATGATGTCACAGCTTTTGAAGTGAAAAGGGGAGAGGAAAGCGAGGTCGTGTTATTCTCCCATGATGGTCCGAAAAGCTTTCAATTTGCGGATACACAAATGACGGGAGATGTTCTCTTGATCAAACGCAGCTGTGATGAAGAGGAACGGTTTATCATTAAAGTCTAGAACACTTCTTCCTGTTACATTTTTTCAGGTGAAAGGGAGGTCCCGAATGCTTTCGCCTACTGTGGGCTTCTGCATAAACTTTCCGGATGTTCCGGGTTGTCTGCATATTCCCCACAGGAGGCGCTTCGGACCTCCTGCTTTGATATGGGATAAGGTCTGAAAACGTATGTGATTTTCAACTGATTCCTTTTCTTTTTCTATATTGTGTCGGTGTCAGACCGATATGTTTTTTGAAAGTCTTAGTGAAGTGAGGGTAATCGTTATACCCCAGATTCTCTGCAATTTCATAGGTTTTATATAAAGGGTTGTTGAGCAGCTCTTTCGCTTTCTCTATTTTTAATCTCGTCAGGTACTGCTTGAAGCTGATTCCGACTTCTGATTTGAATTCCATACTGAAATACGAGGGGGACATATTGATCGTATCGGCCACTTCACTTAATGTGAGGTTCTCCTCAGTAAAGTTTGCTTCAATATAACGGACAGCCGTCCGTATGCTGTTTCGATGGCCGATGTTCCGGAAAGATTTGATTTCTTCCAGGATGGCTTTGCACAAACGATTCAAGTCGGCAGTCATCTCCATCCGCTCCCGTGAAAAATCGATGTGAGTGAACAACGAATGAGTATGGAAGGTTGAATGATGAGCTTCCAACTCTCCCTGTAAATACACTGTTAAATCTGAGTACATGCCTCGCATCACCTCCGGATCCACCTGCAAATGATTCAACTTCTTCGATAATTCCTCCGTGGTCCGGAAGACCTGATCCTCCTCGAGTAACCAAAGATGTTCGCCGAGGGTCTCTGCATACGATTTAATCATGAGCAGGCATTCGCTTCGCTGCTTGGAAGAAGTGTGATCATTTTCAAGCTGCCTGTAAACCTTCCTTAATGATGATAAAAATTGATCCGGCTTGATGGGTTTGAGCAAGAAATCTACCACCCCATAGCGAATCGCTGTTTGCGCATATTCGAATTCGTCATAACCGGAAATGATGATGAATTTGGTATGTGGGTTTCTCTCCTTCACCTCTTTGATGAAACTTAACCCATTCATTTTCGGCATACGAATATCAGTAATAATCAGGTCTGGAGCGGTTTGTTCTTGCAATTGCAGCGCTTCCCGACCATCTTTCGCTTCCCCTGCTATTTCAAATCCAGTGTCATTCGCACGGACCAACGCAGCAATACTCTTTTTTATCAACTTTTCATCATCTACAGTAATCGCTCGATACATAGTCATGCCTCCTTCTTCGTTTCATGAGTCAGATATGGCAGTGTGATGAGAATGACGGTACCTTTTTCATTGGATCGTTCGATTGTTAAACCATATGGCTGTCCAAAGGTCGCATGTAGACGTCTGTGGACATTGTTCATCCCGATCCTCTTTGTCGTCTTCTTCTCATCCGAGGGTTCATTGGTTCGGAAAGCCTGATTGTAGGTATCTTTCGTTGCCTGAGCCATTCCGCTCCCATGATCCACGATGTACAAAGAGTAACCGAATTCATTTCTTTTTCCGTAAATGCCGATGAAAGAGGGAGCTAATCCGTGTTCCTCATACCCATGGATGAAGGCATTCTCCAGAATCGGCTGTAATGTGATGCGTGTGGCCAATACCTCCTTGATGTCTTCCTCCTTGACATCGTAGACGACGTTCAAGTCTTCAAAGCGTTCTTGTTGAATATCCAAATACGACCGGATCTGCTGTATTTCCTCCTTCAACGTGACGACTTTCTTGGAATTGCTGACATTATATCTGAACATGTCTGCTAAAGAGGTCGTCATCCGGCTGATCATCAGCTGGTTTTCTATAATGGCATGGGAGTTGATGAGTTCGAGTGTGTTGTAAAGAAAATGAGGATTGATCTGTGATTGCATCGCTCTCAATTCCGACTCCCTGTTTTTGATTTCCAGTTCTTTCTCCTTGAGCTTAGAATGGTGGACCTCTTCAATCAGTCGATTAAGTTCGTCTGTCATGTTGTAAAAGCTGTCATAAAGGTCACTGACCTCATCATTCCGATAGAAGCGGAGGGGTTTGATTTTGTTGAATTTCAATCGCCCGGATTGTGCTTTTTTCATAAGCTTCTGCAGGTTGATCAATGAATAGGTCAAAGAGAAGGAGAATCCTCCAACAAACAGTAAAGCTACACCGATGAGCGCAAGACCGATCCATATGGTAAGGTTCCTGAAACTCATCAAATTGGTCATGACGGCCTGCATCGGGACATTGGCAATCATCGTCCAGTTGGACTGATCGGATCGGTCCATGACCATGAGGGTCCGTTTATCTTCGATTTGGTTGATCAGGAAGTTCTGGCTTTCCGTCTGATTCTCTTCGTAATCAAAGGTTTGGCCAAGCTCTGTCTGATCAGGGTGGAAAATGATTCTATGATTTTCGTTGACGATCCAGACGCGGTTGAAGTGGCTTTCGGTTACTTCATTGATAATGTTTTCGATTTGATTGAGGCGCAGATTGATGATGAGTAAACCGGAAGTCTCGAAGGTTTGGACATCGTAGACTTTGCGGACCACAGTTAATACAGGTGTGTCATGAATGAAGTCGATATTCATGATCTGATAAGCGTCCAATTGTTCGGTTTGTTCGAGAAGCTCCTGGTTTCTATTTCGGATTTGATCCATATTTAGAAAGTGATTGACTTGGCTGTAATTGTTGACTTGCATTCCAAAGTGGTTGATGAGGGAAATGCCGAAAATATCAGACCTTCCTTCTAAAATACTGGAGAAGGCCTCTTCTTTGATGTCCTTATCCAATGTAAACCGTTCATAACGGCTGGTGGAACCCGGGGATAAATCTAAATATCTTTGAATCGGTGACATCGAAACGATCGGGGCGGTGGATTGTTCTAAGTCATTCAAGTAAAAGTCCAAATATTCGTTCGTTTGAGCCAGGAGATGCTGGCTGTTTTGAACAGCGTTATTTTCAATCGTCTTCGTTGATTTTCCATACCAGAAGAACCCGAGGATAAGCAGGGGAATACATACAAAAACAAGAATGATCATAAAAAGCTTCGTGTGAATCGAGTTCTTTTTCAACAGAGAAAATTTCATGATTCCCCTCCTCTAATAATATTTTGAATATTTATAATTTTATTGAAAAAAACACAAACTTTCAAATGGAATGACATTTTTTATTTTCACCAACAGCTTTAGAATAAGGGTTGTAAGCGATAACAAATATTGAGGGGGAAAAAAGATGGCAGGCAAGTGGTTGAAGATTTCCGTACTTATTATGGCTTTTGTGTTCATTTTAACAGGATGCTCGGATGAATCCGGTGGTGAGGCAGGTGCGAATTCTGATCAAACAGAAATTACGTTAGGGTTTTATTCCTCAGGAAGTGCCGATGAGAAAATGAATGAACTGATCAAGAAGTTCGAAGAGGAACATCCGGACATCAAGGTCAACACACAAAATGCTCCGTATCAACAGTTCTTCCAAAAGTTGGACACTCAAATAGCAGGAGGAACCGCCCCTGATGTCTGGTTGTCTGACGGGGTGTTCGTCCAGAAATATGCGGAACGTGGAGCGGCGAAGGACTTGACGGAGTGGATCAATGAAGATTTGGACAAAGATGAATACTATGGTTTGGATTTCAATAAAGACTCAGATGGAAAGTATTGGGGCGTCCCTCAAGGAATACAAATCGGAGCTCTTTTTTACAACAAAGATATGTTCGATCAAGCCGGTGTCGATTATCCGGATGAGAGCTGGACATGGGAAGATCTGAAAGAAGCCGGTGCGAAGTTGACGATTGATACCGATGGTAAAAAAGCGGATGACGCTTCTTTCAAACCGGATAGTGTGAAACAGTACGGTCTGACATTCTTCAATATTACAGAAGGCTGGATGCCTGTAATGAAGTCTTATGGTGGAGGAGTTCTTGGAGAAGATTTACGGAACTCGGTCATTGATTCTGAAGAAAACAAAGAAGCGATCAACTATATCGTTGATGGAATGGAAAGAGGAATTTTCACAGACCCTTCCGACCTTCAGGCATTCCAGAGCCCGATGTCTCCGTTCCCGAGTGAAACAGCAGCGATGCGGATCGGGATTTATGCAAGGACGCTCGCCGCTAACGAAACAGGCGTGAATTATGATGTGACGGTGCTGCCGAAAGGTCCGGATGGAGAGAGGTTTTCACCGACAATCGCTAACTCATGGGTCATCAGTGACAGTGCTTCTGATAAAAAAGCGAAAGCGGCCTGGGAATGGGTGAAATATTGGGTCCAGGAAGATGAAGTCCAAAAAGAATGGGCGGCTTTGGGTGAAGCGGTGCCTGTGAAGAAATCTGTCGCCAACTCTGACCTCTTCTTAGGATCCGGAGATAAACCAGCCAATAAGCAGGCGTTTTTAGACAGCTTTGAGCATGCGGGAACGTTGGATGTCAACGCGGTTTGGTCTGAATGGGTGAAGAAATTCGGTGACAATATCAACCGGGCTTTTCTCAATGAGACGAACGTAGAAGAAGCGCTGGAAAACGCAGACAAGGAAGTGCAGAAAGTATTGGATGAATTTTACGAAAACCAATAGAGAAGAAAGTGTGTGGCTGATATGAGCGATAACTTAAAACCGAAGAATGAATTCCCTGAGCAGCAAGGGGAGAAGAAGCAAAAGAAATCCAAGTTGACATTAGCCAAGCAGAAGAAACCTAAACCACCGAAGAAGAAGTGGTTGACGAATGAGGGGAAATGGGGACTTTTCATGATTTCCCCCTACCTCATTCAGTTCATCGTCTTTATTGCCTTCACGTTGATTGCATCGTTATACTTCAGCTTTTCCAGGTACGATATGTTAAACGCGCCCCAATGGATCGGGCTTGATAATTACGACAAATTGATCAACGATCCTGTTTTCTGGAAGTCCTTATGGAACACCATTTATTTCACAGTCCTATTTGTTCCTACCCAGACCATCCTCGCTTTGATACTGGCAACGGCTTTGAATCAAAGTTTGAAAGGATTGAAGCTTTACCGGATGGCTCACTTCATTCCTGTCATTTCTTCCTGGACGGTTGTGTTGTATGTGGCGGATGCCATCTTCAATCCCCGTTTTGGATTAGCGAATGACTTGTTATTGAAACTGGGGATGGAGCCGCAGCAATGGTTGAACGATGAAACCCTGGTCATTCCGGTGTTGGTCGCAGTCGCTGTTTGGAAAGGAATCGGCTATATGATGATCATTTTCCTAGCCGGGTTGCAAAACGTTCCGGAAGATCTTTACGAGGCAGCGGATATCGAAGGGGCGGGAGTCCTGCAGAAGTTCAGGCATGTAACGGTGCCCTTGATTTCTGGTACCACGTTCCTCGTTCTTGTCCTGAGTACCATCACGACATTCCAAGCGTTTGAACAAATCTATGTCATGACGGGGAATTCCGGAGACATTACGGCAGCAGGTGGTCCGAATAATGCAAGTATGGTGCTGATGCTTTATTTGTTCCAGCAAGGGTTCGCCTTTTTGAAGATGGGCTATGCCTCCGCCATCGCCTGGGTGCTGTTCCTGATCTTATTTGCCATTACGCTCGTCCAAGTGAAACTGCAGAACAAGTGGGTGCATTATGAGAAATAGAGGATCTAGAGGTGTTATCTATGAAAAATCCCAATAGGAAAAGGAAGATTGTCAGTTACCTAGTCATTACATTCAGTGCGCTGATTATGCTGACGCCTTTTGTGGCTGCAGCCCTGAACTCTTTAAAATCCTACACTCAATATACGGCTATACCGGTTGAATGGATTCCCAATCCTTTCAAATGGGAGAACTATATTGAAGTGTGGCGGATGACGGACTTCGCTCAATACGGGTGGAACAGTTTGGTAGTGACGGTTCTGTCCGTCCTTGGAGCACTTTTCTCCTGCTCCATGGTCGCGTATGCGTTTGCCCGTCTAGAATTTCCTTTTAAAAATTCTTTGTTCGTCATGGTCCTTGGTACCTTGATGATCCCACCAGTCGTTATGATCATCCCGCAATTTATCATCTTTAAGAATATGGGGTTTTTAGATACGCTCGTTCCCTTGTGGATTTTGGAATGGCTGGCCCAACCGTTCGGTGTTTTCCTGATGAGGCAGGCGTTCCTATCCATCCCTAAGAGTTATGAGGAGGCCGCAAAATTAGATGGATGTTCTCCGTTTCAAACCTATTGGAGAATCTTCCTGCCGATGTGTAAGCCGCAGTTAGCAACACTGACGATTTTTACATTCATGACCAAATGGAACGAAATCATGGCCCCTGTGATTTACCTATCTTCTGAGGAGAAGTTCACACTGCCCATCGGGGTATTGTCGATGTCTGGCGCCTGGTTCGGTAAGGAGCAGTACTTGGTGGCCGCGGCATTGATGACATTAGTCCCTATCTTGATCGTGTTCCTCTTCACGGAAAAGTTCTTCGTCCGCGGAGCCAGTTCATCAGGTTTGAAATAAAAGCTTGGCGATTCCCGTTCATAGGATGTGACTCCATATGAAAAAAAGGTTGTTGTTTGTTGGACAAAGAGAAATTTGGAATAAAGTAGAACGAGTAGCTGGAGAATTCCCTCTTCTTTCGGTTACGCCCCTTTTGGAGGAGCGGGGAATAGATCAAGGCTTGGAACAACTCTCTTTATCTACTTTTGATGTAGTTCTTACTCCTATGTTTGAAAGTGGGAAGGTGAAAAGAAAGTTTCCCGAAAAAAAGGTTTGTGAATTGACTTGCTCTCCAATGGCTTTAAATGCAGCCTTGACCAAGTGCCTTTTCAGCCAAAGTCTGAATTCAGAAGGTAAGGTGAGCGTTGATTATAGAAGCAAAGAGGAAATCCGCATGCAGGTCATGGAAGAAAACCTTCCTCTTGATCACCTTGAAATCTTCGAACATACGAAAGAGATGAATGTGAATGACATCATTGCTCACCATAAGCGTGGTTTGGAGAATCAACACGTGACAAACATCATCACCACCCATCCTCGTGTCTTCCAAGCTTTCAAGGCGTTGAGGAAGGAAATCCATTTGATCACTCCAACCCACTCCTGCATCAGGAAAGAAATACAAAAACTTGTCGACCAATGGAGTTCTCTAGAACCCTCGTTCCCTTACCGGCTGGAAGGTCAGAAGTCACTAAAACATATGAAGAATATTGGCATCAGTGGAGCGACCATCTATCGCTTGATTGGGTTATGCCGGGCATTAGGCAGAGACAAAATGACGGCTGCGGAATTAGCGAAGGGGTTCTCCATCACCTTGAGAAGTGCACGCCGGATTCTTACGACACTGGAAAACCACAGTCTCGCCAAAGTCATCGGGGAAGAGCAGGTCGTGGGAAGGGGGCGCCCGAGATATGTTTATCAAGTAGACCTATCCTCGTTTGAAGAAGGAATGACATCCCTGCCTGCTCTCGGATGAATGGATTTTATGAAAGGAAGTGTACGATGAGTCGATTTTTAATGAATACAGTCATGTTCGAAAGAAATCGCTGGGAGCCAGGTCGCAACCCATCCCTTCGTGTCAGTGAGTGGATGGGAAGGATGCAGTCCGATGGTTTCGATGGCATTGAATTATGGGAGAACCATGCATTGAAAAACTCGGACGAAGAAGTAGAAGCTCTCAAAGATCACTCATTGCCGGTTGAAATCTATAATTCTTATGTCGGTTTTGATGACGATCAGGAAAAAGAAAGAGCGGAAGCGGCAGCAATGATTCGCCGGTTACACCCGAAGCAAGTGAAGTTCAACTTCGGAGATTCGGAAGCCTCGTTGGATGTGTATATTCGTAATCTTAAAGATTGGAAGGAACAGCTTCCTGAAAATTGCGATCTGTTATGTGAGTGTCATCCTGGGACGGTCATGGAAGATCCCAACACGGCGCGGGAGGTTATTGAACAACTCGGAACGGCGGATGTCAAAGCGATTATCCATCCATTCCATGAGCAGCTGAATCTGAATGGATGGTTTGATCACTTAGGTGAAAAAATCGTTCATGCTCATGTGAGTCTCTTTAAAAACCATGCTTTTCACGCTTTGGAAGAAGAATCGGATTTCGTCCATGAACGTCTTCAAATTCTAAAAGAGCGCCATTACCAAGGAAGCTTCTCTATGGAATTCACAAAAGGAGTAGCTGAAGCGGACGAGACACCACAAGAAATTTATGCGCATGCGGTAAAAGACTTCTCTTATTTAAAGAAACATCTGCAAAAAAAGGGGGGGCAAAGATGATGTTAACCGTAGGAGTGATTGGTGGTGGAGTGATTGCCAGAGAACACCTGGAAGCCATCCAATCCTTAAACGACCTTCATGCGGTGGCCTTAGCGGAAATTGACTCTTCTAAAAGAGATGCTTTATCTGGAGAGTTCGGGCTGAACGGGTATTCCGATTACAAGCAAATGATCCAAGAAACCACTCCGGACATTGTCATCATCACTTTGCCCCATCACTTACATAAGGAGGCGGCACTATTCTCTGCCCGTCAAGGTTGTCACCTTCTTCTTGAAAAACCGATGGCCTTAAACGCCGAGGAGTGTGAGGAAATTATAAAAGCTGCAGCGGAGCACAACGTACAGTTGCTGGTCGGACATATTCAGCACTATTTCCAAGAGAACAGGATGGCGAAGCGGGTGATTCAGGAGCTTGAGCTGGGCGATTTGGTGTTCATCAATGAAACGCGTCATCTCAACTACTTTACGGATGACCGACCAGAATGGTTTCTGAATCCGGCATGCTCCGGGGGTGGCATCATCATGAACATCGGGGCTCATTGTGTTGATAAAATTCAATGGGTTGTTGGTGAGCCGTTTACGAAGGTCACGTCCAACTTATCGTATTCATCACCAGGGATTGAGGGGGCCGGATTGCTTCACTTGGAGACAGAATCAGGGATTCCCGTCAGCATTTCGATATCGGGGTATAACCCGGTACCCAAGCATGTAACAGAATTTGTTTTCACAAAAGGGATGATGAAAGTGGAGATAGGAAAAGGTGTGTGGGTCAGTAAACATGGAAGGTATGAACAAGTTTATTCTTCCAACCAGGACCATCCTTTTCAAGATCAATTGATTGAGTTGATGAATGGAATTACGGGGAAATCTCCTATTGAAAATACAGGGGTGTACGGCAAGTCCATCATTCAAGTCATTGAATCCATCTACCAATCGGATCAGGAAGTGAAGACTCTACGATTATCTCATTCGTTACAAGGGAAGGAGGGTCTCGTTTGAACTTAAGGATGGAAGGCGATATAGAAGAATTTCAAGCAGCCCTGGATGAGCTTGCAGAAATCTATGGATGCTCACTGAACAAAGAGGGTGGTTTGCGCATCCAAGTGAAACGGTGGGAGCATAAGAACCTGAAGGTCATCTTGAATGAAGGAGAAGGATCTATCTTATTCAATCAGCCCATTCATCTTTTCAGGGCGTTGGGGTTACTATTAGAAAAAGCAGCTCATACCTCTACTTTCACCATTGAGGAAACCCCACAGTTCACCATGAACGGAATCATGCTCGACTGCTCCAGAAATGGCGTCATGAAGCCGGAACAAATCAAAACGATGATCCGGATGATGGCCGTCATGGGATTGAATATGCTGATGCTTTATATGGAAGATACATACGAAATCGAAGAGCAGTCCTACTTTGGCTACAGGCGCGGCCGCTACAGTCAAGATGAATTGAAAGAATTGGACGATTATGCAGCTGTTTTTGGGATCGAACTGATTCCAAGCATTCAGACGCTTGCTCATTTGTCGACCTTTTTGCGGTGGGATGGGAATGAGGCTTTGAAGGATACTTCTGATATTCTGCTCGCAGGCGCAGAAGAAACCTACGAACTGATTGAGCAGATGATCTCCTCCGTGATGCAGCTATTCCGGACGAAACGAATCCATATCGGTATGGATGAGGCGCATTTGTTAGGCCGAGGTCAATATTTGAAGAAGCATGGGTACCGTCCAAGTTTTGAAATCATGAACGATCATTTGAAGGAAGTCTTGCAGATTACTCGAAAGAAAGGTCTCAATCCAATGATATGGAGTGACATGTACTTCCGGATGGGTTCTGATCAAGGGCATTATTATGACTTGGATGCACATATTCCGGAAGACGTCATCCAGGAGATGCCGAAAGATGTCAAGTATGTCTATTGGGATTACTACCATGAGGATGAGGAATTTTACCGGATGTTCCTGCAAAAGCACCAATCGTTCGGTACAAAACCTTTGTTTGCTGGAGGGATCTGGACTTGGAATGGCGTTTCGATCCATTATCCAAAAACCTTCCGTGTGATCGAGTCTTCTTACGGAGCTTGTAAAAAAGAGGGCATCGAAGAAGTCTTCTCCACCCTTTGGGGGGATAACGGGGCGGAAACCAACCCCTTTCAAAGTCTTTTAGGACTGCAGCTTATTGCTGAACATGGCTATGCCAAAGAGCCAGATATGGAAAAGGTCAGGGAAAGATTTGCCTTCTGCACAGGAGCAGATATGGAAGCTTTTCAAAAAGTCGGAGATCTGGATCAACCTCCGGGAGCAGAGGAGGGACAACTAGAGCCTGATAACCCATCCAAATATTTGTTGTGGCAGGACCCGTTCGTCGGTTTGTTTGATAAACAAGGGGAAGGATTGCCACTGAACGATTATTATGAAGACCTCCATCGTCAATTGGAGAAGTCAAAGAAGAGCGTTGGGTCCTGGAGTTGGATCTTGGAGGTGCCCAGTCAAATCTGCGCTGTCTTAAGTCTAAAAAGCGAATTCAATCATCAATTGAAGACAGCTTATGAGAAAAACGATCTTACAACCCTGCATCAGATGAAGGAAAAACTCCTTCCAAACCTTTTGCAGGAGGTAGAGCGGTTAAGAGACATGCATTACGAACAGTGGATGAAAGTGAACAAGCCATTTGGGTGGGAAGTTCTGGACATTCGATATGGAGGGTTAATGGCGAGACTCAAGACAGCTGAACGAAGACTCTCAGACTATCTGGAAGGTCACATTTTAGACCTTCCTGAACTTGAAGAAGAAAGGCTTCCTTTTTCATCGCGAGAAAACGGGTATGTCAGGTGCAATGATTACCAAAGCATCGCATCGGCAAATCCGCTTTAATAGATCATAGGTAGGGGAGTGATATCCAAGGGCATGTAAGTTGATTTAAGACGCAGGTGTATCAAAAAAACAGGAGGGGTTTGATGAAATTATCTAAGAAAATAGGTTGGCTGACAGGTTTATGTGTGATGGCTTTTGTTTTCGTGTTTCTCCCCGGAAATACCTCTGCAGAAACGGCATCCGGCAAAGACAAAGCCATGTGGGCGTGGTTCCCGAATGAGGATATTAACACGGAGGAATCAAGAGAAGAGATGGTTTCCTTTGCAGAAGAAAAAGGTGTGAACGTGATTTACTTGAATATTGGTGCAAGAGAGGATCTGCCCTATATCCAAAAGCATCCTGAACAATACAAAGCGTTTATCCAGCTTGCCCATGCCAACGGAATTGAAGTCCACGCGTTAGATGGAGCGGCGGAATGGGCATTAGCTGAAAATAGACATGTCGCCTTATCGCGTTTGTTCGATGTACTAGATTACAACCGGACAGTCGGAGAAGACGAGAAGTTTGACGGCATCCAGTTTGATATTGAACCATATTTGCTTGATGAGTGGGATACAGATGAACGAACGGAAGTCATCGACCAATATTTGAAAGGTTTGCATGTGATAGATTCTATCGTGCAATCTCCTAGAATGAAGAGTGATTTTGAGTTCATGGTGGCTATGCCGTTCTGGTTCGATGGGGATAAGTATGAAACCACTTATAAAGGCGTAACCAAGCCGCTTTCCGATCATGTTATGGATACTGTGGATGACGGTGTAGCAATCATGGCTTACCGTGATTTTGCGGAAGGAAAAGATTCCATTTCGTATCACACCGAGCACGAAATTAATTATGCCAATCAGATTGGAAGTGAAGTCATTCTTGGAGTAGAAACTCAATATCTGGAGCCTTATGAAAAGGTGTCTTTTTTTGAAGAAGGGGAAGCTTATATGGATGAACAGCTGCATATATTAGATAAACTTTATGAGAATGAACCGTCCTATGCCGGTCAGGCGATTCATAAATATCAAAGCTACCAGACGATGAAGCCGTAACCAGTAGAATCCACTCTTGTTAGTTATTCACTTTGTGGTGAGTAGCCGAGAAGTTTTGAAGGTCAGAATATGCTCCTTCGTTTAAAGTGAGAAAGGGGAAATGTACCATCATTGAACTTTCAATGATGGTACATTTCTGTATGTATGATACTCAGGTCACTAATGTATTATAGGCTTAATAATGATACAAAGTGAAATCCTAATATCCTCTATACTGCTACTCCTTTAGCGTGAAGTTAACCTCATATTCATCTTTCTCCTCCTCCTCCTCCTTACTTAGTGAATAGTAGGGAGGAGTTTTTATGTTATAAAACGTATTTGTAAGGTAGAAGGAAAGAAGGGAAATCATAATAGAAGGAGTGGACGTATGGAAAACCTAGGTTACCCATCGATTAAAAGCATCTACAAACATTTACATCAGCATCCAGAAATCAGCTGGCAAGAAAATAACACGACCGACTACATAGAAAGACTTTTAGAAAAAACAAGCTTCAGACTTCAACGTTTTGTTGATTGTCCTGGGTTGGTCGCAGAACTCGGTCAAGGAAAGCCATGTGTGGCCCTCCGTGCAGATATGGACGCTCTTTGGCAGGAAGTGGACGGAGAATTCAGAGCGAATCATTCATGTGGCCATGATGCCCACATGTCGATCGTACTTCATGCTCTCTTTGCATTAGAAGAGAAACAAGCGGAATGGAAAGGGACGTTGCGCGTCATTTTTCAACCAGCAGAGGAAACGATTGAAGGCGCTCTTGCTATGGTAGAAAAGGGAATCGTGGATGATGTTGATTACTTTTTCGGTCTCCATTTGAGACCAATCCAAGAATTGCGTTCAGGAGAGTTTGCCCCAGCCATTCAGCACGGGGCTGTACAGTTTCTTGAAGGACGAATGGAAGGGGAAGATGCTCATGGAGCAAGACCACATCTAAATAAAAATGCGATTGAGTTAGGGGCGGAAATGGTGCAACTGCTCAATAATATCCACATGGATCCAAGCGTGCCGCATTCGGCAAAATTGACATCCTTCCACAGTGGAGGAAAAAGTACGAACATCATTCCAGGTCGAGCAACGTTTTCCATTGACGTAAGGGCCCAGACGAATGAAGTCATGAATGATTTGATAGTTAAAATAAAATCGGCAAGTCAGGCACTATCAAACTTGCATGAGATGAATATTGATATAGACGAGAAGTCACAAGTTCCGGCGGCGGTGATTAGTGAGGAAGCAGCTGGATATTTGGAGCGGGCTATTCTTAAGGTCATGGGAGAAAGTGCTTTAAAACCAGCTATTCAAACGACCGGTGGGGACGATTTTCACTTTTACACGATTCGAAAGCCGGAGTTGAAGGCTTCGATGCTTGCTGTGGGTTGTGATTTGAAGCCAGGGCTGCATCATCCGCATATGACATTTGATCAAAGCGTTATGCCTGATGCTTCTCGTGTGTTAGTAGAGACGGTAATTGGTGTTTTGGGAAACTGACTAAGAAGTCATTGTGCACTCTTTTGTTTCTCTTGGAAAAGCATGTGGTAAACAATGTAAGAAGATGAACTTTTCCAAGGGAGATGTAAAAGCGATGAAAAAGACACAGTTAGGAAAGTCAGATTTACATGTAAACCCGATCGGATTTGGGACAAACGCCGTCGGAGGCCATAACATTTATCCCAATTTAGATGAAGAAGCCGGAAAAGACGTGGTGCGCGCAGCATTGAATCACGGAATGAATTTCTTGGATACTGCATTCATTTATGGACCAGAACGTTCCGAAGAACTGATCGGAGAGGTCATGAAAGAGTATAAAAGGGATGAAATTGTTCTCGCTACAAAGGGAGCACACCAATTCAAGGGAGAGGATGTGGTGTTCAACAATGAACCTTCCTTCTTGAAAAAATCGGTGGAAGACAGCCTCCAGCGATTGAGTACGGATTATATCGACCTCTTCTATATCCATTTTCCTGACGATGAGACACCGAAGGACGAAGCGGTGGGTGCATTGAAAGAGTTGAAAGATGAAGGGAAAATACGGTCCATTGGGGTTTCGAACTTCTCGGTTGAGCAACTGAGAGAAGCGAACAAAGATGGATATGTCGATGTCATTCAAGGGGAGTACAACCTGTTCAAGCGCGAAGCGGAAAAGGAAATGCTGCCTTATACGGCTGACAATCAAATCTCGTTCGTCCCTTACTTCCCATTTGCCTCCGGCCTTCTGGCTGGAAAATATGATGAGAATACGACATTTGACGATTTCCGTGCGAAGAATCCTCTTTTCCAAGGTGATAACTTTAAACAGAATTTAACTAAAGTCGATCAGTTACGTCCTATAGCTGAAGAGAAAAGAGTAGAGGTTCCTCATATTGTTTTGGCCTGGTACTTGAATCAGCCATCTATTGATGCTGTCATTCCAGGAGCGAAGCGTACGGAACAGGTGGTCGATAACTTGAAGACGTTGGATGTGCAATTGACCGATCATGAAGTATCAAAAATTAGTGAGATTTTTTCGTAAGTAGTTTTGTTCAAAGATTGATATGAAGATGAAAAACGTTCACCTCTGGTTGCTAAGAGGTGAACGTTTTTTTATGGCATTTGCTGTGGGACGTAACCGCATCAGCATGCGCTGTTTCTTTTTTAATCTTTAATCATATCCTCATTATTTTTAATCATTTGAGTGACCGCTTCTTTCGGATCGAAGAGTTTCTCGCCTTTCAAGAATTCCAAGTGTTCTTTATGGGTAGCCAAGGTTCTTTCGATCCCATCTGGATCCTTGAAATGCACCATTTTCGGACGGATCAATTCATAGATGGTACGTCCAATTTCCATTGTAAACGGGTTTTCTGTTTCTTCTAAGATGGCATAGTGGAATTCTAAATCAATATCGACTAGCTCCTGGGGAGTCAAGTCAGGCGTCATCCGTGCCACTTGGGAATGATATACGGCTTCGATCTTGTCCAAATCTTTCTTTTCCTTCGTAATGACCATGTTCATCAACAGCATTTCAAAATGCTGGCGAAATTCGATGAGCTGTTCGAGGTTGTGACTGTGCATGATCAAGCTGAATACGAGCGGATTCATGGTCAGCTTAGAAGAGTTATCCGTAATGAACATACCCTCTCCTCGCTTGATTTGAATGACTCCAATCGACTCCAGGATTTTTATTGCTTCGCGGACAGGTGTACGGCTCACCCCTAATTGTTCAATCAGTTCCATTTCGGTCGGCAATTTATCTCCAGGTTTCAGCTTCCCTTCAATTAAATAGTCCTTGATCAAGGAAACAATCCCCATCGTCTTAGTTTGATTCGGGTGAATTCTGTTGAATGTAAGATTCAATAAAAACATCCTCACATAAAAGTATTTTAATATTTCAGAATTTTCTATAGAAGCCATTTACATCGTTCGAATATTCAGATAATATACTATATATAATACATCATACATATGATGTACACGTCAATAGCTTTTATTTTTTGATTGTAAAAGGACCCTTGTTGATGTTTAGCACTAATTTTGGAAAGGAGGAGCATGATGGAAGTGATAGAAGCATTGATCCAAGCCACGGCAGAGGACCGGGTGACTACGAATGAGACGATATTGGCCCAGCATGGAAAGGATGAAGCATACTCGGAGCCGAGGAACCCTGATGTGGTCGTCTTTCCAGAAACGAGTGAGGAAGTTTCAGCCATCATTAAAATAGCCAATGACTTTCAGTTTCCTGTCGTTCCATTTGGTTTGGGGACAAGCCTGGAAGGACATGTGATTCCTTACCATGGTGGAATCAGTCTTGATTTTTCATCTATGAACCAGCATATTGAAGTTCGACCGGATGATTTTCTTGTTACCGTCGATCCTGGTGTGACACGTTCGCAGTTGAATAAGAAGTTAAAGCCTTATGGTCTTTTCTTTTCTGTCGATCCAGGAGCGGATGCCACCCTTGGTGGAATGGCTGCTACGAATGCAAGTGGAACGACGGCTGTGAAATATGGAGTAATGAAAGACCAGGTGAGAAGCTTGGAGGTGGTGCTTCCGAATGGGAAGATCATTCAAACAGGGACACATGCAGCGAAGTCTTCTTCTGGATATCATTTGAGCAGCCTCTTTGTAGGTTCAGAAGGAACTCTCGGATGCATCACAAAACTCACACTTCAGGTGTACGGAATTCCTGAAACCATCGTTGCGGCCCGTGTATCTTTTAAAGACCTGGACGAAGCAGTGGAAGCGGTCATTCAATTGTTATCTGCAGGTATTGAACTTGCAAGGGTGGAGCTCGTTGACAAGGCATCGATCAAACAAGTGAACGAGTCGAATGATAAAAATTTCAAAGAAGCACCGACCTTATTCATCGAATTTCATGGTAATGAAGCGAGTGTCCAGCATGACATTTCTTTTGCTGAAGAGTTATTAGCTGATGCAGAAGGAATGGATATCGAGTTCGAAAAAGATGTGAAAGACAGAAATGAGCTGTGGGAAGCGCGTCATAACCTCGCTTATTCTTTTGTCCATGGACACCCGGGAAAGAAAATGATGGTCACAGATGTTTGTCTGCCAATCTCACAGTTAGCGCTTGGTATCCAACATGCGCGCGAACAAATGGATGCGCTTTCACTGGATGGTGCTTTACTTGGTCATGTCGGGGATGGGAATTATCATGCGTTACTCATGATTGATCCCGACAATGTGGAAGAGAAGCGTAAAGCGGATCTATTCAATGAAGCGATCGTCCATCATGCCCTTCAAAGAGGAGGGACATGTACGGGAGAACATGGTGTTGGAGTCGGAAAAATAAAATACCAGCAGTTGGAACATGGAGACGCATTAGAAGTGATGCAGCAAATTAAAATGGCGCTTGATCCGAATCAAATCATGAACCCGGGTAAGATTTTCGACAGGGTATAGGGGGATGAAAATAATGAAAAAAGGATCGTTTTGGTTGGTTTCTCTTTTGTTCTTGATGGTTTTGGCTGCCTGTGGAAGTGATGATGCTTCTTCTGATGGTGGCGAAGAAACGTACACGCTTCAGGCTGGTCATTCTTTACCAGAGGATCACCCTTATCATTTAGGATTCCTTGAAATGGCAGAAAACGTTGAAGAACGAACAGACGGACGAGTGAAAATCGAAGTGTTTCCGAACAGTGAAATCGGGGCAGAGCGTGAACTGACAGAAGGGATGACGCTGGGAACGGTAGACCTTGTGGTTTCCTCAACCGCTCCTGTCACGAACTTTGTTCCAGAACTCGGAGTTCTTGATGCTCCTTTTATCTTTAAAAATCGTGAAGAGGCGGTCAGCGTCTTAGAAGGGGAAGTGGGAGATACGCTCTTTTCCAAAATGGAAGGGGAAGGAATCATCGGACTTTCCTGGGGTGAAAATGGCTACAGGCATGTTACGAACAGTGTGCGTCCGGTTGAAAAACCTGCCGATCTTGAAGGGCTGAAAATCCGTACTCAGGAAAACGACATTCACTTGGCAGCTTTTGAAGAATTAGGAGCGCAGCCAACACCAATGGCTTGGACAGAGGCATTGACGGCCTTGCAGCAAGGAGTTGTAGATGCCCAGGAAAACCCGGCCATTGTCGCCGACCAGTTCAAACTTTATGAAGCCAACCAGGAATACATGACATTAACTGGCCACGTGTATTCTGTTGCCATTTATATGATGAGTCAGCAAACATACGATGAACTTCCGGAAGACCTCCGCGACATTGTTATGGAGGAAGGTCAGAAGGCCGGGGCGATGGAACGAGACATGATCGTAGAAATGGAAAAAGAGTCTCTTCAAACATTAAAAGATGAAGGCATGCAAATTATTGAAGAAGTCGATACCCAACCATTCCAAGATGCAGTAAAGCCTGTTTATGATCAAATCGAATACCAGGACTTATTGAACCAGATTCTTGATGCACAAGAGTGATGGGGAACTGGGGAAGAGATCCCTTCCCCTACCTCTTCATCCAGAGAGGAGGAGTCATCATCCAATCGTTCTTAAAGTACATAAACCTGGGGATGAAACATTTCCTGAATCTTTTGCTTGCTGTGTTGACCGTGTCCGTGTTTATGCAAGTGGTCTTCCGTTTTCTTATTGAACAGCCGCTCGCATGGACCGAAGAACTGGCCCGTTACTGCCTGATTTGGATTACCTTCCTGGGGGCGGCTTATGCCATGTCATTACGGGCACATCTAGGGGTCGAGTTTTTCGTTAATTCTTTTCCATTACTAGGGAGAAAAATTATGGCCGTCATTGCATCTGTCGTCAGTCTTTCGTTCTTTTCTATTCTTGTCATCTATGGATTTCAGCTTGTTAACAAATCGACGAGCCAAACTTCACCTGTTCTAGATTTACCGATGGGATTTGTCTATCTTGTCATTCCGATCAGCGGTATTTTTCTTATCATTAATTTACTTGCCAATACGATTGCAGATGTGTTGAAAAAGGAGGGCGAATCGCATGACGATCCTGCTCTTTAGTATCCTGATCCTCCTTTTTTTAATCAATGTCCCAATCGCTGTCACGCTCGGGATGGCGGCGACTATCGTCTTCCTTATAGAAGGAAACTTATCGATCATCGTCATTGTTCAGCGTATGTTCAATTCGGTTGACTCTTTTCCATTATTAGCGGTTCCCTTTTTCATTCTAGCTGGAAAGCTGATGGAAAACGGCGGCATCTCACGAAGGTTGATTCATTTTGCCAATGTCATTGTTGGGCGAGTCAAAGGTGGATTGGCCATCGTTTCGATTGTGGCTTGTGCATTTTTCGCAGCGATTTCAGGATCAGCCGCGGCTACCACTGCAGCTGTTGGTTCCATACTGATCCCTGCCATGGTGAAAAAAGGTTATGACAAAAGCTTTTCGACTGCCTTACAGGCAGCTGGAGGAACGGTAGGAATTATGATTCCACCAAGTGTGCCCCTCGTTCTTTACGGGGTGACCGCTGGTGTTTCAATCAGTGACTTGTTCCTTGCTGGCATTATCCCAGGAGTGTTGGTCGTCGGTTCCTTAATGGTTCTTGTTTTTTTCATTTCTGTAAAAGAGGGATATGGAGGCGGAGAATCCCACTCCTTCAAAGAATTTTTGAGAGCATTTGCGGATGCGATCTTAGCTCTGTTGATGCCTGTCATCATCCTTGGTGGCATCTATGGTGGGATTTTCACAGCGACAGAAGCTGCGGTTGTGGCGGTCGTTTACGGGTTGATTGTCGGCGTATTCATTTATAGGGAAATTAAACTTCCGGACTTGACGGAGATTTTCTCTTCTTCTGTTGTCATATCAGCTGTCATCATGTTTATCATCGCGGGAGCTTCTGCTTTTGGCTATTACTTAACGCGTGAACGCATCCCCGCTCAATTGACGGAAGCGATGCTCGGAGTGACCGATAATTGGATCATTGCTCTCTTAATCATCAATCTTTTGCTCATATTTGTCGGAATCTTTTTGGAGACTTCAGCAGCGATCATTATCCTGACACCGATTCTCGTTCCGATTGCCAACGCGATGGGCATTGACCTTACGCATTTCGGCATCATTATGATTGTCAATTTAGCAATTGGTTTTATTACGCCTCCTGTGGGCGTCAACTTATTTGTTGCTGCGAATATTGCTGGGACAAAATTTGAAAAGTTAGTTCGAGCCATTATCCCGTTCATCATCATTATGATTATCGATGTTCTGATTGTTTCCTTTTTACCATTCTTAAGCCTATGGTTCATTCAATAAAAAGACGAGGAGGGATTATGTGAAAACTTATCGATTAGCTGTACTGCCAGGAGACGGCATTGGTCCTGAAGTCGTGGAGGAAGGAATGAAAGTCTTGGACGCTTTAACCAAAGCAGATTCGTCCTTCCAGTTAGAGACCGCATCCTTTGATTGGAATTCGGAATATTATTTGAAGCATAACCGCATGATGCCGGAAGACGGTCTGTTGACTTTAAAAGAGTATGATGCCATCTTCTTTGGAGCCATTGGTGACCGTCGTGTTCCTGAACACATCCCGATCTGGGACCTGATCATGCCGATCCGTAAAAACTTTCATCAATATGTGAACCTCCGCCCGATTAAACAATTGCCTGGAGTTCAGAGTCCCATTCAAGCGGATGGACCTATAGACTTCTATGTTTTCAGAGAGAATGCGGAAGGCGAGTATTCCAACATCGGTGGCCGGTTGTACCAGGAAACTTCGGATGAACTGGCCATTCAAAATACGGTGATAACGAAAAAAGGGGTTCAGCGTCTGGCGCGTTATGCGTTCGATTACGCTCAGAAAAACGATGTGAAAAAGGTCGTAAACGCAACGAAGTCCAATGCCATTGTCCATTCGATGAGACTGTGGGATGAATCGGTCAAAGAGATGGCCATGAATTACGAAGGTATAGCAGTAGAAGATGTCTACATTGACGCCTTGGTTGCCCATCTAGTCCAGCGTCCGGAATCCTTTGACGTCATCGTCGCTTCCAATTTATTCGGTGATATTTTAACAGATCTCGGAGCGGCGCTTGTCGGTGGATTAGGGGTATCACCGTCCGCGAACTTGAATCCAGAAGGCGATTTTCCATCCATGTTTGAACCGATCCATGGTTCTGCTCCTGATATCACTGGAAAACAAATCGCAAATCCGATTGCGCAAATATGGTCGGCGGCTTTAATGTTGGAGCATTTAGGAAGGGACGACTTAGCATCGGTTGTGATGAATGCCATTGAACAAGTCATAGAAATGAGGACAGCTTTGACTCCTGACATGGGAGGGAATGCGAAGACGTTTGAAACCGGAGATGCCATCGTCAAACAAATCTACCATCAGATGTAGGAGGAGAATCGATGAATTTTCAAAATAAAAATGTTGTCGTGACAGGGGCCAATGGTGGAATGGGGCAAGTCATTACGAAGCGGTTTTTAGAAGAAGGAGCGAAAGTAGCGGCTCTCGATCTGCATGTCGATGAGGTAAAGAAGTGGAAAAACGAATACGGCGATCAATTTGAGGTCATTTCAGCTAACCTTACAGAGGAAATAGAAGTGAGGGAAGCCATCGGAAAAGCGACGGAATTCCTGGAATCTATCTCCATTTTAGTGAATACTTTAGGAATCGCTCAGCCTGCGACACCGATTGATGAAGTGGAAGTCGCCGACTGGGACCGTCTTTTGGCTGTGAATACGACTTCTTTATTCCTTATAAACAAAGAAGTGGTAAAAGGAATGAAAGAGCAGCGTGCTGGTGTGATCACCAATGTCGCTTCCATTGCTGCTGAGCGTCCTCGGCCGGGTTTGAATGCTTATGTCACATCAAAGGGAGGCGCGTTAGCTTTTACAAAAGCGCTCGCCATTGAACTGGCCGAATACAAAATCCGTGTGAATGCCATCAATCCGGGTCCATCAGATACAAGTATGCTAGGGAAGTTCAGTCCAGAAGGTGGAGACGTCGATCAGGTGAAAGAAGATACCTTTAAGAAAAGCGTACCTTTAGGTGAGTTGGTGACACCTGAAGATATCGCAGAAGCCGCGATGTACTTAAGCTCTGACGGTGCACGGATGGTGACAGGAAGTGTCTTGAACGTTGACGGAGGAAGAGGCCTTTAAAAAGAGGGAGGGTGAAGGTATGAAGCACATGTATGTTGGTGGTGAATGGGTAGAGAGTGAGGATAAAAGAACGGTAGCCACGAATGATCCAGCGACACAAGAAGTCATTGCAGAAGTACCAAGAGCTGGCAAGGAGGATGTTGATCGAGCTGTGCTGACCGCACGGAAAACCTTTGAATCTGACGAATGGCAGGATTTTGCCGCTGAAGAGCGCGGAAGAATTCTTTTTGACATGGCAGGGAGAATCAGAGCAGCGGCTGAAGAGTTCGCTCAACTGGAAACGAAGGATACAGGAAAGCCGATTTCTCAAGCTCGAGGGGATGTAGAAGCGGCCGCCCGTTATTTTGAATATTACGCAGGCATGGCAGACAAAATTTTTGGTGAAACCATTCCTGTCCAAGCGGATGTATTGGATTACACGGTAAGGGAGCCGGTCGGAGTGACGGCCCATATCATCCCGTGGAACTATCCGATCCAGATTACTTCACGAAGTACGGCCGCTGCCATTGCCACAGGGAACACCGTTGTCGTTAAGCCGGCGGAGGATACGCCTCTTACAGCCCTTAAACTCGCAGAACTTTTTGATGAAACCTCTTTACCTAAAGGGGTGTTCAATGTCGTTACGGGCTATGGAAAAGAAGCTGGGGATGCGTTGATTCATCATCCCGAGGTCAACCATATCACCTTTACCGGCTCTGTCCAGACGGGGAGAACCGTCATGGAGGCAGGTTCAAAGAATATCGTCCCCGTCACGTTGGAACTTGGCGGCAAATCCCCGAATATTGTTTTTGCTGATGCCAAGTTGGACGAATCTGCGAAGTGGGTCGTCAAATCGATTGTCCAGAATGCCGGTCAGACCTGTTCGGCGGGTTCGCGGCTTCTCATTGAAGAAGGGGTAAAGGAAGAATTCCTGCAACGTATCCAGAAACAAATGGAGAGATTAAGCCTTGGGAGAGGTTTGGACGATCCAGACCTGGGGCCGGTATTGTCACAGAAGCAATACGAGCGGATTGAGATGTTTTTGGACATTGCGAAGAAGGAAAACGCATCATTCTTAACAGGGGGCGAGCGTGTCCATGTTGATGGATGTAGAAATGGTTATTTTCTTGCTCCGACAATTATTGATGGACTTGATCCCCACAGTGAAGTGGCGCAGGAAGAAATTTTCGGACCGGTGCTCAGCGTGTTCACTTTTAAAGAAGAACAAGAAGCCATACAACTTGCCAATGATACCCCTTATGGATTGGTGACAGGTGTGTGGACCGAAAACATCGGACGAGCGCACCGTTTAGCCAGGAAAATAAGAGCCGGACAGGTATTCATCAATAACTATGGTGCTGGCGGTGGCATCCAGATGCCTTTTGGTGGATACAAAAAAAGTGGCTTTGGCAGAGAGAAGGGGCTTGAAGCGCTGAAAAACTATACGATTTTGAAAAATGTCGCGGTCAAGATGTAATCGTAATTTTCTTTGATCACCCTATGAATCAATGAAAACTTTTATCTTGGAAGTTTTCAACTCTATAAAAAAAGGAGATGGGGTCTTGGAAAAAGAAAGGAAGAAAAAACAGGATGTCCGGTTCAGAATTGCCAACAGGGAAGCCCTGATTGGAGTTGCTCTTGCGGTCTTCAACTTCATCTGGTGGTTTGCTTTCGCTTACGGTCTCGGAGATCGAACACCTGAAGACTATTCATACGTCTTCGGGTTACCTTCCTGGTTCTTTTACAGTTGTGTGTTAGGATTCATCATCATGGCTTTACTTGTCATTTTTGTTGTAAAGGTCTGGTTTGTGGAAGTTCCTTTCGATGAAGAGGAAGGTGAACGAACATGAACACACCAGTCGTCATTTCACTCGCTGTCTTTCTTGTTTTGATTTTTGCCATTGGCTTTTGGTCGAGTCGTTCTCTTAAGAGTGCAACGGGAGATTCTTTCCTTCAGGAGTACTTTCTCGGGGGCAGGCAACTCGGCGGATTTATCCTCGCTATGACAATGATCGCTACATATGGAAGTGCGAGCAGTTTTATCGGCGGTCCGGGTGTAGCCTATACTCAAGGCTTCGGCTGGGTGCTCCTTTCCATGTCCCAGGTAGCTACCGGTTACTTTGTACTGATGATTCTCGGTAAAAAGTTCGCCATCATGGCACGTCGATATAAGGCGGTCACGCTCATCGACTATTTAAAAGGCCGCTATCAAAGTAAATGGGTCGTATTGACAGCTGCTTTTAGTATCATTGTCTTCCTTTTTTCTGCAATGGCCGCCCAGTGGGTTGGGGGAGCGCGTCTGATTGAATCTTTGACTGGATTGAATTATACGACGGCTTTGTTCATCTTCGCGGTCTCGGTTCTCGTCTATGTCATCATCGGTGGCTTCAAAGCGGTCGCTCTTACCGATACGCTCCAGGGTGTCGTCATGTTCGGTGGTACGCTTATCTTGCTGGTTGCGACCATCATGGCAGGAGGCGGAATCGACAACATCATGGCAGACCTTACGGCAGAGAACCCGAACCTCGTCACTCCGTACGGTGCCGATGGTGGGTTAAGCCCGACTTATGTTTCCTCCTTCTGGATTCTCGTTGGTGTCGCTGTCGTCGGTTTGCCACAAGTTACCGTTCGTGCTATGGCTTATAAAAACTCTCGTTCTATGCACCGTGCGCTCATTATCGGGACGATTGTCGTAGGTTTCATCATGTTGAACATGCACTTAATCGGTGTATTCGCACGTCCGATTCTTCCTGGTATTGAAGTAGGAGACAAAGTGATGCCTTTGATTGCCCAAGAAGTGCTGCCGCCATGGCTTGCTGGTATTGTTTTAGCTGCTCCGATGGCAGCCATCATGTCCACAGTAGATTCCTTGCTGCTCCTTGTCAGCTCTGCGGTTGTGAAAGATGTGTATTTAAATTACATTAAGCCGGATGCTTCACATACGCGAGTGAAGCGGATGAGTTTCGGTGTTACAGCCATCCTTGGGATTTTAGTTTTTCTAATGGCCTTAAGCCCGCCGGATTTACTCATTTGGCTGAATCTATTTGCCTTCGGGGGACTTGAAGCGACCTTTATTTGGCCGGTGGTTCTTGGTCTTTATTGGGATGGTGGAAACAAATACGGGGCTCTTGCGTCGATGGTCGTCGGTATCGTATCGTACATTATCGTTGATCAATTTTTCCCGAGCTTATTCGGTATGCATAACGTCGTCGTCCCGATTCTCCTTTCCTTTATCGCCTTTGTTACCATTAGTTTATTGACCAAATCGCTCATTCAAAATCAGTCCATTTCTCATGACCAATTAGAGAGGAGCATGTAATTTATGTCCCATACACAAATCGAAACGAGAAGAATTCGTGATCGGAAGCGGGTTATTTCTTTGACTCAAGAGCTTGTTCGTATCCCGAGTGTGTACAGGCCTGGAGTGGAGGGTGGTAATGAGGAAAAAGCGGCTCTTTATGTTGCCGAATACCTGAAAAAGCTTGGCATCGAAGTTCATGTCGAGGAAGTGGAGCCAGGACGCCCGAATGTCATCGGTGTGATCGACTCCGGGAAGCCAGGACCAACGCTTTTGTTTGAAGGACATACGGATGTCGTGACGGAAGGAGATCATGGATCATGGACATACGATCCTTTTGGCGCAGAGATTGTCGGTGACCGGATGTATGGGAGAGGAACAAATGATACGAAAGGGAACCTCTCCTGTATGATTACCGCTGTCCAATCTCTTTTAGAAGATCAAGAGGGTTGGTCCGGGAAAATCCTATTATGTATTCCCTGTGATGAAGAGGGAATGATGATCGGGATTAAACACTTTATCAAGCAAGGCTGGGCGGATGCTGTAGATGGAGCTATTATATGCGAACCTGAGGAAAACCAAGTGTGCATCGCCCAGCGCGGAGCTATGAGAGTGGTTTTGAATGCTTATGGAAAAATGGCTCACGGAGCGATCTCTTGGAGTGGCATCAACCCGAACTGGCGGATGGCGAAGATCATCGTTGAATTAGAGAAACTGGAAAAACGGGAGCAGGAGCGGCTTGGTAAGCACCCGACCTTAGGGTGGCCAAGCATCACACCGACTATTTTACAATCACCGGCCAAAGGGGATGCCCAGATCAATGTCATACCGGAACAATGCATGACAACGCTGGATATCCGAACCGTTCCTGGCCAGGACCATGATGTATTGAAAGAAGAACTACAGCAAATATTAGATCGGCTTGCGGAGGATGACCCTGATTTCAAAGCCGATTTCACTGTTATTGAGGATCGCCCTTGGACATCGACGGAGAAAGATGAACCTGTCGTCACAGCTATTTCAGAAGCAGTCCGCACCGTTTTGAAAAAAGAACCGGTGTATAACGGCGTTCCCGGTGCAACGGACGGTACGTTTTTACATGTAGCTGGCGTGCCAATCGTTACGATTGGAGCGGGAGACCGTGAAGTACCGCATCAGATTAATGAATATGTGGATCTCGATGAACTCGCAGAGACCACCGAAATCTATAGGCAAGCCGCTTTGAATTTCTTGAACTCATAAAAAATAGAGCCCTGAATCTATTGGTTCCAGGGCTCTACTTTAAAAAAATATGTTGCTTTTATTATTGGATATTAAATTCAGCAGTCAATCCTTCTTCCACTTCTGTATTGGAAACACCCAGACGCTTGATAATTCGGTGTTTTCCTTTTTCAATATCGTACGATTCTAGTTTGACAGTATGCAGGGAATAAAGTTGGTCTCTTTTATCCGGAAGGGTGGATACGAGTCTAATTTCGCCTTTTTGAAACATCGCTTCATTTACTTTATTCATTTTCTTAAATTCTTTCGTCTGTTCTATCTCATGCGAAGAATCCTCTTTTCCAGGGAGAGAACTTTAAACAGAATTTAGCTAAAGTCGATCAGTTACCGTCCTATAGTGGAAGAGAGTGGAGGGTCCTCATATTGTAATGGCCTGGTACTTGAATCAGCCATCCATTGATGCCGTCATTCCAGGAGCTAAGCGAACGGAACAGGTGGTTGATAATTTGGGGACATTGGATGTTAAGCTTTTGGATGAGGAAATCACAAAGATAGATTCGATCTTTTCATAAATATAAAAGCCTGCTAATATTAGCAGGCTTTTTTGTATTTACATATGATTTTCTTTTATATGTTTCCAAATCAGATCGCTTTTTTCTTTATCGACGGAGAATAACGTTTGGTTGAACATGAAATTCGAATCTGTAATTTCCTTCATTTTTTTGGCTGCCATAGGCTTTTTCAATATGGTGAAATCTTCTAAGTTCATATTATATTCTTCATTTGTTTTTCCATGGTATTCTTCTTTGTTAACTACTCCTGTACCAATCCCCATAGCGACGATTCCTTTGCCACTTTGGTAGAGAAAGACTTTGTCTCCTTTCTGAATTCGTTGGATTTTATTTTTCCATGGATGGTAATAAGCAGCTGCTTTTCCTTGTTTCATCATATCTTGGTGGGAGTCTGGGTTTCTTTTATAATTCGTATTGAGGATGAAGTTGGACGGCTCATGTTCGATAACATCCTGAGATGGGGAGTAAGTATTGAATTCGATTAAATGCTCGTTTGCATCTGTGGTATAGACACGGTAGACGATCGCTTCTATATCAAGGCCTGTTTCCTTCCAATAGTTAATGGCTCTACGTGTTTTGAAATCTGTCCCATCGGTGACGATTAAAAATTGTTGATGTTGATTGAAGTGTTCTTCTTTGATTTCTGATTCTGAATCCAGCTTAAAATATTCCCTATGGTCCTGGATGAGGGATGCTGAATCCGGGTTGAATTTGAAATATATGTTTTCAAGATCTTTGTAACTTTTCTGGCCGTATTCTTGGCCATATTTTAATACTTGTAGTAGATTATCATCTTTGGACTTCCAGCGTTTCAATTCAAAAATGTATAACTTCCCTGTATGATCCAGTGCTAAAATATCAGGTTCAGGTTGAAACTTTCTTTCGGTAAACAAAGGCATTAAATGTTGTTCATCTAAGAGACGATCTAAGTTTTGTACTAATAATTCTTCTAAATCTTCTTCTCTCCATCCAACGTTTTTCAAATTCGTTCTTTTCAACATTCGAAGGTTTTCTTTGTCCTGACTATCCAAGTAATAAAGTATGAACTCTCCCCTTTGGTTTAATAGTTAGGTTTATATTTCCAATTAATTATATCAATAGACCCAATTCACTATTGTTTTTTCAGCATTTTGTAAAAGTTTTGTAACATACCTTTAACATTTAGGTAATAATACTCTTTTTATAATTTCCACTTTATAGGTTAATAGGAAATGGAATTTATTTAGGGGAGGACTAGCACTATGAAAAGAACAAACATTTATCGTATGTTTGTGATTCTTGTCATGGCTTTATCTGTGGTTGCTACAATCAACCCAGTAAAAACTTTCGCACAAGAGTTTACAGATGTACCAGAAGGAACGGTTTATTATGAACCCATTCATGCTTTGGCTGAAAAACAAATTGTGAGTGGTTACGAAGGTGGAGAATTTAAGATTCGTAATCAAATCACTCGTGCAGAAGCGTCTGTTATGCTTGCAAATTTGTTGAATTTAGATAAAGAGAATGCACCACCAGCTCCATTTGAAGATGTGCAGCAAGGGGTATGGTATTCCGGTGCCATCAATGCTCTCTATCATTCGAACATTGTCGTTGGTGTGGGTGAAAATAAGTTCGGTACTAAGGCCAACATTACGCGGGCGGCTTTGGCACGTATGATTGTCCAGGGATATGGCTTGGAGTTAGAAGATGAAAAAGAGATGCCGTTCACAGATGTAGTAGGTGGAGCATGGTATATGGAAGATTTAAAAACTCTATATTCTCACGGCTTGATCTCCGGTACAACGACAACAACATTTTCACCAAATGCCAAAATGCGTCGTGGTGACTTTGCGCTGTTATCCTACAATACAGAAGTGGCTCAAGGAACACTTTTCCTAGAAGTTCAAAACATTGAGGTCCTGAGTGAAAACCAGTTGGCTGTCAATTTTACGGACAATGAGACAGTTAAGATCGACCTTGATGAAGAGCTGGTCGACGGGGAGAACAAAGTTTCCTTTGAATATAAAGGAAAGGTCTTTGAAGATATCCTTGTTCAATACGAAGTACCAGATACAGAACCGCCTGTCATTACTATCGATGGTTTCAAAGAGTACTTCATTCAAAAAGGGTTAAGCTTTAACCAGCCCATTGTTTCAGCGACAGATGATGTTGATGGGGAAGTGACTGTCGATATGCAGATTACAAGAGATGGTGAACCTGTAGGTCAAGTAGACACTGACATGGTTGGAAAATACACATTGATTTATACTGCTGAAGACCAGGCAGGGAACAAAGCAGAGAAAACCGAGGTTTCTGTAGAGATTGCAGAGAGTGTTTTGGGTGTAGAAGTGATTGATGAAGAAACTCTAAGCCTTACATTGCCTGGTGGAAATACAAAAGAGATGAACCTTGAAGAAGTTTTGACACATGGGGAGAATGTCTTGAGTTACACGACTGACAGTGAATCTTATCAATTCACGGTGGTGTATGATGCGCTGACTCCAGCGATTAATGCAGCAGAAAAAGCCATTAATGAATTGCCAGATCCAGTTGCTCAAGAGGATGCTACTCTAGTAGAAGATGCTCGTTCACTTGTGAATAAAGCATTTGCCATTGATGAATCTGCGACAATACAAGGCTTGAATAAACTTAAAGCGGCGGAGTATCTCCTTTCTTATTACCAGGATGGAAGTGTATCCGTAAATCATACTTCATATAGTATGAAAAAAGGGAAAGAAGTTCAGCTCGAAGCTTCCTTAAGTCATGAAGTCCCATTCAATGATTATACATGGAGTTCGAGTGACTCATCAGTAGCCACTGTTACTGATGAAGGACTTGTTACCGCTGTAGGGGAAGGCTCTGCCACGATTACCGTAGAAACTCCAGATGGGAAAAAAGCGACTAGCCGTGTCAGCGTTTGGATTAAACCTTCCCTCCAATTCAACAGCTACGGTTCTGTTACTGTTAATAACGTAATCCAAAGGGTCTCTACTTCTTTTTATAACCTCACCCGTACAGATGTGACGGTAGAGAAAATAGAAATCTTTGAAGATAATTCCCGTCGCAGTTCTTATACAGAAGCGGAACTGAAGAATAGTGGAATCGATCCTGTCATTAGTTACGGGGAACAATTCGGAATCAGCATTTCCTTTAAATACGGTGGACTATGGACCACTAGTAATAACAAAGTCGTTTACCAGATTAATGACGGTGAAGAGACATTTGAATACGTTTCAACGATTAGATAAATAAAACGGCTGTCCTCTGGGGCAGCCGTTTTATTTAAGTTTGGAAGCATGAGCTACATAATCTACTCAACGATAAAGGTAGCCGCCAATCCTTCTTCCACTTCTGTATCGGA
Organism: Halobacillus trueperi; assembly: GCF_003386945.1. Taxonomy (NCBI): domain Bacteria; kingdom Bacillati; phylum Bacillota; class Bacilli; order Caryophanales; family Bacillaceae; genus Halobacillus; species Halobacillus trueperi. The sequence continues at coordinate 282,114 of NZ_QUAE01000003.1, read as the reverse complement.
AACACCCAGACGCTTGATGATTCGGTGTTTTCCTTTTTCAAGATCGTAGGATTCGAGTTTGACAGTATGGGTAGTTGATTCTTTTGGAAGCAGAATATATTCCATAGCTACGACTGCTTCTGGTCCTTCGACAGTCTTCCATGCCTCATTCTCATAAGATTGAATGATGAACCTGGCCCCATAACTTAACCCGGAAGGACCGAAATTGGTGATTCTGAAATCCATCGTGTCGGTGGGAGAGTAGGAAGTCTTGTCGATAGAAACTTCTGCATTCACTTCAGGCTCGGGTGGTACATAGACAATACCGACATAAGTATCGATGACCTCTCCATTCCCGTTCATCATCTCCGCACTAAGGGAATAAAGTTGGTCTCTTTTTTCCGGGAGGGTGGCGACGAGTCCTTTCTCGCCTGCTTTGTACGTCACTTCTTTTACCTTAGCCATTTTCTCTAATTCTTTCGTCCGTTCAATCAGTTCTACTTTGACTGTATGTCCTTCTGGGATCCCTTCTATGTATGTTCCTTGTTCTTCTCCAGGTTGGTTGATTTGGAAATCAGCGATCGGGGTGATCATATTGCTGCTGTTAAACCCTTCCCCTGTTTTAGGACCATATCCTGTTTTTTCTAGAATTTCTTCTTCTGTGTAAGGAAATCGTTCTGTAAACATAAACTCAATAGAATCAGGTTCTCCCATTTGACTAGGAATCGTATCACTATATGGATTGCCTGAGGTTTCTTTGGTCGTCATGCTTTCATAGATCCATAACCCAAATACGGCTATGATACAGATGGTTATGGTGCTGAATAGCGTTTTTAGCATGGACACATCCCCCTGGTTTTCTTCAATTGTATCATATGGAATATATTACTAGATCTGGAGTTTGAGTTGGGGTTTTATGTTAAAAGTGTCTTAGTTTTAGCATGAGGATTGATTAAATCTTTTTACTAAGAATGGAGGCTTTCATGAATAAATACTTTGAAGGAACAGGGATGACCGCATTCTTTTATGTTCTTGTTCTGATGATCGGCTACTTTGTGGACACAAGGTTTGTGGGCGGATTTGAGGTATCGGGTATTTTCATTGGAGCACTTACTGTAACCATCCCCTATGTCCTGTTAGGCGTGTTTTCAAGTATCATTCTTGGGGAGAGAAGTTCATTGAAAAGTGTGATTAGCTTAGGTCTTTTTGTCATCATAGTGGAAAGGTTGGCTGTGTATCTTATCGGATTTACTTATGTCCTGCGGGATGTTGGGCCGAGAGAGCCTGTTTGGTCGATTGGATTGCTTTATTTTAAACCGTTTTATGTTTCCATAGGTGGGGGTGTAAGTTTGCTATTATACATCTTTGTGGCGAGCCTTCATTCAAGGAGAGAGAGGACCGTTTAATAAACATAGGAGCGGATAAAGAAACGTCTAAATGTTTCTTTGTCCTTTTTTTATGAGGAAAAAAGAAAATTGAGTTGTTAGAAGATGAAAAATTCAGAATTTATCAATCTCTAGAATCTTCTCCTATGTTACGATAGATTGAGATAACGTTTTCATAGGTGGAGATGTCAGTGAAAGTTTCCCTGCGCACGAAAATTATGGTGTTGATTTTATCGTTACTTGTTTTGGTGATCGGGCTGTTAGCCGGTGTTTTTGCCTATATGGAAAAAAGAGATGTCGAAGATCAGATGGGACAGCTCGCTCTCCAGGTCGCGAGTACTGTCTCTTTTATGCCTTCCATTAAAGAAGCGTTTGACACAGAGAACCCTTCTGAAGTCATTCAGCCAATCGCTTTGAGTGTGCAGGAGGAGTCGGGGGCGGAGTTTGTTGTGATCGGAAATAAGGAGAGCATCCGTTATGCCCATCCCGACGAATGGAAAATCGGCAGGCGTATGGTCGGTGGAGACAACGAACGGGCGCTGAAGAACGGCGAGTATTACATATCAAAAGCAGAAGGTACGCTTGGTCCTTCCTTAAGAGGAAAAGCACCGATCATCGGTGAAAATGGGGATATTATCGGCATCGTCTCGGTCGGTTTTTTGCTGGAGGACGTTCGTTCCATTGTGTGGAATAAGCTTGAGAACGTCTTTGGTGTGGCGGTCCTTGTATTAGTGGTCGGAGCTGTCGGAAGCCTTTTACTGGCGCGGAGTATAAGAAAAGATACGCTTGGCCTTGAGCCTTATGAAATCACTTCCTTTTACCAAACGCGTGAAGCGATTCTTTCTTCTATAAAAGAAGGGATCATATCTATTGATGCAGCGGGTAGGGTGACGATGATCAATCAGTCGGCGATCGATCTTTTAAACTTGTCCGAGGGAGCCGAGGGTCGTTTGATTTCTGAGGTCTTTCCGAATACGCAAATGCTGAAAGTGCTTGAAACAGGAAATGCGACCAGGGACGAAGAGATGATTCTGCTGGATAAGGTCGTTATTGTCAATCGGACTCCGATTATGCATGAAGGACAGGTAGCCGGGGTCGTTTCCAGTTTTCGTGATAAGACAGAAGTCAGGAACATGGTTCAGACTTTGTCGGAAGTGAAAAGGCACTCGGAAAGTCTGCGCTCCCAGACGCATGAGCATGCCAACAAGATGTACGTGCTACTCGGGCTTTTGCAGTTAGGGAAACAGGAAGAGGCGATGGGAATGATCGAAGAAGATTTCCATATGTCCCAAAAGCATCAAACTTTGATTTTTGACCGGATTCAGGATGAAACGGTTCAGGCAATCCTGACGGGGAAAATGAGTACGGCCTCTGAGCAGAAAGTAGACTTCATTATCCAGGAAGATTCGGAGTTACGGCGTGTCCCCCGGTATATCACAAGGACAGAGTTAATCACGATGTTAGGCAACATGATTGATAATGCTTTTGAAGCGGTGAGTGGTCAAAAGGAGAAGAGAGTCGAGTTTTTTGTGACGGATGTGGGCCATGACATCGTTTTTGAAGTGTCAGATAACGGGCCGGGCATCCCTGAAGACGTGTACACTTCTTTATTTGTCCGTGGTTTCTCTACGAAAGAAGGAGATCATCGGGGGTATGGTCTTCATAATGTGAGGGAGATTGTCGAGCGTTTGTCTGGAACGATGGAAGTGGATCACAGTGACGATGGCGGTGCTGTGTTCTCAATTTTTTTACCGAAACATACAGGAGGTGGACCTGATGAAGGTGATGATCAGTGAAGATGATTTCAGGGTGGCAGAACTGCATGCGCAATTTTTGCGAGTGGTCGATGGTGTAGAAGTTGTCGGTAAGGCTTTGAATGCTGAAGAAACTCTAGAGATGCTTGAAGAACATCAACCGGATCTGCTTTTGTTGGATGTGTATATGCCTGATCAGTTAGGCGTCGACCTCCTGCATGACATTCGTTCGATCGCGCCACATACGGATGTGATCATGATTACGGCCGCGAAGGAAAAAGAGATTGTGGAAAAGGCGCTGAAGTATGGTGTGTTCGACTATATCATTAAGCCGATCACGATGGAACGATTTCAAGAGACGATTGAAAACTATCAGGAGCGGAAAAAGCGTATGTCCCAAATTGAGACGTTCGATCAGGAAGCAGTCGATCAGTTGATCAAGTCTTCCAATGAAGCAGCCGCCACTACCATATCTGTTCCGAAAGGCATCGATCCGCTGACGCTTGAAAAGGTGGAAAGGATGCTGTCTGATGCGGGAGGTGACGGTTTGACTGCTGAACAGGCAAGCAGTCAGATGGGAGCATCAAAAACGACCGCTCGAAGGTACTTGGAATACTTGATCAGTATAGGGAAAGGCAAGGCTGAGATGAACTACGGAAAAGTCGGTCGGCCTCAGAGGAAATACTATAGAGGATAAGCTAAGGAGAAAACTCGTCATTAGGACGAGTTTTTTTATTGGATTGAAAGGAATGGATAAAACTGTAAGACCTGGTCATCCAAGAATTGGATGACCAGGTCTTACAGTTTCTTACATATTAACTCTCGTGAATTTTATTTGGTTAATTGATTTTATGCTTTTAATTTCGATTATTTTGAAAACGGTTACATTTAAGGCTGTTTCTTATAAACTAACATCAAATAGTAAGAAGAGAGGGGATTCATTATATGAAGAAGCATGTATGGATGATGGGTAGTTTATTAATTGTTTTGTTCTTAGCTGCTTGTGGCGGCGACTCTTCGGAAACGAGTGGGGATGGCGGCGATGGGGAATGGACGCCGAGCAAGAATATTGAAATTGTTGCTCCTGCTGGTGCCGGCGGTGGCTGGGATACGACCGCTCGCTCTGTTGGGAAAATCCTTGAAGAAGAAGGTATCACCGAGCAGAACGTCGGTGTCGTCAACAAAGAAGGAGGCGGTGGAGCTGTCGGTTGGTCTTACATAAACAGTACGAACAATCCACACAACATTTTCGTTTCTTCTCCTCCAATGATCTTCGTTCCATTGAACGGACAGTCGGATTTGTCTCATGAAGATTTCACACCACTTTCCAATATGATTGCAGATTATGCGGCATTCGCTGTCGCCGATGATGCCAAGTGGCAGGATTTGAATGAGCTGTTTGAAGACATGAAAAAAGATCCTTCTAGCGTAACGGTCGTAGGAACATCTTCTCCTGGATCTATGGATCACATGCAATTCGTCACCATCGCTAAAGAAGCGGGTGTCGATATTCAAAAAATTAAGTACGTTTCTGCTCAAGATGGCGGAGGGATGACACAAATCCTGAACGGAAGCGCTGACGTTTATTCTACAGGGATTGCTGAAACCGTCGAACAAGTAAAAGCAGGAAAAGTTCGTGTGCTGGGAATTACAGCAGAAGAACGCTTGGATGGTGAAGTGCTAGAAGACTTCCCGACAGCGAAAGAGCAGGGCATCGATGCCACGTTTGTAAACTGGAGAGGCTTCTTCGGACCTGGAGATATGACCGAAGGACAAGTCGCTTACTATGAAGAAAAACTGAAAGAAGTCAGTGATTCGGAAGCATTTGCGGAAATCCGTAACAACTACGGTTGGGACGAAATGTACATGAATAGTGAAGAATACAGCCAGTTCCTTGATGAACAAAGGGATCAACTTGGAAGCTTAATGGAAGAGCTTGGCTTGAATCAATAATAGATAGGAAGGGTCTGTACGCAGGCCCTTTTCTATTAGATCGAAGGTGATGTTTTTGCTGAAAACGTTGAACCAGAAAGTGAGTATCTTTTTAATTCTGTTCGCTGCTGGTTATCTTTATTTGAGCTATAACTTAAAGGAATACCCTTATGTGCCGGTCGATTCGGATTTCGTTCCAAAGATCCTGGGCTATTTATTGATCATTCTTGCCATCTTTTTATTCTTTGATAAATCTTCAGAAACCGAACAGGAAAAAGAAAAACGTCAGGTACCGAAAAAAGAAATGCTGGTATTGCTCGCGGTCGGTGGCATGATTTTTCTTTACATCTTCTTACTTGAAATCATCGGCTTTGTTTTGAGTTCCATGCTATTCATTTTTGTCTGTTCCTGGTTCCTGGGGTACAGAAAGCTCGTCACGACCATCCTCGTTGCGGTTCTATTTCCACTGATTATGTACCTTTCGTTCAATTACTTACTACAAATCCGTCTCCCACAAGGAGTTTTACCATTTTAAAAGGAGGTGAGTCACCATGGGTGCAATGGAAGGATTAATGCAGGGAATTCAGGTCGCGTTCAGCTGGCAGGGGATTTTGTTCGTTCTAATCGGCGTTGTTGCGGGTACGCTGATTGGAATGATGCCGGGCCTCGGACCAATCAGTGCGATTGCGATCATGATACCAATCACATATGGAATGGACCCCTCGGTCGCATTAGTGATGATGGCGGGTGTCTATTACGGCGCAGTGTTTGGGGGATCGACGTCTTCGATTCTCTTGAACGCGCCAGGAATATCCGGAACGGTCGCCACATCCTTTGACGGCTATCCGATGGCCCAAAGGGGAGAGGCAGGAAAAGCATTGGCGATTGCTGCGATATCCTCTTTCGTCGGTGGAACAGTTTCCGTCGTTCTTTTGATGTTATTCGCTCCTGCTTTGTCTGCGGTCGCTGTTTCTTTCGGTCCGCCTCAATATTTTGCCCTTATGTTCTTAGGTTTGACGGCGATTGCAAGTTTATCTGATGGCTCTACAATCAAAGCTTTGATTACAGCGACGATCGGTTTTATGGTCGCAACCATTGGAATCGACGGCCAGACGGGGACGAGCCGCTTTACGTTTGGCAACCCCAACTTACTGGAAGGGATCGATTTTCTTGTTATCGCGCTCGGATTATTCGCGCTGGCTGAGATTTGTTTTCTTGTGAAAAACCGGAAGGATCAATCACTTCAAAATCAAGGTGATATCGGAAGTTTGAAGCTTAGTAAAGCAGATTTCAAAGAGATGCGCGGCCCGATGAGCAGACAGTCGTTCCTCGGCTTTATCCTCGGCGTTTTGCCAGGTGCAGGTGCGACAATCGCTTCCTTCATCGGTTATATTTCAGAAAAGAAAATCGCTAAAAACCCCAAAGAATTCGGTAAAGGATCAATCAAAGGGTTGTCTGCCCCGGAAACGGCTAATAACGCAGCGACCAGTGGTGCCTTCGTTCCTTTACTTAGCCTTGGGATACCGGGGTCCGGAACGACAGCTGTTATGTTAGGAGCTTTCCTCGTCCTCGGGATTCAGCCGGGCCCACTCCTGATGGCGGATCGCCCGGAAGTTTTCTGGGGCATCATTGCAAGTATGTATATCGGGAATATCTTTTTATTGATTCTGAATTTACCACTCATTCCATACATCGCAAAAATATTGAAAATCGCACGTCCAATGCTGATTTCTCTAGTCGCGATTTTCAGCTTGATCGGTGTTTATGCCATCAGCTTCAGCACGTTTGATTTATATTTATTGCTGATCTTTGGTTTCGTGGGTTATTTAATGAGACTATTCAGCTTCCCGGCAGCTCCGTTCATCTTAGCTTTCATCCTCGGTGGCATGATGGAGCAATCGCTGAGACAGTCTCTTACGGCTGCAGGTGGAGACATGATTATTCTCATCTCCGACCCGGTATCCATCGGACTTTACATCGTAAGTATCCTATCGTTCGTTGTACCGATCATTCGTAATCGGAAAAATGCACAAGCCGAGCAGGCAGAAAAAGAGTCGAATGCTTCCTAAAAAGGAGAGCGTTCGGCTTTTTCTTTTTATCGTATGGATTGAGACGAGGCGTTTTCGCTCAAAGTAGAGAAAGAATCGCTCAAATGGAGCTGGAAATCGATCAAAGTAGGGGAAGAATCGCTCAAATGGAGGCGAATATCACTCAAAGTAGAAGGAATCGCTCAAATGGATCGAGATATCGCTCAAAGTGAAGAGAAAATCACTCAAATAGAGATGGATATCAATCAAAGTCGAGAAAAAACCACCTCATTCAAAGCCAAATAGACCTCAAAAAACAAATATAATATGAAAATTTTTTTCAATCTATTGCAAATAAGAGTGAAAACGCTCACACTAAGAGTATAGCCGACATACAAAGCGTCACGTTTCTCACATCGCTGAAATTAAGCCTGATGCGGACTGTGTGCCTCCTGTTGCCTCTTTAAAAACAGCCGAATTTTCAGTAAAATAATTTTCATGGCAAGCTATACATTTTAGACACATTTCATAAATGTCATGGATGAGGTAAACAATAAAACAGTGTTCCTGGCGTAAGCCTGTTCACTTACATATTTGGTGCTCATGCTTTATACTAATAAAAGCTGAAAAGTACAGGAGGTAACACGAATCATGGACCAACACAACACGAAAAGTCATGGAATCGATACCGTAGAAATGATGGACGACATGACCTTTGTTTTATTCGGAGCAAGCGGTGATTTGGCGAAACGTAAAATCTATCCCGCTCTCTATAATTTATATATTGAGGGAAAAATGCCGAATTCCCTTTCCGTCGTAGGCCTTGGACGTAGACCTTATACGCAGGAAGACTTCCGTAGCATCATTAAAGAGTCTCTGGAATCTTTCTCAAGAAGAGATGTAGACGAATCGAACTTGGACGAGTTCCTTGCTTCTTTCCGTTACTTCATTTTCGATGCGATGAAGGATGAATCTTATCAGGGATTGAAAGCCTTTATTGAAGAAAGAGAAAGCGAGCTTTCGATTCCAGAAAACCGTCTGTTCTATCTTTCGGTTGCACCGAAGTTGATTGAGCCGATCTCGGCATCTCTTCACGAAAATGGAATCACAGATACAAGTGGTTGGAAGCGTCTGATCGTTGAGAAGCCATTCGGAAGTGACTTGCACTCAGCAAGGCATTTGAACGCAGAGCTGACGAAAGTTTTCCAGGAAGAAGAGATTTTCCGTATCGACCACTATCTTGGAAAACCGATGGTGCAGAACCTTGAATCTTTGATTCGTCCGAACCCGATTTTGAAGGCGCTCTGGAGTCATGAACAGATTGCGAATGTCCAAATTACAGCAAGTGAGACCGTCGGTGTTGGTACAAGAGCGGGTTACTATGATAAAGCTGGAGCGATTCGTGATATGGTACAGAACCATTTGCTGCAGTTAGTGATGATGACCGCGCTTCACCACCCGGCAAAACTGACGCCGAAACAGATTGAAGAAAAGAAAAAAGCGATCATGGAATCGCTGCGTCCGGTGGAGGAAGAAGAAATCTCCCAACATGTGGTACGTGGACAGTATGAAGCTGGCGAAATGAATGCTGAGCCGATTCCCGGTTATTTAGAAGAAGACGGGGTTGCAGAAAATTCAAACAACGATACGTACTTCGCTGCTCGTTTGTATATCGACAACGACTACTGGAAGGGCATTCCTTTTTACATTCGTACAGGGAAACGTCTCGAGAAAAAGTCGACGCGTATCATTATCGAGTTCAAGAATGAAGTTGACGCGGATGAAGATGCAGCAGGTGCTGTGTCCAATCTGTTGATGATCGAGATCAATCCGAACGAAAGTGTCGGCTTGCGCATCAACTTGAAGGACGATTCTAACGAGAAGTTCGAACCCGCATATATCAATTTTTCTAAAAACCTGGATGCCCAACCAGAAGCCTATGAAAACTTGTTGAATGATGCCATGCAGGGTCATTCTACGTATTTTGCTCATTGGAGTGAAGTGGAGCTATCCTGGAAGTGGGTCCAGCCAATCTTGGAAGCATTCGAAAACGACGCTCTCCCCCTTCACGGCTACCAAGCTGGATCTGAAGGGCCGGAAGCAGCTGAGAAGCTCTTGAACGAAGACGGCTATACATGGTGGTAAGAATTTTTATAGATAGAATGGAAAGGATTTGATCGGAACATGGATAAGCAGAATATCGGAGTCATCGGTTTAGGAGTCATGGGGGCGAACCTTGCCCTGAACATTCAGGATAACGGCTACACCGTGTCTGTATACGATTACTGGACAGACCGTGTAGACGAACTGGTCGGAAATGATGAAAACACAGGCAATATTTCTGGAGCATACAGCGCAGAAGAATTCACCGCTTCTCTTGAAAAACCACGCAAAATCTTGATGATGGTCAAAGCAGGCGAAACGACAGACAAAGTCATTGAAAGTCTAGTCCCTCATCTAGAAGAAGGCGACATGCTGATCGATGGTGGAAACACGTACTACGAAGATACAGAACGCCGCGCATCTTACTTAGAAGAAAAAGGCATCCACTTCATCGGTACAGGATTCTCCGGCGGGGAAGAAGGAGCGCGTAAAGGACCTTCCATCATGCCTGGCGGACCAGGTGAAGCGTATGCGGAAGTGAAGCCGATCTTTGATGCAATCGCAGCGAACGTCGAAAGCACACCATGTGCTGCCTACATGGGCCGCGGCGGTGCCGGCCACTACGTGAAAATGGTTCACAACGGCATCGAGTACGGCGACATGCAGTTGATCTGTGAAGCGTACTTCATCATGAAAAACGTCCTTGGACTGTCTGCACAAGAGCTGCACGAAGTGTTCAAAGAGTGGAACGAAGGCGAACTCGACAGCTACCTGATCGAGATCACTGCAGACATTTTCACAAAAGTGGACGAAGAAACAGGCAAGCCACTTGTGGAAGTGATCCTTGATACAGCTGGTCAAAAAGGAACAGGAAAATGGACAAGTAAGAGCGCCCTTGATCTTGGTGTTCCACTTCCGATCATCACAGAGTCTGTGTTCTCACGCTTCATCTCTGCGATGAAAGAAGAGCGCCAGAAAGCAAGCCAATACCTGACTGGTCCAGAAGTCACTTTTGACGGAAACAAAGAAGAAGTCATCGAATCCCTTCGCAAAGCGTTGTACATGAGTAAAATCTGCTCCTACGCCCAAGGTTTCGCACAAATGCGTGCACAGTCGGAAGAAAAAGGCTGGGACCTACAGTACGGCGACATCGCCATGAACTTCCGCGGCGGCTGCATCATCCGTGCCCAGTTCCTGCAGAAGATCAAAGACGCGTACGACAAAGACGAGAACCTGACAAACCTGCTTCTCGATCCTTACTTCCAGGACATCGCAACGTCTTATCAAAAAGAGCTTCGTGAAACACTCGCTCTTGCAATTCAAAACGGTGTACCGGTACCTGCGTTCTCCAGTGCCCTTGCTTATTATGACAGCTACCGTACAGCCAAGCTTCCAGCAAACTTGCTGCAAGCACAGCGTGACTACTTCGGTGCGCACACGTATCAGCGTGTTGATAAAGAAGGTACGTTCCATACGGATTGGATTAATGGTTAATAATTATGAAAGAGCGCAAGCCTTTAATATGGCTTGCGTTTTTTTGATTTCAATGCCTAGTAGTAAGGTGAGGAACGCGCGCAGGAAGAGTGAGTGGTAACAAAAAGTGTAAGTGTCGAGCAGAAGAGTTTGAATCACGCCCAACTTACCCAACTTTTCGACCTTCTTATCTAATTGTAAAAAGAAAAGCCAGAACATACGCTTTCTGCATGTTCTGGCTTTTCTCAACTAATAGAAGCTTTGCCTACCTTATCAAAATAAGGATAGTGACTGAGATTCAAAGAGTTGATTCCGTAATATTCTTTTAATGAAATCGCTACGCCGCCAAGAGAGCAGGCTTCCTTCCCTAAAGATGAAGTGACAATCTCTTGGTAGTTGTTCATTCTTGAGTTCAGACGCTTTTTCAAAGAAATAAGCAAGTGTCTGTGCTGGTGCATGAATTCACTGTTGATAATGACGATTTCCGGATTGAAAATGTTAATGATGTTATTCAATCCAACAGCCATGTAATCCAGGTATTCTTCTATTATGGATTCATCCTTAATAGAAGCTAAGTCAAAATCATCAGTTGAATGCTTGATGTAACCTTTCGCTTTCAGAGTTCTTTTCAAGGCATGTTCAGAGGCGTAAAGTTCCCAGCAGCCCTTATTACCACAACTGCATTGTAGGCCGTTTCTTTCGACGATCATGTGGCCGATTTCTCCTGCGAACCCCTGGCTTCCTTTGTATATATCATTTCCTTCTAATATACCAAGACCGATACCAGAGTACATGGTGATACTGAACAGGTCCTCCATCGGATAGTGGTACACTTGTTCAGCATAAACGGTCAAATTCGCATTGTTGTCGATGTGTATCGGGATATCGAAATGCTTTTCAAATGCTTCCTTCATGTTGATGTTGTTCCACTGGACCTTTGGTGTGAAAACGATGTTATGATCGTTATTAACAATGCCGTGTATGCCTATTCCAATCCCTGTTAACCCTTTAGGCGACTCGGACACACGATGTTTTTTAAGAACATCATGAACGTTTTCAATCACTTTCTCGATATTTTTACACACATCCTCATCCTCGGTTTGGACTTGGTAATTGGCGAGCGGTTTACCAAGCAGGTTGGCAATTTGAATTTGAGTCTGTGGCATATCAAAGTCGATTCCGATCGTGTAACCTGCCGCTTCATTCATTTGAAGAAGAATCGGTTTTCTCCCACCATAAGAAACCTCGGAAGGACGTTCGATGATCAATTGCTCTTCCATCATATGATTGATTTGCGAGGATACGGTGGAACGGTTCAGTCCGGTTAATCTGGAAAGTTCAATTCTTGATATGGATTGATGCTCAATGATGTTTTCTATTAATATACGTTTGTTCAACGCTCTGATGTAAGTGGCATCTCCTGTGCTCATTTGAAACCCCTTTCAAAAAACTCTTGAAATTTATTTTGGTTACCTTTATTATATGATTAACAGTTTGTTGTGTAAACAAACAAAGTTTTGAAAACGCTTAAAATATTTGAGGGGAGAGGTACATGTGCAAAAGTTAGGTTTATGGTCGTTGTTGTTGATTGGTTCATTGCTTATGCTTGCCGGTTGTGGAAGTTCTGATTCTGAAGCTTCAGGTGACGGGGGTTCTGGTGGAGATAGTCAGGAACTGCGTCTCGCTCATAACTTGAGTGAAGATCATCCGGTTCACAAAGCTCTTGAAAAATTCGCTTCTGGTGTAGATGAAAAGACGAATGGTGAGGTTACAGTTAAAATCTTTGCCAATGGTGTTCTAGGCAGTGAGAAAGAAGTACTTGAACAGCTCCAAAGTGGCGCAATTGACATGACGAAAGTAAGTGCTGGAGCACTTGAAAGTTTCTCAAATGAGTACTCTGTTTTCTCTTTGCCTTATATTTTTGAAAGTAAAGATCATTATCGAAAAGTAATGGAATCTGATGTTGTGCAGGAAATCTATCAATCTACTGAAGATAAAGGATTTGTCGGTCTTACTTACTTTGATTCTGGTGCACGTAGCTTTTATACGAAGGATACGCCGATTCAAACACCTGCTGATCTAGAAGGTTTAAAGGTTCGTGTCATGGATAGTCCAACTGCGATTCAAATGGTAGAGCTATTGGGCGGAACACCGACACCGATGCCATACGGGGAAATTTACACAGCGCTGCAACAGGGAGTGGTTGATGGAGCGGAAAGTAACCCGACTGCATTAACGACAGGTAAACATGGCGAAGTGGCGAAAGCGTTCTCACGCAATGAACATACAATGATTCCGGATATTGCGATTATCAGTAAGCAGACATGGGACAGCCTTTCTGATGAACAAAAGACAGCATTCGAAGAAGCAGCTAAAGAAGCTACTGAATATCATACAGAAATCTGGAATAAAGCGATGGAAGAAGCTGTAGCAGAAGCGAAAGAAATGGGCGTCGAGTTCAATGATGTGGATAAAGAACCATTCATTGAAGCCGTTCAGCCAATGCACGAAGAGTTCAAGGAAGACGATAGAATTGCAGAAATCATGGAACAGATCAAGAGTTTGACTGAATAATACAAAAAGGTGCTCATCGAGGTGGGCACCTTAATCTTTAAGGGGGCGGAAACCTTGTTATATCCAAGGATGACAGAGAAAAGACAAAAGAAACCATTGGATGGCGTTTGGAAGTTCCAGCTGGACCCGAGCGGAAAAGGGGCTGGAGAAAGGTGGCCATCTCAGGGGATTCCGTCCCCGATACATATGCCCGTACCTTCAAGTTATAACGATATAACGACTTCAGAGGAGATCAGAGATTTCTTAGGAGATGTATGGTATGAAACGTCCACTTATGTACCGTCGGATTGGATGACAGAAAGGATCATTTTAAGATTCGGAGCAGTTGCTCATCATGCTAAGGTGTGGGTGAATGGTCATTTTGTCACGGAAAGTCATAATGGATTCCTTCCTTTTGAGGTCGATGTGACTGCTTTTGTAAATGAAGAAAAGATGAATCGCATCATTGTGAAAGTGAACAATGAATTGACATGGGACATGCTTCCTCCCGGGGAAGTTATAGAAAAAGTGACAGAGGACGGTGAAACCAAAAGGACCCTGCACCAACAGCACGACTTTTTCAATTATTCAGGTATTCACAGATCTGTTTTCCTATATACGACACCACAAACGTTTATTCATTCGCTTAAAATTGGTACCGATTTCAATGGAGAGACAGGAATGATAACGGTGCAATCCGAAAGTCCACCATCAGCTTTTGTCTATTATTCTTTGAAAGATGATCAGGGAGAAATCATAGCTGAAAGACAAGGAAATACCACAGAAATACAAGTCCCTGAAGCAGAAGCCTGGAGTCCTGAAAATCCTTATTTATACAAGTTGGATGTCTACCTCAAGGATGGGGAAGGGACAATTCTCGATCATTATTACTTGAATGTTGGTATCAGAAAAATCGAAGTCAAGGACGAGCAGTTGTTGCTCAATGGATCCCCTATTTATTTAAAAGGGTTCGGAAAGCATGAAGATGCTGTCATCAGAGGAAAAGGGTATGATCCTGTCACTAATTTAAGAGATATGTATTTAATGAAGGAAACAGGAGCAAATTCTTTCCGCACTGCCCACTACCCCTATGCAGAAGAGGTTTTGCAATTGGCAGATGAACTTGGATTTTTAGTCATCGATGAAACGTCTGCCGTTGGCCTGTTGAGTCAAGGGGTTCCAGCGACGGGGAATCTGGAGCCCGTTTTCAGCAATGGGAAAATTTCCAGCCGTTTGAAGGAGTATCACTTGGATACACTTCAAAGATTGATTGAACGGGACCGTAATCATCCGTCTGTCATCATGTGGTCTCTCTCGAATGAAGCTTCGACGATGGAACCGGAAGCGGAAGTCTATTACAAGGATTTGGTGGAGCTTGTTCGGAAGCTCGACGACCGGCCGATCATGAATGTGAACTTGATGCTGATTGAACCGGAGAAATGTTTCGTATCCAAACTTGTGGATATCATCGGTTTGAATGTTTATTTTGGCTGGTATTCGACACCGGGAGATCTGAAGGCAGGCACCGCCGACCTCAGGAACTATCTCGACAGATGGGCGAAGACGCACGACCAGCCGATCGTCATTACGGAATATGGGGTCGATACGGTGCCGGGCCTTCATAAGGTACCCGCCGTCATGTTTTCGGAGGAATTTCAGGTGCAGTTTTTAGAAAAGTACCACAATGTTTTTGATGAGTTTCCAGAAGTGGTTGGTGAACAAGTTTGGAACTTCGCTGATTTTATGACCAAGCAGGATACGGTACGGGTGGACGGGAATAAAAAAGGAATTTTCACCCGCGACCGTCAGCCGAAGATGGCTCAATACACACTGCAAAAGAGATGGAAAAGCCCTTTAAGGGAGGGGAAATAAATGGTTGCAAAGATAAAAATGGTGTTAGACAGAACAATCATGGCAGTTACTACAGTGTTTACCGCCGTTCTTGTCATCGGTGCGATCTGGCAGGTGGTCAGCCGTTACTTCTTTAATGCGCCAAGTACAGTGACTGGTGAACTACTAAGGTTTTTGCTTGTATGGACAGCTATTTTGGGAGCGACTTATGCGTTCGGTTCCAACCAGCATTTAGCTATCACTTTTTTAAAGAACAAGTTTAAAGGAAAGATCCGTCTTGGAGTAAGGATTGTAAATGACGTGTTCATCTTCGCATTTGCGATTTTAATTATGATTAAAGGCGGAATGGAAGTTGTCAGTATTACGATGACACAAACGACACCAATTTTGAATATTCCCATGGGCGTGGTTTATTCAATCCTGCCGATTTGTGGTGTACTCGTCGTCATTTATAAATTATTGCTTGTGAAAGAGTACCAAGAAGAACTCAGTACAGGAAAGGAGGGGTAACGGATGGACATGGCATTACAGGCTTCACTCATATTGTTCGGTGTTTTCTTTTTGTTGCTGGCATTCGGAGTTCCGATCTCCGTGGGTATCGGAGTTTCTTCATTTATCACTGCTTTAAGCGTCGTTCCATTTGATGTGGCTGTTTTTACCGCTGCACAAAAAATGGTCCAGGGCATTAACAGTTTTGCGTTGCTCGCCGTTATCTTCTTCATCCTCTCTGGGAGTATTATGAACAATGGTGGAATTGCGATCAGGCTGATCAACTTGGCGAAGTTGATTGGCGGGCGTCTGCCAGGCTCTCTCGCTCATACGAATGTCGTCGGAAATATGCTTTTCGGGTCCATTTCAGGTTCAGCCGTAGCATCAGCTGCTGCCATCGGTCGTGTGATGGGGCCGTTACAAGCAAAGGAAGGATATGATCGCTCGTATTCAGCGGCGGTAAACATTGCTTCTGCACCTGCGGGGCTATTGATTCCGCCTAGTGGTGTATTGATCCTTTATTCATTGGTTAGTGGTGGAACGTCAATTTCCGCGTTATTTATGGCAGGATATTTGCCAGGGATATTGATGGGACTTGCGATCATGATCGTCGCTTACTTTATTGCAAAAAAGCAGTCTTATCCTGTCGCTGAACGTCCGACTTTCCAACAAGGTCTCAAAGTCGTTTTGGATGCGATTCCGAGCTTGTTGCTGATTGTCATCGTTATTGGTGGTATCGTAGCAGGTATTTTTACGGCGACAGAAGGGGCGGCGGTTGCGGTTTTGTATTCGATTATTTTGGCGGCCGTCTATCGTGAAATCAAGCTGAAAGACATTCCAGATATTCTTCGTGAAACGGTCGTCATGACAGGAATTGTATTATTCCTTGTCGGAGCATCTTCAATCATGTCCTGGGTCATGGCATTCACAGGGATTCCGACAGCGATCAGTGATCTGCTTCTGCAAGCATCAGAGAATCCGATCATCATTCTTCTGATCATGAACATTATTCTACTGATCATCGGTACGTTTATGGACTTGACGCCAGCCGTACTGATTTTCACACCGATTTTCCTTCCGATTGCGATGCAGCTGGGGATGGATCCGGTCCATTTCGGAATCGTGCTCGTCTTCAACCTTTGTATCGGGATTATGACACCTCCTGTAGGTAGTGCGTTATTCGTCGGTTGTAGTGTGGCGGATGTCTCCATTGAGTCGGTGCTCAAACCATTGACGCGTATGTTCATTGCTCTAATTATTGCTTTGCTCTTAGTGACTTATATCCCATGGATCAGTCTGGCCCTGCCAGAATTGTTCGGACTTTTGTAAATAAAAAGGAGAGTTCTTATGATTACTCAGCTATCGTTTACTTGGACAGACGCTCGAAACAACCGTGTCACCTTTAAATCAGAAAGATACCAAATTTCACTATATATTTTAGAAGAGGGTGTGTTCCGGGTTCACCATCATTCAGGGAGTGACCTTGATGAAAGAAAGACGTGGGCCATCGCACCTGGGATGGACGATGTGCCGTTTGAAGGAAGGGAGAGGGAAGATGTCTCTGCTTTTTCCCTTCCTGTTTATGAAGCAGTTGAAGAAAATGGCCACGTGTTGATTTCCACTTCGAAATTGATGGCTAAAATCCATCTTCATGGCTTTTATATCGATTGGTACGAAAAGAGAGACGGAGAGTGGTTGAAAGTCGCCGGTGACCGAAAGACCCAAAGTTATAATTTTGAGAATCAGCTGGGTGAAGGCGTATTCCACTATATGGAGCGTGACCAGGAGGATCGTTATTATGGTTTAGGTGAAAAAAGTGGAGACATGAACCGTCATCACAAGCGTTACCAGATGAGGACCATCGATGCGATGGGGTATGACGCAGAAAGAACCGACCCATTGTATAAACATATCCCATTCTATATCGTTCAATCACCAAAAATAAGTACGGCTTACGGTCTATATTACGACAACTATTCGGACAGCATTTTCGATATGGGAGCAGAACTGGACAATTACCATGGCTTCTACCGTTATTATCAGGCGAAGTCAGGGACACTCGACTATTATTTCATTCTCGGTCCATCGGTGAAGAACGTCGTCGAAACGTACACATGGATGACAGGGAAGATGGTCCTTCCACCGAAATGGAGTCTAGGATACTCGGGTTCTACAATGACTTATACCGATGCGCCGGATGCTCAAGAGCAGCTTAAGAAATTTGTGGATGCGTGTAAACAATACGACATTCCATGTGATTCCTTCCAGCTCTCTTCCGGTTACACATCCATCGGAGATAAGCGTTATGTCTTTCATTGGAACCGGTCCAAAGTGCCAGATCCGGAAGGGATGAACGAATACTTTCATGAGAATGGCATTCAAGTGTGTGCCAATATCAAACCGGTCCTGCTTACGGATCATCCTCAATATGAAAAAGCAGCCGAAGAGAACCTGTTCATTAAAGATCATACCGGTGATTCCCCTGAGGTTTCGCAATTTTGGGATGCTGTTGGATCTTATGTCGATTACACCAATCCGACCGCCATCCGATGGTGGAAGAATCAGGTGAAAGATGCCCTATTACGCTATGGGATTGATTCCACTTGGAATGATAACAACGAATACGAAGTGTGGGATGAACGGGCTATGGCTGATGGCTTCGGCGAACCGCTTCCTGTATCAAAAATCAAACCGATTCAAACGCTCCTTATGATGAAAGCATCTTTGGAAGCTCAGCAGGAATATGATAAAAACCGCCGTCCATATCTCATATCCCGCTCTGGTGGTCCAGGCATGCACCGATACGTCCAAACATGGTCCGGTGACAACTACACAGCGTGGAAAACGATTCGTTATAACTTGAAGATGGGTCTCAGCTTGAGCTTATCCGGCATTTACAATTTCGGCCATGACGTCGGTGGTTTTTCAGGAAAAGCACCGGAACCTGAATTACTGATCAGATGGATCCAGAATGGCATTTTCCACCCGCGTTTTACGATCCATTCCTGGAATGAAGATCAGGCGGTCAATGTTCCATGGATGTATCCGGAATATATCGAAACTATCCGTCACTGGATGAAAGAACGGGTCAAATGGATGCCGTATTTCTACCACCTTTTATATAACGCCCATAAACAGCAGCAGCCGGTACTTACGCCGACCTTCTATCATTTTGAAACAGATGAAAAGACGTTCGAGGAAAATGATGAGTTCATGGTCGGGGAAGATCTACTAGTGGCGAACGTCATGGAAAAAGGTCAAACGACAAGAACTGTGTATTTGCCTGCAAATGACCGAGGATGGTATGACATGAACGCTGAAACATGGCGTGAGGGTGGTCAAACATTGACCGTGAATGCTCATCTTCATCAAGTGCCTTTATTCGCTCAAGGAGGTGCCGTGTTCCCAATCAGGGATGGGGAAATTTCCTTCCGTCATAAAGAAGACGATGCACGTGGGTTACTTGTTTATCCGGCCAGAGGCGCTGCCACAATCGAGAAATCTTTTTATGATGATGATGGAGAATCTCTGGATCATGAAAAGGGTGTGGCGAGCTGGTTGACCGTAAAAACGGTGACGGATGACCAAAACGTCCAGGTAGATGTAAGTATGAAGGGTTCTTATCAACCTTTGTATGAAAAAGTACGCATCTATTTTCCGGAAAGTGAAACGCGTACGGTAGTTGTAAACGGTGTCCGTTTGTCTGATGACTTCTATACGGACTTGAATGTGAAATTTTTAAAGGAAGGTGAAAGTGATGAGTAATTTTATTTCAGAGGACTTTTTACTGACCAACGATTATGCGAAAACACTTTATCATGATTTTGCCAAGGATCTCCCAATCATTGATTTTCATAATCATCTGCCTCCAGATGAAATTTCAAAGGATATCACGTTTGAGACGCTTACGGATGTTTGGCTCGGTGGCGATCATTACAAATGGCGTTTGATGAGAGCGAATGGCATCGATGAACATTATATTACCGGCCATGCGGATCCAAAAGAAAAGTTCAAAGCATGGGCTGAAACGGTTCCGAATACGCTCGGAAACCCATTGTTCCACTGGACTCACATGGAACTGAAAAGGTATTTCGGAATCCATGACTTTCTCAATCCTGAGACGGCGGATCGTATTTGGGACATGGCAAATGAAAAGCTTCAGAATGGTGGGATGTCCACGCAACAACTATTGAAAAAAGATCGGGTCGAGTTTGTCGGTACGACGGATGATCCTACCGATGACCTGGCATTCCACAAAGAATTGCAGAATGGAAACCACCCGTTTCAAGTCGCTCCATCATTCAGACCGGATCCTGGCTTGAAAATCGATAAAGAAGATTTCAATGCCTGGGTACAGAAACTGGGTGAAGTGACGAATACGGAGATTCAAAAGTACTCCGACTTCCTGGATGGATTAGCTGGACGTGTCGATTATTTTGATCATCATGGATGCAAAGCCTCCGATCATGGCATTGATGAGATGTTTTATAAACCAACGGATGAGCAAGAAGTGGCAGGGATTTTTGATAAAAAAATGCGCGGAGAGAGCCTGACAAATGTTGAGGTGGAGAAGTATAAAACATTCACGCTTCAATTCCTTGCCTCCCTCTACAACAAAAAAGGTTGGATCATGCAGCTCCATATCGGGGCGATGCGAAACAACAATACGAAAATGTTCGAACGTGTGGGTAGAGATGCGGGCTATGACTCACCGGGAGACCGTTCGCTTGCAAAGCCTTTATCCCATATGCTCGACTCCATTGAATATGGAAGCGGTCTTCCTAAAACGATTCTCTACTGCTTGAACCCGAAGGATTATTATGTGCTGGCGACGATTGCGGGGAATCATCAGGACGGAAGCACGGCTGGAAAAGTTCAATTCGGAACCGCCTGGTGGTTCAATGACCATATCGACGGCATGGAAAATCAAATGAAAATCCTCGCTAATGTCGGATTGATCAAACACTTTGTCGGGATGCTGACAGATTCACGTTCTTTCTTATCATTCTCCAGGCACGAGTATTTCAGAAGAATTCTCTGCAATCTATTCGGTACATGGGCACAAGACGGGAAAGTACCGTCAGAGATTGAATGGCTGGGAGCTTATGTAAAAGATATCTCTTATCACAATGCAAAAGAATACTTCGGTTTGAAGAATGGAGTGATTCTATGAAAATGAGTTTTCGCTGGTATGGAGAGGACGATCCTGTCACGCTCGAACAAATCAAGCAAATCCCGCAAATGAAGGGCATCGTTTCAGCTATCTATGATATCCCTGCCGGGGAAGTATGGCCGCTCGAGAGAATCAAAGAATTGAAAAGTGCGATTGAATCCGAGGGGCTTGAGCTCACAGTCATTGAAAGTGTCCCCGTACATGAAGATATCAAGTTAGGGCGACCGACGCAGGATCATTATATTTCCAAATACCAACAAACGTTAAGAAACCTCGGTGAAGCTGGTATTTCAACGGTGTGTTACAACTTCATGCCCGTGTTCGACTGGACGAGAACCAATTTGACTGAGCCTCTACCAGATGGGTCTCATTCTCTTGCTTATGAAGAATCAACCGCTCGAAGCTTAAATCCTTTAGATGGAAAACTGACGCTTCCAGGCTGGGACCTTTCCTATCAGTCTACGGAATTGCAGGCCATTATGGATGAATATCAAACCATAGATGAAGAGCAACTCATGGAGAACCTTATCTACTTCCTGGAAAAAGTCATACCAGTAGCAGAACAAGTAGATGTAAATATGGCTATCCACCCGGACGATCCACCTTGGAACATATTTGGATTACCAAGAGTTGTAACGAACCGCAAAAATATTGAACGTATTCTTGGAAGTGTGGAAAGCCCCCACCATGGACTGACGTTTTGTTCAGGGTCTTTCGGAGCTGAAGGGGAGAATGATTTGCTTCAAATCATAGAAGCTGCACGTGGACGTATCCATTTCGTCCATGCTCGGAACATCCGTTGGACAGGGGAGCGTTCATTTCAGGAAACTTCGCACTCGGTTCATGAAGGATCTCTTCCAATGATAGAAATTATAGGGAAACTTATCGACTGTGGGTATGAAGGTCCGATACGCCCTGATCACGGAAGAATGATCTGGGGAGAAGAAGGACGGCCCGGGTATGGATTGTATGATCGTGCCCTCGGGGCGACGTATTTAAATGGAATCATCGATACATGGAAAATGAATCAAAGAACGGAGGATAAAGGTGAAGCTGCCATTTCAAGTAGATCTCAATCATAAAGTCGCCGTCGTCACGGGTGGGAGTGGTGTCTTAGGGTCCGTTCTCAGCCGAACATTAGCTCAATGCGGCGCAAAAGTCGCTGTTCTTGCACGAAACCAAGAGAAGATCGATGAGGTTGTCACTTCCATTACAGAAGACGGGGGTACAGCTAGAGGTTACAGTGTAGATGTTCTCGATTCGGACAGTCTCCAAGAAGTGAAGAAAAGCATCAATGAAGAATGGGGAAAGATCGACATTCTGATCAACGGTGCAGGGGGAAATCATCCGAAAGCAACGACGAGCAGCGAGTATTTTACTGGCGATGAGGAAGAGGCGCAGTCCTTTTTTGATCTGTCTCCCCATGCCGTTGATGATCTGTTTCGATTGAATTTTTCGGGCACTTTAGTTCCGACACAGGTGTTTGCCAAAGATATGCCAGATAATGACGGGAGTACCATAATCAATGTGTCATCCATGAACGCTTTTACCCCGCTCACGAAAATTCCGGCCTACAGCGGGGCTAAAGCAGCAGTCAGCAACTTCACCCAGTGGCTCGCGGTCCATTTTTCCAAAGTGGGTATCAGAGTCAATGCCATAGCCCCAGGATTCTTTCTTACCGATCAAAACCGAAATCTTCTTCTTAATGAAGCGGGGGATTACACAGAGCGCGCGGATAAAATCCTGACCCAGACACCGATGGACCGATTCGGTGAGGCAGAGGAACTGGCAGGGACGATTCTCTGGCTGGTCGACTCAAAAGCATCCAGTTTCGTGAATGGAATCGTAGTTCCTGTCGATGGCGGTTTTTCCGCTTATTCAGGAGTATAAGGAGGTAAGAAGATGAAGAAACTTGATGTGTATCAACAATTGCTGAACAGTAAATTAACCGTGGTCGTTCGTGGAAACTCACCAGAACAGGCCATCGAAACCGCTGAGGCCTGTATAAGAGGCGGGGTCAAAAGTCTTGAGTTCACGTTCACTATTCCTCAGGCGGAAAAAGTTATTCAGCATTTTTCAAATTATGATGGGATCATCATCGGAGCAGGGTCTGTACTTGATTCTGAAACCGCTAAATTAGCCATCCATTCAGGAGCCGAATACATCGTCGGACCGAATTTCAGTAAAGAAACGGCCCGGCTTTGTAATCGATATCAAGTCCCTTATATTCCAGGATGCATGACCGTGAACGAAACCATCGAAGCGCTTGAATTCGGTTCATCCATCGTGAAGCTTTTTCCTGGACAAGCCTTTTCCCCTTCTCATATTAAAGCGGTCAAAGGCCCGGTCCCTCAAGTGGAAATCATGCCTACAGGCGGTGTGGATCTTGATAACATCCAGGATTGGTTTCGAAACGGTGCTGTTCATGTAGGAGTCGGAGGAGAGGTTACTAGACCAGCTCAGCAAGGGAATTTTGAAATGGTTACCGCGAATGCAAAGTTGTTCATCGAAGCGGTTGAAGAGGTGTTCGTATGAGTAGAATCGTCACTCTCGGAGAACCATTAATGCGAATGACTCCCCCAGGTTTTCAAAGAGTCAAAGAGACGAAGGAATTCCAAGCTACAATCGGCGGGGCGGAACTCAATGCATCAGTAAATCTAGCAAACTTCGGCCATGAGGTCGCGTTCGTATCCGCGGTTCCAGACAATGACCTGGGAGAAAATGTGAGAAAATTCCTTCGGGAGCGGAACGTCAACGATCAATGGGTGAAAAGGGAAGAGGGACGGCTTGGTGTCTATTTCGTTGAAGAAGGATATGGACCCCGTTCAGCAAAAGTGACGTATGATCGCGCCTACTCTTCCTTTTTGCAAGTGGCAGGGCAGGAATGGAATTGGGACGCTATCTTCGAATCTTGTCAATTGTTCCATGTGTCCGGCATTACCCCGGCTCTTTCTTCTTCGCTGAAGGAATTCACTCTTCAGGCGGTTAGGGAAGCGAGCAAAAGGAAGGTGCTCGTAAGCTTCGATTGTAACTATCGAAGCAAATTGTGGAGCGAAGAGGAAGCAAAACTCGCTTTTGAACAGATTCTTCCTTATGTAGATATCTGTTTTGCCGGACAAAAGGACTTCACACATATTTTGAATGTAGGTCCAGAAGAGAACTTCCATCCGAGTCTATTAAAAAAGTACTTCAGAGAAGCTTCACAGGATTATGGAATTTCCCTTTTCGCCTGTACGAACAGAGAAGTGATAGATTCACAGAGTCATCAACTACAGGGTTTTCTATTGCAAAATGATCAATTTATTGAAAGTCAGAAACATTCCATTCAGGTTTTGGACCGAATTGGTGGCGGAGACAGTTTTGCCGCAGGAATTCTGCATGGAATGCTGGAAGGTTTGGATGAGGCGTCCATTCTTGATTTCGGAAAGGCTTCAAGTATCTTAAAGCACACGGTGAAAGGAGATCATTCTTCATTTTCTGAAGATGAAGTGTTTGGATTTATGAATGCTCACCTTCATGATGTGGTTCGGTAATGTAGAATAAAAAGACATTGAAGATTTACTCTTCAATGTCTTTTTTAGTTCAACCTATTATTTGAAAATCATCACTTTACCAACTGTACCATCTTCACTTTGACCAGTGACTCTGAACTTCAGTCCGTACTCAGGTACGTTACGTCCTGCATCAACTAGACCTTGGTTGGAGTAGTCTGCACTGTCATCGAAAAGAGGTGTGCGCTTCGTGTAATTATCTTTCATGGTTACACCAAGAAGCTCACTGTAGTCTAGATACATTTTTTCAGATTTATCTAAGCTGAAAGCAGCATCATGGACTTGATAACGAGTCAATCCAAGACTACCGTCACTCCATTTGTTTACGCGCTGGTCTGCATCCACAACACCTAGGAACCCGTCACCAGGGTGGAAACCTGTCCAGTTTTCGGAATATTTATTATCCACATACCAGACGACAAGTCCGTCATCGAATGTCATGAGACTATCTCCACGGCGGATGTTGGCTAATCCCTCATCTACACCGTTGTGGCTACGCCATTCAAGCAGGTAGTAGTGGTCAGAACGTTTGATTCCGTCATCCTTCGTGAAGCCATCAAGATTGAATTTCGCTTCACCTTCTGCATCATCAAATAGCACTTCTTCACCGTCTACGACAACTGAAAGATCATCAGCGTAGAGGCCTGGGTTCGATACGGCTGCATCTGTCACGTATTCAATGGCCACTTCAACTTCTTGGCCTGCGTATGCAGAAAGGTCGAAGGAAGCGTCAATCCAACCATCAGAACTTCCTGTAATTCCGTGACCTAGGTTAGAATCATGCGGGTTGGTATCTGTAGTAATATCACTTGGGATTGGTTCCCCGTTAACAGTGACGTATGCATAATCCCAATCTGTTTCAATATCGTACCATGCCTTGAAATTGAATTCCGCACTCGTAGCATTTGTAAGATGGACTGTGGTGGTTAGATAGTTGTGCATTTCATCAGCACTACCGGAGAAGTACTCATATTCACCACTAGCTGGTTCGTTGATGACCGTTTCTTTTTGTGGCAAGTTAACTTTGACCACATCATTGTTCTCACCTTTAGTATTCGCTTCATCCAAAAGGACCGACATGCCTTCCTTAGTGACATCATCAACATTAATTTCTGTTCCGGATAACCAGTTTCCTTCGGTACCATCGCTATCTACGACGGCAGAAGCTTGAAGCATTTCTTTTGCATAAGGACTGAATCCTGTTGGCATTGTACCAGGAATGTCACCTGCCCAGCTTCCGCTCGACATGATGGACCAGTAGCTAACCGGCTCTCCTTCTCCTGAATACTGTGTATCATATTCGTCTGGAAGGCCGAGGTCATGTCCGAATTCGTGCGCCATAACTCCTACAGCACCGTCTTCAGGCTCGATTGTGTAATCGTAGGCTGCCATAGCACCACCCCAGTAAGGAACAGATGCTTCTGTACCCTCAAGTGCGAAGACTCCACCAAGATTCCAGCGGTGGGACCAAATCGCATCAGGACCTAGGGATCCTCCTCCAGCTTCTTCACCAACACCAGAGTGGATAACCATCAAGTGGTCGACTAATCCATCAGCCTCGAGGTAGTTCCCGTCACCGTCTAGGTCATAGCGATCCCACTTGTCATAGTCAGCAAGGTTTACTTCTGGATCAGCAGCAGCAGCTTCAAGCGCTTCTTTGACCAGCCCACGTGCATTGACATCACTATCATCCTCTGTCGGGTAGTTCCCACCATAGGCAGCAGCTGGTTGACTAGCTGTGTACCAGCCAGCAACTTCCCCTTCGACAGAATAACTTCCACCGGATTGCTGCTCATAATATTGTTTCATAGATACATAGTTTTTCCCGTCCGGTCCTGTCCAGCCGCCATCACCAAATAACATGTCCTGGTAATGTTCACGTGAGTAAGCATCTTCATCATCATAATACATATCCGAGTGTTCAGGAGAGATGGTGTTACGCGGTTTATCTGGATAGTCGACTAAAAGAACAAGTACTTTATCCGTACGCATTTCTCCATTATAAGCCTCTTCCTCTACACCATCAGGAGTGTCCGCTTGTCCAAGTTTATTTCCTTTACCTTTCTTCAAGCTGTTATTATCCATGGCTTCTTTTAACTTTTTCTTCGTCTCGGCTTTTTCATCATCGAACTGCCCTTTGGCTTTTTCAGCAGAAGCTTGTTTAGATTTTAAGAATTTTTTCAAACCTTCCTCAGCTTCCGCAGGTGTAGCATCTTTGGCAATCTTCCCATTCTCTTTCAACATCTCGATCAAGCGCTCATCATTAGCGACGGCTGCATCAAATGGCATACCGCTAGGAGAATGTGAATGAGATTTATGTACGTTCTCATGCCCAGTCGTTGGCAACTCGAATGCACTGGCGCTCATTGGCCCCATGGTGAGAGCTAGAGCTAAAGCAGATGTTACAATCTTTGACGTTTTTTTCAATAAAATGACCCCTTTCTTTAGAAACCTTTTTTATCCTACATTTTCTAATTTATCAAAAAAGAAAGAATAATCAACATTATTTGCTAATTATTCAGAAAAATAAGAAAAAAAGACTACCACTTCTCTTTTGTGATAGTCTTGAGTGTTCATCATCCGACATAATTTAATATAAAATGTCATATATTAAAATTCATACTTTGATAGTGCTCCCGGTGTTTTTAGGTTTGAAAATGATACAAGAAGAGCTGATTTTATTAGGTAACAATGGTAAAAATAGAGTCATGGTGCAACCTGAATACATAAAAGGATTACAGTACTCCTATACGTACAACTCGAAGGAATATCGCTAGAAGAAGGTTAAGAATGAGCGTTATTGTAGCATTAATACATGGGATAAACGATATAACAACATGGTGTTTCTATTCTTAGTTACGTTTTCAATTCCATACAGATACTTTCTAGACACATACTTATTCCAATCCTATAGTCAGAGATTCTAATTCATCATATTGGTTTTATAGGAATGTACATAATACCTGCGCTGGTCATGACTCGATAAACAGCATCTGTTGTTGGGTTAAGGTCTGTTCTTAACCATACTTGCCCTACCACAGGATTTTGTGGGTCACTCGTTCTTTTTTCAACTATTGTCGTGTCATGACTAACGACAAGGTTTTTTCTCCCTTTATCACTGACACGATCCAGGGGCACATTTCTGGATAAGTCGACGAAATTATAAGACGACCTAACAGTAAAATCTACGACAGACCCGGAGTGGGTAATCTCAAATAAGTCCCACACCATGCCTGTAAATCTGTTATCTTGGCCACTGGCTGTAATGATTTTTTTTGTAGAATTAGAGGGTTGGATTTGGAGGTTTGAAAATATATTTCCTGTTGTTTCAAATGGGACCGTTTCGCTTCCCTCAAGCACAATCATATGGACACAATCTTCGATGGCGATATTGTCAAAGTTATTCGCGTTTACCCAAGCCCTGCCGCTGCTAGGTTTTGTTGCGCGAAGATGTATTCCCTTTTCAAAGCCTACGATTTTAATGTTGCTGAAGTTTACAAATGAAATTTCGTGTTCGTTTCCTCCGGAGTAAAGGTAAATCCCAGTGCCCCCGTTATCCCCCATCCAGTTCAGTATCGTAATATCATCAATCTGTGTATTGTTCCACGTGTTGTAGAACTTTTGTGATCCATTCAATGAAATGGCTCTTCTTGTATATCCAGTTACGTCAATAGCAACTTTTCCCCCTAAAAAAGAAGCATCTTGTTCTATGATGAATCCGTCCACATTCGCTCCCAGCATGTAAACCGTAGAGTAAGCAGACAATAGACGTACACCTTTTTTTATAGTAATTGTGCTCTCTAAATAAAAACTTAGATCATCAGAAAATACGGTTTTTATGGAATGTTGCTGTGCATAGTCAATCGCTTTCTGTAACCTATCTGCATCACTTACTCCTGAAAAGTCAGAAACTCGAATATAGACGGGTTGGGAACTTGAGGAGTTACTGTTTGAGGATAAAAGTGACACAATCCCATTTATGGCACTTGTCAAATTGTTGATCTCATTTTGAAGTTCTTCATTAGAAAATACCAATTGGTACACCTCTTCTTTTCAATTTTCCTTCTTATTTACTATAAAAGCTCTCTTAACAAGAATTTGGTATGTTCATTCTCACCTGAAAATGTAGTCAAGATTTAAGACTGTATTATATGAAAAACAAATCCAATTGGTTCTTACGTCTCACGTGCATAAACAACGATGTTAAACCTCTGGTACTGAGGTGTAAATCCTCCTATGTTGGTGAAAGTAAAAGGCGGGTCTTAATAAAAATGTGTTCTTTCAAAAGAATAAACAAGGAATATTTTACTTATTTTAGTGTTATATTGAGTATTTTAAAGATTTATTGATGAATCTGTTCTTTAAAGTGAAATATGGGAGTATTTGAGGTTTCCTATATGTCTCCCAAGGATATATAATCAATTTATGCCATTCTTAATAAAGAACAACGAAGAGATTGCGAAGAACCACAGGAGAAGGTAAATCCCAAAAACATATGCAGTGTTGTGTTTAGTTCAATTGCGGTCTGCGCAATTCTCAATTTGTGAGGCTGAACGTGAAGGAATTTATTGGATTATATTGTTTAACAATGCTGTTTGTTGGTTAGTAGCTACTTAATAAGTGCACATGAAATCATTTACTAATTATCTTAGGTGTTAGGAGATAGCAACCTGTTTAACCTTTGTTCGAAAATACTAAAGAGGTGGAATGAAAATGATCGATTTGCACAGTCATATTTTACCTGGATTAGATGATGGAGCTCAGACGATGGAGGATAGTGTCGCAATGGCCAAGTTGGCTGTTGAACAAGGAATCGATACGATCGTTGCTACTCCCCATCACCTTCATACACGGTATAGTAATCCAAAATCGCTCGTTATCCAGAAAACCGCTCAGTTGAATGATGAACTCTTTCAACAAGGAATTGATTTGACGGTGCTCCCAGGACAGGAGATAAGACTCAATGGAGATCTTGAAGCGTTTGATTCGGAGGAATTGCTTTCTATCAACAAGAATAGCGGTTATGTTTTTCTCGAATTGCCGAATCACGACATTCCCCATTATGCTAAAAAAATGATGTATGAGATTCAATTGCTTGGTTACAAGCCTGTACTCGTTCATCCAGAGCGTAATAAAATGATTCGTCAGCAACCGAATGAACTCTATAACTTTGTAAGAAATGGCGCTATCACTCAAGTAACCGCCGCAAGTATTGCAGGGAAATTAGGGAAAGAAGTTCAAAAATTTTCTTATCAAATGATTGAATTCAATCTGACTCACCTTGTAGCCTCTAACGCTCATGACTCCAAAAAACGTGGATTTTTTATGAAAGAAGCTTACAGCAAAATTGAGAAAAAGTTCGGTACAGATCTCATGTATCAATTCATGGAAAATGCTCACGTTGTTCTTGAGGGAGAGATGGTTTATACGGATCCTCCAGAGCGCATTAGAACAAAAAAGCGTCTGGGAATTTTTTGAACAATAGGAAGACAGTCTTTCTTTCATGTCATGAAAAACGCAAGCCCTAATTGGAGAGGCTTGCGTTTTTTCAGTCTTTATTTGTCCTTAAACAATAGGGCACTTTAAAATATTTTTGAGGAGCGTATGTGTTGAATTACAAGGTTTTTATGCTTTCATTAGCTGTACTTATCCTCGGTATTCTATTTGTTTACGAAAAATATGAAAATCAACAACAATCCTTAGAAAAAGCTTCACTGAAAGAGGAGGTAAATATTGAGGATTTTGGTGCCAAAGGAAACGACGATAAGGATGATTCAACGGCTATCCAAGAGGCTATTAATTATGGCGTGAAACATGAATTAGGGAAAGTTAAGGTGACAGGTAATCAAAGATTCATCCTTCAGAAAGGGATTATTTTAAAACAAGGGATTGAGCTGGAATTAGGAAAGTACACCACTTTAGAAGTTCAAGGTGACTTTAGGGTTTTTGAAATCATGAAAAATGCCTCAATTACAAATGGCATCATAGAGGTGTCTGATAAAAACTTCTCTTCTGAAGTCCTCTATTTTGATGGTGGACAAAAGTTCTGGTCGTGGGAAACTTCACGCATTGAGGGGATGAATATTATAAATACGAGTGATGAAAACACGGGAACAGCTATAGCACTTGTAGCTGACCATTCCAATGAATTTATTAGTTTTGTCGATTTTTCATCGATAAAAATTGTGGGTTTTCGAACAGGAGTTTTCATCAAGGCTGAAACACCAACTGGGAAATATAACTTTGTTAATGGCAATCGCTTTATTAATCTTACGTTGGATGATTGTGTCGAATGTATCGTCATAGAGAGTTCTAAATCTATTCCTAATGAGGTGTCGGGGAATCAATTTACTGACTTTCAAATTCAATTGTCAGATGCTACAGAAGAGGTCTTAAAAGTGTCTGGATCAGATAACCGCTTTCAAGGAATGATCTGGGACGTGGAATCATATGCCTCGGAAACTAAGATTGTAAATTTCTCTGCTCAGTCTATGAGGAACAGTCTGATTTCTAATGTGAATGAAACATATATCGTTGATCAAGGGGATGACAACTCATACTATCCACAGTCGACCCCCTGACCTTAGCAGCTTCACAATTATGAAATGGATCATTATTATATGGAGCACCTTTTTATACCTCTCTTCCAAACCAAAGTGTAGGAGCAGGAGGGTGTAACAACAAAAACATTAAATAAAAGAGTGATCAGTTTGAACCTTTAGTAAAACTGATCATTCTTTTTTGTTCTTTAAACAGAACGAAAAAGATAAAAAAAGAGAGGTATTGGAAGTATTCACCACGAAAAGTGTCTTATCGAGAACAAATAAGGTGGATTTGGAGTTTTGCTATTAAAGATAAACACTCTATAATGAACATAATATACTTTATAAAGAACGAGAGTTTGATGGTTCTTTATAAAGAAAATGCGGATAGGCAGGTGGAGTCTAGTGAAAGCATTAGTGACAGGTGGGGCTGGTTTTATTGGATCACACATCGTAGATGAATTACTTCTACAGAATTTTGATGTAATCGTTTTAGACAATCTATCAACAGGAAGGGTAGAGAACATTTCTGATCGTGTGATTCACTATAACGTAGATCTCAAAGATAAGTTAGATTTAGTGTTTGCCAAGGAAAGGCCGGACATCGTTATTCATCAAGCGGCTCAAGTTTCAGTTTCTTATTCAATGAAAAATCCAGGGTTTGATGCGGAAGAAAACATCAAGGTGACAGTAAACCTGTTAGAAGCCTGCGTGAAATATGGAGTGAAGAAGTTTATTTTTGCTTCTTCAGCAGCTGTTTATGGTGCACCGGAATATTTACCTATAGGGGAGGATCATCCTGTAGATCCTTTATCGTTTTATGGGCTGTCAAAGAGAAATGCAGAAACCTATATTCAAATGTTTTCTAACACATTCGGTTTGAACTATACCATTCTTCGCTATTCCAATGTTTATGGAATGAGACAAAATACAAAAGGGGAAGCCGGGGTAGTGGCCTTGTTCATCGATCAAGCCTTGAGAGGGGAGGCTTTATCCGTTTTCGGAGATGGGTTGCAAACGAGAGATTTTATTTTTGTTAAAGATGTAGCCAAAGCGAATGTAGCCGCATGTCATTATGGTGATCGAAAAACGCTCAATATCAGCCAAGGAACTAAAACTTCTATATTAGAACTTATTGAAGAACTGTACTTTAACATTAGTGATTCTATGAGTCCTTCTTTTCATGATGAACGGCCAGGGGATATCCGTCATAGTTTACTTTCCAACCAGGAGGCTAAACATTGGCTTGATTGGGAACCCTCTTATACACTATCGGACGGCATTCAATTAACAATAAAATATTGTCAAAGTCATCAAGTGCACACTTATTAGATATAAACTTTAATGAATAGGTGGAGGTTGTCATGCAAGATCAGATGGATATTAAAGCTTTTTTCTCTGTTCTCAAAAAGAGAATCCTTACAATCTTTATCGTCACCTTTTTCGTGTTTATTTTAGTCGGAGCTGTTTCAATATTTTTCATGAAGCCTACGTATGAATCAATGGAGAGTATCGTTGTCGGTGATTTGAACAAACAAACGACTGAATATGCGGAATCGAGAGAACTTAATATGTTACTTGCCTCTACCATCGATTTTATTAAAAGCCCCAGCGTACTTAATTACGTAAGCAACGAATTTAGTATCAGTTATGAAGACATAGAAAAACAGGTGGTCGTACAGAATACGAGGAATTCACAGATTGTGAATGTTGTCGTAAGAGGAAGTAGTCCGGATGATACAGAAAAAATAGCGAACATGATCGTTGTTACTACTGTAGACAAGATGAATCAGCTGTTTGATGTACAAGATATATACATCTTAAGCGATTCTCCTAATGGAACCACCGCTGAAAAAATCGGTAGCACTACACTGAACTTGGGAATTGGGGTAGTGATTGGGTTATTAGCTGGGATCGGAGTCGCTTTTTTGAGGGAACATTTAGATGATTCAATCCGAACCGTTTCTCAAGTAGAAAAGGAATTGGGGATTCTGGTCTTTGGTGATCTTCATTTGAAAAAGAAAACTTCACGAAAGAGGAAACATGAAGAAAATCCTATCCAGAGAGGTAGAAAAATGGAAGTCGTAGAAGGGGAGAAAAAAAATGAGGTCAGTGTCTGAGAAGATCAAACAGAGATTAATGCTCAACGAACAATATGTGAGCACTCAGCAAATACGCATGATCCAAATTCGAGTGAATCGATTCATCCGACACGAACCTTCAGCGTTGATGCTTACATCAGTAGATGAACATACGGAAAACTCTTTGATATCTGCGAAATTAGCTATGGCTATGGCTCAACAAGGTAAGAGAGTGTTATTGGTCGATGCGGATCTATCGTCTCCTACTCTCCATGATTTTTTTCAAAAAAAGAATAAATTGGGTTGGGCTAATGCTGTTCTAGAAAGGAGAGGTGTACAAAATATGATCAGGGAAACACAGGTCCCTAACCTATGCCTCTTAACTACTGGATCTACCCAAAAATTTCCACAGGGAATGTGGATACCTGAAAAAATTAAAGGGGTCGTTGAGGAATGTAAGAAGGCGTTCGATCTCATTTTATTTACGTCTCCAACATTTTTATTTAGTGCAAATGCTCAATTGTTAGTCGAGTACTGTGAAGGTGTTATTTTGGTAGCTCGAACAAATAAGAGTAAGAAAGAAAAGTTAGTAAACACTGTAGAAGCAATTGAAAGGTCTGGTAGAGAAGTCTTCGGCACCATTCTACAAACGGGATAAATGAAAACTTTGAAGGAGGGGAGGAGCAGGTGAACAAGGAAAAGAAAAATTCCATTGGATCAAATATCCTTCATCTATTTTACAGTACGGCCCTATCTAGTATTTTGAATGCTGCTGCTCTCATTGTCTTGGCATCCTACCTCCAATCCAACCATTATGGAGTGTTCAGTGTCGCTTTAGCCTTTGCCATGATTATGGGGTATTTTACAGATGCAGGGTTAAGCGATATCACACTTCGCGAAGGTTCTAAGCCCAAGGTGAAATTACAGGAACTGATTTCTTCTTATGTGAAGATGAGATTGGCTCTTCTTGTGGCCACCTTTTTCATTGGTTTCTCCTTCATTCACATGTTCAACTCAAGTAACGGAGAGTTGATTCGTACGGCTTACTATTTAATTATCCCTATGGTCACTGGTGTCGCCTTACAAAGCATAGGAACGACTTTCTATCAACTTATTGAAAAAATGCAATATTACGGATTGATCCGTATGGTCTCATCATTTTGTCTTGTTACAGCAATGGTGATCGGGATGGGGCTCCAGTTAAACCCTCTCATCATGTGTGCGTTATATGGATTCTCTTATTTAACAGCAGGAATTTTTGGTCTGATCTTAGTGATGAAGGACGTATCCATTCGGTTTTCATACCCTTTCCATAAAGGTCTTTTCAAGAACCTGGGTTCCTTCACATTGGGGGGCCTCCTGTTTGTTTTGCTGCCGCATATTGGGCCTATCATTCTTGAGAAAACGATCCCGATTGCTGCAGTGGGACTGTTCGCTGTGGCTTATCGAATCCCACAAGCTTTGCAGCAAATTCCTTTTATTGTAGCAGGAGCTTACTATCCCGTTTTATTTCGTTCTTTCCAAAATCAGAACTTGGAACGACACCTTGACCATCGGATTACGCAGACAAAAATCATGTCATTGGTCGGTATGATGATGGTTCTTCCTTTTTTTTACCTTTCTGAATACGTCATCAAGGTTTTATTCGGGACGGAGTGGTTAGGTGCGGCTTTTCCACTTAAAGTTCTTTCACTTATGCTTTTACTTCAATCCATAAACATAGCATTAGCGGACGGTTTAACAACGATGGAAAAACAAAATTTCCGTACATTTATACAATTTGTCACTGTTATCGTCGGTGTAGGCATGTATATAACCTTAAGCCTTTCTTATGGCGTTATCGGTGCTGCCATTACTGGAGTGGCTATCGAAGTTTTGGCTCTTCTAGGTTTTTGGTTATGTTCACCAAATCGATGGGTGCTGTTCAAAAAGTCCTTATTTCCTTATTTATCCTACTTTTTTGCTGGCTTATTTCTTATGGAATGGCTAGAGACTTTTCATGCCATACTTGCACTGAGTCTCCATTCCATCCTTGTGCTGCTGCTTCCTTTGCTGGACACTGAACTAAGGCGAAAAATCACCGTTTATACTCAACATTGGATATTGAAATACAAACAAGGACGAGTGCCGAAGCATTCAGGAGGGGTGGGAAATGGACCTTCAAAAGCCAACGGATCATAAAAGAAATTGGACTGTATTTTTTCTATTCTTGCTGATCACTTTAGCTAATTATGGTGTTCACATAGGGTTTTCATTAAAACCTTATATGATCTTTTCCCTCCTTTATTTTGTCATTATGATCAGTCAGTTCCGGTTCTATCATCTGCAATTATATGAAGTGGCTATGATCGCATTCTATCTGATTTACTCGTTTACAGGCGCATTCTCGCTATATCCTGCCTCAAGTATAAGGATAATGGCTGGTGCTTTTATCTATTTGTCTTGTTACATGGTGATGAAATCCATACTTGAAGGGGTCAATCAATCGATCATTGATAAGAGTATTGGATATGTGGGTCTGATCTTCAATACAGCGAGCCTTCTTTTGTACGTGATTGGACTTAAAAGTGTCGACTACTTTTTTGATACCGAGGGAATCCGAATATCTCAATTCGGATTGATGATCGATCGCAACTATCCTAGATTAATTGGCTTACTCCAAGATCCTAACTTTTTTGTTTTTTATAATACTGTTTTCTTCGCCTACTATTTATGTAATTCAAAAGGATGGTTGAACAAAGCAGGATTGATCTTGTGTATTACGACGAATATCCTCACTTTTTCTAGAGGGGGGTTACTTGTCATGCTGGTCCTCTTCGTCTTATATGGAATGATTAACCATCCTTTCAAACAATTGAAAATGACGATGGGGGTCATCCTATCCGTTACCTTTGCGTGCTATATAGCCATCGTATATTTGAGATTTGATTTGCTTTCCATATTAGAATCGAGAATGAACGACTTTACGAGTGACGGGGGCAGCGGTCGGATCGAGTTGTGGGGGCGAGCCTGGGAATATTTCACCACCCACAAAATCGTTGGAATTGGTGCCTTCAACTTTGCGGAATACAATTCCTTTGAATATGGGGATAATCTTTCCGTACACAACACCTTCTTGGATATACTCTCTGAATCGGGTCTCCTTGGCATATTCTTTTATCTTTTGTTTTTATTACTTGTCGTTTATCAACTGTATCAAAGTAAAATTCACAAACATAAACCTTATCTTTTTTTTACAATTATAGGTATGGTCCTTCAAATGGGCTTTCTATCTGTAATCATCAATGACATCTTTTTTATGGTCTTGGCGATCTTATCAACCTATTTAAATCGATATAAAAGGAAGGCGCAGGAAAGTACACCTCCTGTGACAACGGTACAAAAAGTATCATGAATGATATGAATAGGGGTGATTCCAATGAATGTCTTGTTACTAACGGATAAATTAAGCTTTGGAGGAGCAGAGATTTACTTCTGCAAACTCGAAAATCATCTGGAGCATCCAGATCTCAAGTTTTTCTATGCTGCAGGTCCAGGTGATTTACAAAATAGAATCGAGCATTTGGATCGTTATGTTCAATTAAAAAGAGAGAAACATTATGAAAATTTGTTGAGATTGAAAAAAGTAGTGACACTCAACGGTATTTCTTTAATTCATGCGAATAGTTTGCGGATGGTGCTTTATGGAATTGCTCTGAAGATGATGACACGCAAGCCTATTAAACTTCTCTACACAAAGCACAATATCACCTGGTTGGAACTGAAAAGCAGAAGAATATTCTCCACGTTAATGAACGGGTTTGTCGATCGAATCATTACCGTGAGCAATTTTGAAAAAAAATCGCTCTTAGAATCCGGCGTTCGAAAGGAAATCATTAAAACGATTTATAACGGTGTAGATCTAGAGCAATTTATCTTTAGAGAAAAAAAAGAAGATCAGGACTTCAATGTGGGAGTGTTGGCTAGATTATCTAAAGAAAAAAACCTTGAATTCTTTATTGAGATTGCCAGGAAGTGCAAAGGTATGAAAAATGTGAATTTTATTATAGGTGGAGACGGACCGGAAAGGAACAAGTTGGAAAATTTAATTCAACGGTATGGTTTATCTGGGAAAGTAAAGATGCTTGGTTCAATCAAGAACCCGGAAAAATTTATCGAAGACATGGATATCATGTTGCTCACTTCAAATCGCGAGGTTTTTCCCATGGTCGTTTTGGAGTCGATGGCTGTAGGTACCCCCATCATATCCATAGATAGGGGAGGGATAAGTGAAGCACTCCTTGAAGGGCAAACGGGTTATCTTGTTTCAGAACATTCCACTGATGCATTCTATGAAAAGATTTTGACGTTATTCGGGGATTCGATGAAGCATCGGGAATTATCTATAAAGGCACGGCGGCGGGTGGAAGAAGAGTTTTCTTTAAAAAAAATGGTAGATGAGACACTACAAGAATATCTAGAACGAAAAGATTTCGTTTAGAGAGGGGGAGGGTTATATGAAGGTTGAAAATATGAAATTTGGAATTATTATAGATGAACTTTCAGGAGAAAAGTGGAAGTATGAAACACTTCATAAACTGAAAGAAATGGAAGGTCTTGAGTGTTCCTTAATAATTAAGGTTCATGCTGGTGAAAAGAACCAGTCCTATAAAAGCCAAGACCACAATATAAAAGATCTTTTCCCTCATTGTAGTTACAAAATATGTGAAGTTGACAAAGGTGTACTAAAGCCAAGGGACCTCTTACATTTAAGGGCTTATCATTTGGATTTTTATTTAGATTTAAGTGATGTAAGATTTGAAGGCGAATTTCTTAATCTACCCTTGTACGGTGTGTGGTCCTTCCGCCACTTAAAAGAAAGAGGGCCTATTCTTCATGAATTATGGAAAGAATCATCCTATACGGAAGTTTTTTTTGATCGTTTACTTCCCAACGGAAAAGTTCAAAATTTGATAAAGGGTTCCCTTCCAACGATTCTTTTTTCAGCTAAAAAACATAAGGGACAAATAGAGCAGGCCATACTAGAATGGCCAGCTCAGATGTGTAGGAAAATAAACAAAGGTGTACCATATACATTTGGTCCACATGAATGCGTTATAGAAAAAAACACTCCTGTCTCAGTAATGAAACGAATAAGATATACACTGCGAATAGGAAAACATCAAGCTAAAAGATGGTATAAGCGCTTGTTTGGATACGAGTACTGGAATATTGGTATTGTGAAGCAACCCTTACAAGATTTTTTGAGTGAAAACCCATTAGAAATTGAATGGTTATTCCCTGATAAAAAACTGTATTATGCAGATCCATTCGCTTATGAAGCAGATGGAGAGTTACGTTTGATATTCGAAGAAGTGGATCATAGAGTTGTAAAAGGCTTTATCAGTGAATGTCATCTAATGAACGAAGGGGAAGATAATGGGAAGTATATTCTGAGAAAGGGAACGATGAACTTACCCACACATATGTCTTACCCTTATATTGTTGAAGACGGTAATAACTACTACTGTATTCCTGAAACATCAGAAACGAAAAAAGTGACGCTACATCAATGGGATGATGAGACTAAAGAATGGAGAAAAGTCAAAACTATCTTGAAAGGGGTGGCAGCTGTAGATTCTACTATTATTCATTGGAATGGAAAATGGTGGCTGTTTTGTACAAGGGCGTCATCCCTCCAAACCGAGAATTATGAGCTTCATATCTTTTATTCAGATCACCTTCTCGGTGAATGGAAAGAGCATGCTGCAAACCCGGTTAAGTATGATATCCGTTCAGCAAGACCAGCAGGTACTCCATTTGTCAGAAATGATGTATTATACCGGCCAGCGCAAGACTGTTCGGCCACATACGGTGGGAGTATTGTTCTTAATAGAGTAGAAGAATTAAGTCCGGATAAATTTCAGGAAGAACCAGTCTCACATTTGAAACAGCCACCTGGAAGCCTTTATCCAGACGGATTACACACCATTTCTTATGCAAGAGAGAACATTTCTTTAGTTGATGGGAAACGGATCGATTATCATCCTTTGAATTTGATTAAAAAACTTTATATGTTAAAGTCCAAACCTTTTGAAAAAGTTATGAAACCTAGTAATAGGAAGGGAATTTTTGCACATTCGTTCTCAATTAAGAACTTAAATTCTTGATTAAGTTTTAATGACTCAGGATCGCAAGAGAGGAGAGGAATAAGATGAATCAGTCGTTTAAAGGAAACTTTGCCCCCTTTATTTTTATTGATATGGCTCTGCTCTTTAGCGGGTTTCGGATAATCTATAACTTTTTTGAGGCTAGCTCTATCGTTGATTTCCCGTTTCACACAGCATCACTTCCTCTCGCATTAGGAATAGCCTATATGATTTTCACATTCTCCGATTCTTATAGGAACTGGGAGAGGAAATCGGTCAAGGATCTTATGTATTCTGTCGTTTTCTCAATGACCATCTTAGGATTGTTCATTAGTTTGGGAATCGTTTTCACATCATGGTTCACTTTCGGTATAAGCTATTTGATGGTTTCTATTAGTCTGCAGACCCTTCTTTTATTACTCGTCAGGTTGCTAGCCTGGTCTTTAATAAGGAAAAGAGCTATAAAAAGGATCTGGTTGATTGGAAACGATGATTCAAAGATGCATCATTTTCTTGAGCAGAATGAAGGCTGGTATCAGATATGTGGTTCATCTCATTCAATGGATGAAAATATATTAACAAAATACGGTGAAGAGACAGATGCGTTGTTGGTCAGTTCTGGTTTTAGCGCAAAAGAAAAAGTGGAAATGGTACAGCTTGCCACTAAATATGGAAAGGAAATATTGGTTATACCTGAGCTGTATGAATTGGGGATTCAGGGAGCTGAAACCTATCAGATGGATGATACAATCGTCTACTCTATCCAACCCTTTCATATTCATCCCGTCCAACAATTACTGAAAAGGGGTATGGATGTGATTGGTTCCATGGGTTTAATCCTACTCACTAGCCCACTACTGATTTTATTAGTATGGCTGATCCCTTTGACTTCCCCGGGCCCTGCTTTATATAAACAGCAGCGTTTAGGGATGAAAGGGAAAACCTTTTGGATTTATAAGTTCCGAAGTATGGTTGCCGATGCGGAGAATAAAACAGGGCCGGTTTTAGCAACTGTAAGAGATCCAAGGATTACTCCAATTGGTTCATTTATTCGAGCGACGAGAATAGACGAACTTCCGCAATTATTCAATGTATTGAAAGGTGAGATGAGCCTGATCGGGCCCAGACCAGAGAGAGAATATTTTGTGAAACAATTCAATAAACAGTTTCCAGATTACCATCATCGTCTTGAAGTTAAACCTGGCATCACTGGTTTAGCACAAGTGCACGCAAAATATACCACTTCAGCTGAAGATAAATTACGGTTTGATTTAGCCTATGTGAAAAATTATAGCTTTTTATCAGATTGGAAAATATTGATCTTAACATTGAAAGTAGTTTTCCACCGTGAACAGGCACAAGGCGTGGATATGAAAGATTCCATGAAAAGTGTGGGTAAGAAGAGGGCGATTCATTAAAAGGGGAGATGTTCAAATGGATTTTAGAAATATGGGGAAAGTCTCTGTCATTACTCCTTCGTATAATTCAGCGGATTTTATTTCTAAGACGATTGAATCCGTTCAATCTCAAACTTACACGAATTGGGAAATGATTATCGTGGATGACTGCTCTAAAGATCAATCCGTAAAACTTATCGAAGCCAAACAATCGGAAGATGAACGGATTAAGCTTATCAAATTAATGAGAAACGGTGGGCCTGCTTATGCTAGGAATCAAGCGATCCTAGCTGCAGATGGTAGATATCTAGCTTTTTTAGACAGTGATGACCAATGGCACCCGCAAAAACTAGAAAAACAGATTTTGTTCATGCATCAAAATGGTTATTCTTTTTCTTACACTGCTTATAGGATTATGCAGGAAGAAGGGAACCCTACAGGGGTTGTTTTCCATATGCCTAGTCAAATCACATATAAAGACTTACTTAAGAATACAGCAATTGGAACTTTGACAGTGGTGCTGAACCAGGAAAAGCTAGGTAAGGTGCAAATGCCCCTCTATAGAGATTGTTCTGAAGATTATGGATTGTGGATGTCCATTCTCTCTCATGGAGTGACTGCTTATGGATTGAATGAAGAACTGGCTTTATATAGAAAATGTAATGAATCGCTATCCAGCAACAAGTGGAAGTCAGCTCGGAAGACTTGGAATACTTACAGGAAAGTCGGTCGTAGTAATCTTCCTTCGACGATGTGGTATTTTTTAAATTACTCCGTCCGTGCAATGAGGAAACATACGCGAACTTCTTGAACCTGGTTTTTTAGTAAGTAAACATAGGAGAGATGAAGATCATGAAACAATCCAATTCCGGTAAATTGGAGATCATCCAGATATCCAGAGCTCTTGCTATATTATTTGTACTTATCGGACATGCGAACAATAACTTTTATCAGGAAATTGGGTATGATTGGTTTAATGTAGCCCAATGGGAACGAACAGGGGGCGTAGATTTCTTTTTTATTGTCACAGGATTCATGATTTATTACCTTTATAACAAGTATGCTGGAAATAAGGAAAAAGCCACTCAGTTTCTGATCAAAAGAATTTTGAGGATTTTCCCTTTATATTGGATTTTTACAACATTAGCTTTAATTGTCCCCTTAGCGTTTCCCATGCTCCAAGAAGGTTATAGTATGGAAATCACCCTCAAGTCTTTTCTCTTATTGACTAATGAGCCCATACTAAGTTCAGCATGGTCACTGACACACATCGTATTCTTTTATCTCTTATTCTTTGCTTATATGTATAAACCAGTGATTATGAAACCTTTCATAGGCTTATTGGTTGGGTTAACTCTTCTTGGAGAAATGAATATACTTTCCTTCCTTCCAAGCTCTATTTTCAGTATTAGTATAGTGGAAATCTTTTGTGGGGCGCTCGTAGCTTATCTTTCTATCCATTTCACAAATAAATACGCTGGACTTTGTATTGTACTCGGGATGGCTGGCTATTTCCTGGTATGGGTCCATAATGTTTATTCCCTTACCTTTATCCCCTTATCCCTAGCGTACGGATTTTGTTCCATGTTAATTATGTATGGTATAGCAGAAATGGATAAGACCAAGAGAAATGTCCCGCGTTTCTTTTCTTATCTAGGTGGAGCTTCCTACTCCATTTACATTGCTCATGGCCCATTTATAAAAGGATATTTAATGATATTTGTGAAGTTGAATTTCTTTAATATCATCAGTCCATTCTTCGGGTTGATCATTATCATCCTTTTGGTTACCGCTTCTTGCTGTATTGTTTATAACGTTGTGGAAAAACCTTTGGTAGAAACTTTGAGAAGAAAGGTTCTTAATAAAAAGAAAGTTACACAACCAGTTCCTCATTTGCTTGCTAAATAGAAAATGGTAGAAGAAAACGTATGAGTAATCTATTCTCACATATGAAGTATAATTAATGTTTCTGATTTAATGGAGCGAATACATTGTCAACGACATCATTTGTTGTACCATGAGAATGGTTATTGATTCTTAAATACTTAAACTCAACCACAAAATAAGTGATCCATACTCCACACCAATCTTTTATCAGATCATTAACCGTAAACGAACGCCCGACTACAAAGAACTGGTGGGTTTCGTCAATAAATCCGTAAAAAGAGGCAAAAATAGCAGCAAGTAGATTGGTCGCTTTAGTGAATCGGTTATGAACGTGAAGAGCGAGTACGATGAGAACGTATAATAGCGCGAACTCAACCAGGTGCAAACTTTCCAGGGAA
The DNA here is from genome assembly GCF_003386945.1 of Halobacillus trueperi. Classification (NCBI taxonomy): domain Bacteria; kingdom Bacillati; phylum Bacillota; class Bacilli; order Caryophanales; family Bacillaceae; genus Halobacillus; species Halobacillus trueperi. The sequence goes on along the minus strand of NZ_QUAE01000003.1, from coordinate 239,411 downwards.
AATCCTAGTGTCATAAAATCCACTCCTTAATCGTCTCGATAGAAAGACTCGACTGGATCCAAATAAGAATCATATAGAGGATGGGCAGTGTTGTGATCATCGCTTTTTTCATCGTAAGATCTCCTTCTCTAAACTTTTTAATAGTATTGGAGATTATCTATGATTTTATAATTGTAGAATTGTAAGTCTTACCTTCTCGCTATATAATAGAATGAAAAAGTGATATAAGGTGGAGAGAATTGTAGATGAAACGTTCGGATAAACATAAGAAGAGAAAAACACGATGGTGGAAAGTCACGCTTGTTTTATTGGTATTGTTATTAGTCCCTGCAGGTGTATATAGTTACTCCCTGTATAGTGGGGCGAAGAACACGGTGGATTCAAAGATGCACAAAAAAGTCACATCCATCGATCATGAACTGACAGAGAAGAAGCGAAAAGAAAAAGAACCGCTGAACATTTTGTTGATGGGCGTCGATGAAAGAGCCGGAGATTCCGGACGTTCTGATGCTTTAATGGTATTGTCTGTTGATCCAAACGACAATCGCAGTCAAATCATTAGCATTCCTCGTGACACACGTACGGAGATGGTGGGCGATTCTTCTCATTCGGGCAAACAGGATAAAATTAATCATGCTTACGCCTTTGGTGGAGCAGATATGGCTATCCAGACTGTCGAGAACTTTCTTGATATTAACCTGGACTATTATGTCCAAGTGAACATGGAAGGTTTGGAAGAAATGGTGGATGCCGTTGGAGGCATTACCATCCAAAACGATATCGAATGGTATGGGAAGGATAACTTCCATTATAAAAAAGGTGAATTGACTATGGATGGTGAAGAAGCCCTTGGCTATGTCCGTATGCGGTACGATGATCCCCAGGGCGACCTCGGACGTAATGAGCGCCAGCGCAAAGTCATCCAGGGAATTGTAGATAAAGGGATGAATGTCGGATCCATTAATAAAATTGGTAATGTGATGGACGTTCTTGGTAAAAATGTTTCTACTAATATGGACTTCAGTACGATGCAGGATTTGATGAAGAACTATAGTGGGGCGAGAGAAAATTTGTCTACTTACCAGATGACGGGTACAGGCACTAAAATTAATGGAATTTATTATTTAGAAGTGCCGGACCAGGAAGTAGAAGATGTTCGAGAAATGATTCTTGACTACAATTCGTAAGCTACTCTTTTATAGGGTAGCTTTTTTTGTGCGGAATTTGATGGGAATTGGCGAGATTGAATTATTACCTGGGAAATATACGTCGGATTTTGTGAAATAATCTAAAGTAAGTCTATATATGGAAATGTCCATACTGTTTGTTAAAGAGGTGATGGTATGGAGGAATATGAAGGGAACTTTTTCAAAGGGCTTTTATGGGCGGGTCTTTTTTCTCTTCCAATTTGGGGAATGATTGGCGTGATTGTATATTTCACTTGGTAGGAAGAGAAGTCTTCTCCAGTTAATATCGAAGGACTCAGCAGCTTTAGTCAAAAAGAGAGACCTCCACATTGGAGGTCTCTCTTAGTGTTATACCAATATAAACCAGAGGATCGAAGTGACAATAATGGCTGTCAGTCCTTGCAGTAATGTCCCCATCGTTTGAGCTTTGTAAGCTTGTGTGATGGACATCCCACTGAACTCTTTTACGACCCAGAAATAGCTGTCGTTGACATGTGAGACGACCATGGCACCAGCACCGACCGCCATGACGATGAGTGCTAGTGGTACGGCTCCTTCGATTCCAATCTGCGGAAGAAGTGGAGCAATTAAGGTTGATGTGATAACAATCGCCGCTGTAGACGATCCTTGAGCACTTTTCAATGCTGCAGCGATGATGAAAGGGATGAAGATGAATACAGCTCCGACCGCTACTTCATTCCCCGCGATTCCTTTAATGAGATCAGCAATGCTTGTGGAGCTGATCACAGAACCGAACGCTCCACCTGCTCCTGTAATCAACAGGATGGGAGCGGCTTCCTTAATTCCGATTCCTACCCATTGGGTAAGTGTTTCTTCATCATATTTTGGAAGAAGAGTGAAAGCGAATAAAACGCCAACCAGAAGAGCGACAACAGGTGAACCTAGGAATAGGAAAAAGGAAAAAACAGGACCTTCCCATCCAGCAAAAGTGATGACAGAGCTGAATCCAATTAGAAGAATCGGAACTAAAATAGGAGCAAATGATTTATTGGCCGAAGGCATATCCCCAAAACTGCTGACGACCTCGTCGTAATCATAGAGAGCATCCTCTTCACTTTGATCAATGTGAATTTTAGAACCGGCTTTGACAGCCCAAAGGTAACCCACCAAGATGGCAGGAATCGCGACGATGACACCAAATAAAATGACCGTTCCTAGATAATTTTGGGCACCAATATTCCCTGCAGCTGCGATTGGTCCAGGTGTCGGCGGCACTAAAGTGTGCGTGGCGAACAGACCTGTAGATAAGGCAATCGCCATAGATGCAACGGTAACCTTCGTTTTATTTGCAAGCGCTTTCTTTAAAGAGGATAAAATAACATACCCTGAATCACAGAAGACTGGGATACTGACAATACTTCCGATTGCGCTCATCGCTAGCTGAGGTCTTTTTTCCCCCACGATTCTTAAAACGACTTCCGCCATACGTAAAGCAGCGCCCGATTTTTCTAATATGACACCGATGATCGTACCAAATACGATGACGAGTCCGATGCCTCCCATCAATCCTCCGAACCCGCCATTGACGGCCTCTACGACATCTCCCAGTGGCATACCTGCTAAAATTCCGATAGCAAAAGCAGAAATCAAAAGGGAAAGGAAAGGGTGGAGATTGAATTTTGCGGTGGCTACAATGACAAATAAAACACCGAGTAAAATAATAAGTACAAGTCCGAAACCTTCCATAGACGATTCACTCCTTTTTATTGTTTGGTGATTAACCTTGCGACTTGTCTCGTTGTCTCAAATAAATATTCTTCTGCGTTCTGCAGGCAGTCCTCTAGTGACGAGGGGCCTGGAATTATGGAAAAACAACTCGTAAATATTTTATTTAAAGCACCGTAGTCAGAGCCTAAACTCCCTGAAATGAGAAGAACAGGTGTATGGTTTTCTTTTGCAAGTTCCGCTACATACCCTGGCGCTTTTCCATATAGCGTCTGTTCATCGCTTTGTCCTTCTCCGGTAATGACATAATCAGCATCGCGGATGGCGTCTTGGAGTTGGATAGCTTCGCCAACTAACTTTGCGCCTGATTCAAGTTGCGCACCAATGGTAAGAAAAGCAAATCCGAGGCCGCCAGCAGCACCAGCACCAGGGGTGTTCATGATGTTTTTATCAAACACTTTTTCAATGAGTTTTCCATAGTGGTCTAAAGCATGATCATAAGCATTTACTTGCTGCTCGGTCGCTCCTTTTTGTGGGCCATAGATATGACTTGCTCCTCGAGGGCCAGTCAATGGATTGTCTACATCAGAAGCAACACGGATCGTCACGTCTTTGAGACGTGGGTCCAGTTCGGAAAAAACCACTTCTTTTACGGCATGGAGGTCCTTTCCGTACATCCCTGTCTCCTGGTTATTTTCATCATAGGTCTTCATTCCAAGTGCTTGTAACATTCCGAGGCCACCGTCATTCGTTGAGCTTCCCCCAATAGCTACAATTAAGTTCGTGCATCCCTCGTCTAAAGCATGAGTGATTGCCTGCCCAATACCATAGCTTGTTGTGTGATCGGGATTACGTTTTTCTGTTGGAACCAGTGGTAAGCCGGCAATCACGGCTCCTTCAATTACAGCCCGCTGATCGTCCAGTTTTACATACCAGCTCTCGTGATTTTCTCCCAACGGGCCCTTACATGATAAGTGGATTTTTTCGTGGGACACAGATGTAGAAAATACTTCTAATGTGCCTTCTCCGCCATCAGCCATTGGCTTCATAATGGTTTCAATATTTGGATTTACCGAATGAAAAGCCTTTCTCATGACTTCAGCGACCTGAATGGAAGACAAACTTCCTTTGTAGGAATCAGGGGCAAAAACTACCTTCATCATTCACCCTCCTTTAATTTGGTTACTTTCTATTCAACAGGAAATAAGAAACGATAACAATTGATGAGTTATACAAAATATCAGAAAAATGTAAGCGTATTCTTGTGCAAGTGCACAAATTAACGGTTAACTAAAATGGCTTGTAAGATAATCGCATCTTTGAAATTCCGTGCATCCAAGCCTACTTTTTTATGGACTTGATCCAGACGGTAATGAAGAGTATTTCGATGGACATGCAAATCATCAGCTGTCCGGTTCATTTTCAAGGCGTTGTTGAAGAAAGAATGGAGCGTTTCTAAATATGCTGCTTCTAATTGGTTCAGCCGATTGGCATAAGGCTCCGTGATCTCTGTGTACGTGTCCTTTGGAATGCTTGAAAGTAGCCGTTCCATCTTAAGTGACCCACTGTAAATAATTTTACCGGCTTTTCCTGCAATATCTAACGTCTGCGTTGCCTGTTGGAAAGATGTATAAATACCTTTAGCACTATACCCTGGTTCACCAACAGCGGCAGGTCCATCTGTTTTGATTGGTGGTAGATGCTCTTGGAATGGAAGAGGCATGACCACTGAATTTTCCTGAAAAGGCAGGATGAAGAGAGGACTTACCTTCAGTTGTTCTGCCTGTGTGCGGAGGCTCTCTGCGAAATCAAAAGGTGAATGTGTCTGGAAAACGAGGACTTGCCATGCCTTCTTAAGGTCTGCACGTAAAGAATAGCGGGCCTCTTTTTCCAGGTCTTCGGTTTCTTCGTTTGAAATGAGCCGATGAAACCAGTGGTTCCACTGCCTTTCCTGGTAAAAACTCTGTTTCTGAATATATAATTGTTCCAGCGCAATCTCTACGGAAGCTTGGGTCATTCCAGCTGCTTGGAACACTTGATCCGGATTTCCTGTCAAACCGACCACACCTGCAAGCTCGCCTCTATGAAAAATCGGGAGATTAACCCCAGGCTTCGTATTGGAATATTGGTTTGAGATTTCTTTTGTTATTTGTTGTGCTTCCAGCGTTTCTATAACTCTTTGAGCTCCGCCATGGATTTGATTGATACGAGCGGTATCTGTGCTGGCTACAATCTTTCCAGTCGGATCCATGAGGTTGATGGCGACATCGATGTATAGGGATAGTCGACGGATGATTTCTTTTCCTAGTTGATCTGTAAGTTCCATGTTGAGCCACTCCTTTTTTCTAACATTCTACCAGATAGAAGGTTGATAAAATCGATCAAAGTGTAAGAGGAATCGATCAAATATAGGGTGGCATCGCTCAAAGAGAAGGAAGAATCGCTCAAGGATTGGATGGAATCGCTCAAAGTAGAAGAGAAATCAATCAAATCCTGTGTGAAATCGTTCATAGTAAAAGAGAATTCAACCAAAGTGAAGGAAATCGCTCAAAGGTTAGATGATATCACTCAAAAAAGTTAAGATAATAGACTCTTCCTCGATTCTTTCCTTTGAATGGGAGATTGAGTGTATGGAGGAAACGATTCGCTGTTGCAGGGGGACGTATCATAAGAAATGCTCTCAAATCTGCGTTGGTGATTTGTGGTCCATAAATGAAATAATAATCTTTAAGTGCGGGGGTATGAGCATTTTTGTCTTTAGAGGAACACTTCTTACATAACCAGGACCCATGATGACGGGTCATACCTAAATATTCACATCCTGTACAATGGATGCCAGGTCGGAGATCTTTGTGTGAAATATTAAAATGAGATAGATAATTAAAAGATAGTGGGTGGTTAGAGTTAAGAAGGACCGTAATAAACTTTTGCAAATGGGAATCATTTAAAGCAGGCTTCTGCTTATTTAAACTTATGATTAGTTCGTGAAGAGCGTTCGATCGTATCACAAAATCTGATCCGGCATCGGCGCATGTAATAATAGATTTTGGATGGCTGTTTGCTACAACGCAATAAATAGGAAGAGGAGGTAAACCATGCTGGTCCACCCATTTTTGAAGGAGGTATTTGTGCCGGCGGACTTGAGTGAGGGGACTATCATAAGCCATTAACCCTTTTTCCGTGGTTTGAATTAATTGTTTATCATCGATGTTGAGCTGACCGGCCATATATTTCGCTTCCACTAGTAGAACCCATTCCTTTGAAAGGATTAATGCATCATTTTGGAAAAAGTGGTCCCCTGACTTTAAACGGAGATTGTAAAAGATGAAGAGATCATCGGAAAGTAGCGAAAGAGGATAAATGAGGGCTTTTTCTCCTTTGTGGCCTGCCTGCTCCCTGAACAGTCTTTCTTTTATTTCAGGAATAGAGGGATGATGTGGATGTAATCGGCGCAGCAACATTTTCAGAACTTCAATTCCAACTGGATCTTCCAAATGTTTGATAATCAATACTTCACACCTTTCTTTGCACTGTCTTTAGTTTAGCATAAAGTGGATAAATCTATTAAAATTCTTTAAATAATAAGAGCGAGACGTCTGAACAAGACGCCTCGCTCTTTTGAATTATAAACTTGGACGGTAAGCCGTTTCAGGAATCTCTTCGTAATCTTCAGGGTTCAAATCATCAACTGTGTCTTCAGCTACTCCGTCAATAATTCCTTGAAGACCTGTTTCCACAGCTTTCATAAGCATCCCCTTTTTCTTCTGACCAAGACTCTGCGTTTGACCGGTCACTTCGAAAAGGACGGTGCCACTGCCGTTAAGAGCAAAAGAACCTAATGCTGTGCCTGGAAGGTCGAGCCCTTGACTGTAAAGGGTGATGTTATCGAATGGCGAATTACCCATTTCCTGCAGCGCATCATAGGCGGCGACATTCAACTGTCGGGAATAATCGTAATCATAGTTGTCTGCATATTCGGAGTACTTCGCTCCTTCTTCTGAGTTTGGAGCGGGTACGAATTGTCCTGATAGAGACAATGTGACTGGATCACTCGTACCATCCACATAATAGAGTCCTTGGTGGTGGAGGTCTACAAAAACGTCCACTTTTCCGAATTCGTCCTGAAGATTTTTATAGACGTTACGGACGGTTTGCGCTTCCGGGGTGATGTACCAACCAGGCTCAGAGGAAGAACCCGGAATATCTTCCGCTTCCGGAACATAATCCAAATTAGGATTAAAGTCACGGTTCACATCAAATCCTGGATTAGCTGCGTAATTGTCCCCCTGAATGTTGGGGGCTGTATAGTAATTCCATGTCGGCCCACCGGCCTCAGCCAGCTGAGGGAAGTCTTCGACGACTTCTGACCAGGACATGTCATTTCCGCGCCTGTCGAGCTCCGAAGCATCTGGATTCATTTTTGGAAGGGTAACAAGTGTTACCTCTTCTCTGATTTTTTGGGCGTGAGGGGAGTTACTTGAACCTAAATAGCTTAATAGATTCAGAATAGCCTCCGTTCCTGTCTTTTCATTTCCGTGAATTTCACTTTCGATAAGGATGACTTTATCGCCGTGACCGACACGGGCTTGGTAAATATCAAGACCGTTATTGGATTGACCCACCACGTCGACCTGTACAGTTCCTTGGCTGGATTTTTCAATCTGCTCCAATTTTTTGGTCAGCTGGCCATAGTCTGTCCAACCCGAGCTGTTGTACGTTTGCTGCTCGGGGGTACCGGGATGATTACCGGCCGCAAACGTAGGGATGGCTACACTTGAAGCCAATACGATGGAACTAGCGACTGCAAATACTTGTTTTTTCATAGACAATTCCTCCTTATTCTGTAATTCCTACTTGATTGAATCCATCTTCAGTAGCTTGAGCTTCTTCACTATTTTCTCCATAGAGGTCGACAGCTGATTGAATCAGAGATTCTCTAGCATGACTGAAGTCAGATTCCGGCTGCAAGTAGACGGTTAAAGCACGGTAATAGATTTGACCGAGCTTTTCTTTTCCAATCTGTTCACCTGTGATGTAAGCCGCATGGTTGATGATGGAAGAGTTGATATGGACACCACCATTATCTAAATCTAGAGGCAGGTCATAGTATTCATCCATGTGAGAAGGGTACATGCCGTTACCATCCCCGTATGGAACATAGTCTTCGCCGACAGGGTATTTGCTAGGATTACTCAAGCTTCTTAAAGACGTTCGTCCAGAAGCAATAGCATCTTCTGCCATAATATCTTCACCGATTTCCCAATCTTCCTCATCGACGAGTGCTCCGAAAATATCAGAGAAGGCTTCGTTTAAAGCCCCGGATTGAAAGCGGTAAAGGAGACCGGCAGAATTTGTTGTGACACCATGGGCCATTTCGTGGGCTGCTACGTCAAGTCCTGCAGACAGGGGGATGAAGAATTCGCCATCTCCGTCTCCGTATGTCATTTGCTGACCATTCCAGAAAGCATTGTTATAATCTTTACCAAAGTGGACCGTAGACTTGATGGCCATTCCTTCACCATCGATGGAGTTGCGGTCATGTTCTTCTAAATAATACTCGTATACTTTTTCAGAGTTGTAATGGGCATCGACGGCTGGTTTTTCATAATCATCTGTAAAGGCCGCATCACGGGAAGAGAACAATTTATCTTGCAAGCCCGCATAGTTCCAACTGTTCTGTGCATCGTATGTGTAAATGCCATCCAGGTTTTCGTGGGATTTGTCATATAAGTAAAAATCTGTTCCGTTTGCTTCCACACCTTTCTCGTTACTGTGGGAAATGTGAAGGTTGCGATGGTCTCCAAGGACACCAGTGCCTGATCCTTTGGAAGCTTGATAGCCATCTGCATGCATGATGGCGTTATATTTGTCGATGACTTCACCAGTATTGGCATCTACATAAACGAACCAGTTTCCTGGGTTTTCTCCAAGGAAGTTCACATTGACTTTATAAGCGAGATGATTTTCATCTTGAAACGGATAGATGACAAGAGTGGATGACGGAGATTCTACGAATTGTTCGGGAGCATCAACAGCATCTTTGGCGACTTCCAACCCTTTTGCTTCGCTTAAGGAAGCGTTGGTAGAAATATCGCTTTGTTCAATCGCTTCGTTGAACTGACCGTTTACAGTCTGGACCTGGTTTTCCTTATCATAATGGACAACCACTTGGTGTCCTTCTACAGGTACGCCATTCTTTTCCTGTTGAAGTTTGACGTGCGTCATACCAAGGTCATCTTTTGTAATCTCGGCGTTTCCTAAACTACGGTCAGGATCAGCCATTTTGAATTTCTCTTTATTCTTTTTCAAGTGTGCTTTCGCGGAGTTTTCATTAGCATTTGTGTATTTTTCACTCTGTTTTTGCTGTACAAAGAATGGACGATTGTCTTTATCCTTATGTACACTTTTTTGCTGGATCTGTGCGTGAGCTTTTGGACTTGCGTTCTCACTGATCGCATGTGACTGTGTCGGTGCGACCGTTCCCATTAAAAGTGCAGATGACAATACGGCCATTGGAATCACGTGTTTTTTCTTCATAACCAACCTCCTAGCAAGAATGTATCCAATTATAGGTAATATAGGATTTATTATACAGAGTAGATTGAACTGTTTGTATATTCAGAAAATAATGTCGAATAGAAGCTTGATATAAGACTTTAATCACGGTTTTCAGACACAATCACCGTCACACGAACATTTCGAGTAACGAAATAGATTCCAACTATCGAACTAATTGAAAGTTATAATTTGAAATGGAATTATTTGTATGACCTGGTACGTAAATATATGGAAGTTTTTCTACATGAAAAAAGCTCCTCCACATTCGTGGAGGAGCTGGTTATTTTATGCATGTGCTAAAGTTTGAAGGGCTTCTTTTACTGGCTTGTAATCATAACCGAGGTCACGGGCTACGGCTTCATAAGTCAAGTGACCATTCGCTGTGTTTATACCTGCTTCAATCGCTTTGTTTTCTTCTACAGCTTTGTTTACACCTTTAGAAGCGATTTGCAAAGCGTAAGGAATGGTTACGTTTGTAAGGGCAATCGTCGATGTGCGCGGCACTGCTCCTGGAATGTTTGCCACTGCATAATGAAGGACGCCGTGTTTTTCATAAATCGGATCATCGTGTGTTGTAATGTGATCGACGGTTTCGAAGTTTCCTCCCTGGTCGATCGCGACATCAACGATCACAGATCCGTCTTTCATTTCTTTGACCATGTCCTCCGTCACAAGCTTCGGTGCTTTAGCTCCTGGAATAAGAACAGCTCCAACGACCAAGTCCGCGTCTTTGACAGCTTCCGCAATGTTGAATGGATTGGACATCAACGTTTGGATATCTGCACCAAACTGATCATCCAGTTCGCGAAGGCGATTTGGATTCAAGTCTAAAACAGTTACATGTGCACCAAGGCCGATAGCAATCTTCGCTGCGTTCGTACCAACGATTCCTCCGCCAATGATGACGACTTTTCCGCGGGAAACGCCAGGAACTCCACTAAGCAAGATACCTTTTCCGCCAAAGGATTTTTCAAGGTATTGAGCTCCGACTTGTGTCGCCATACGTCCAGCTACTTCACTCATTGGAGTAAGTAGTGGAAGTTTATTATCGACAGCAACTGTTTCATAGGCAATCGCCGTCACTTCGTTTTCTACTAACGCTTTTGTCAGTTCTGGTTCCGCTGCAAGGTGAAGGTATGTGAACAAAATAAGTCCTTTACGGAAGTATCCATATTCAGATGGAAGCGGTTCTTTTACTTTCATGACCATTTCTGAATTCGACCAAATATCGGAAGCGGTTTCAACAATCTCAGCGCCAGCATCACGATATTCTTGGTCTGTAAAATTACTGCCTGTTCCGGCCTGGGTTTCGATGCGGATCGTGTGTCCGGCTTTCATGAGATTGATGACACCTGAAGGCGTAATTGCTACGCGGTTTTCGTTGTTTTTAATTTCTCTTGGAATTCCGATAATCATGGGGAACGTCCACCTTTCAAATTGAATGTAACCAAAGTATAGCTCTCAAGCCTGACTTTTTGTTTAGTTGAAAGTGAAAAAATAAACAGGAGGATTTGTGTAAAATCACAAATCCTCCTGTTCGTTCTCATAAATCAGTAAATCAAGGTAAAGCATTGTCTTCTGATTCATATCCTTGAAGTCGATGCTGCCGATGTCTTTGATCCGCTTCAGCCGGTAGTTCAATGTATTGGTATGAATATGCATATGGGCTGCGGCCTGATGGACATTACTGTTCTTTTCAAGAAAAACTTTCAATGTTTCTAATAGCATGGAATTGTTACGTTCATCGTAATTCCTAATATGCCTGAGGGCATCGTTTTTATAGTTCTCCCGTTTTTGAAGAGCTGAAAGTTCATTAAGGAATTGATAGACACCAAGGTCCTGGTAGTTATCGACATGATGGAGCCCTGTGGAATACTGTTCTTTCAAGTCCAGAACTTTTAAAGCCTGCTTGTAACTGTCACTGATCAATGTCGGCGAGTCATAAATCAGCCCGAAAGCCCCTTTCAAATCCTCAAAATGAAGACGTTCTTTCATCTTTTGTGTGAATTCACGAATGAAAGCCTGGTTCATTTCGTTCGCATCTTCCTTATTATCTGTCCGAACAAGGAGAATGAGCTGTTGATCATCAAAGATTCGGTTCACAACACGGGTTTGATGGAGGGTTTCTGTTAAGTAATAGGCATGGCGCTCTACCGCCTGACTCATTTCTTCTGTGAACTCGAATACAGCTACACAGAGCTGCCCCTGCAAATTCATATGGAACTTCTTGGCCAAGCGTTTGATCTCCGCCTGGTTTTGGAGAGAGCCTGTAAGCAGCTGCCAGAAAAATTCTTTTCGATTTTCCTCTGTTTTTTTCTTTTTCGCCTGTTGTCTCAGGAGATGGTGGCTGACCCACTGGGCGGCTTCCTTCATCTCTTCCAAATGTTCCGCTGTTACAGAGAGGTCATTCGTCTGAGCCCAAATGAAACCTAGAATCTCGTTATTTTTACGGACAGAAATCGCTAACCTGTGCCCAAGGCCGATCGCATCAATTTTTTTCACAATGAGTGGCTGGTCGCTTTCGAAAAGTTTGGCCATAATGCCTTGTTTCCATAAACCATTGATCACATGTTCAGGTACTTTCCGTCTCATAATGGTTGCGGTTCTTGCTTCGTCCACATTTTTCTCATGTTTGCTGTAAGAGACGATGCGGTGATTGGCATCCTCAATGGTGACCGGACATCCTAAGGTTTCCGCAATGCTGTCGGCAAGCCCCTCTGGGGAATCGATGTAATCTTTATATGAATAGTTCAAGTGTGATGAATGTTTCATAGCGGTACTCCTTATGGTGTGAATACCTTTATATTATCATTGATTCTCGTATAGAAACATCCATTTTCCTATTGAAGTATTTGTTGAATTGGACGAATATAGGAGAGGGGATTTGTTGATTTAACCAAATAACCGAAAGCGCATTCATGGTAAGCTGGTTCTACACATTTGATATGAAAGCGTTTAACCTAAACCATCTACGAGCAGACATTTCTGAATATAGGAGGATTTTTCGTGAAAAAAGTATTTAAAATTGCAAGCGCTTTTATAGGAATCATCGTCGGTGCGGGATTTGCATCGGGACAGGAAATACTTCAATACTTTACGAGTTTCGGCTATTTAGGTACGATCGGTACGATTATCTCTACAGCTCTGTTCGCTTATATGGGTATGATGCTTGTGAAACTTGGGACAAGGACGCAGGCTACTTCGCATAAGGAAGCGGTATATAAAGTGAGTGGGAACAAGTGGCTTGGACGGATTGTTGATTATGTCATCATTCTAACGTTGTTTGGAGTGGGAGTCGTCATGATTGCAGGAGCGGGTTCAATTCCTAGTCAACAATTCGGGCTGCCGCCGCTCGTCGGTATCATTTTCATGAGTGTGATCGTTATGGCAACAATCATGATGAATGTGGACAAAGTCGTCAACATCATCGGCAGTATTACACCGTTTTTAATTATCACGGTCTTAATCATATCCGGATACAGCTTGTTTACCATGGAACAGTCTTTCAGTGATTTGAATGCAGTGGCTGTGGAGCAACCCTCCGCTTTATCCAACTGGTTTATTTCAGCCATTAATTATGTTTCCTTTAACGTGGCCGTAGGGGCTTCGATGTCCTTATTGATGGGAGGAAATGAGAAGGATGAACGAACGTCTGCACTTGGCGGTTTACTGGGAGGATTAGGGCTCGGGATAATGATTGTAATCAGTCACCTGGCCATCTTCTCAAAGATTGATGCCGTTGCGTCCTATGATATGCCGCTACTGGCACTTGTGGATAACCTTTCTCCAGTACTTGGAACGTTCTACTCAATCGTTTTGTTCGGGATGGTCTTTAATACAGCAGTCAGCATGTTCTTCTCCTTTGCTGCTCGTTATACAGAAGTCGGGACAAGCCAGCATAAGAAATTCGTTCTCATTACAGGAGTCGTCGCTTTCGGGCTCAGTTTCGCAGGGTTTACAGAACTTGTCGCGTTCTTCTACCCATTGATCGGGTATATGGGACTGTTCCTAATTCTAGCTCTGGTCACAGCACCGTTCCGACTAAAAAAAGAACACAAAAATACAGAACGCTTATCCGCATAAACCAAAAGACCACCGTTGTGAGGTGGTCTTTTTCCATTATCTGCATGTATCTGTATGACCTGGTACAACAAATAATGGAAGTCACCTGCGCTTTTGCGTTATGGTTATATGAGAAGGTTCTCATAAGGGAGTGGTAGAGATGAATAATCAAGAGTGGTGGAAGAAGAGTGTCGTCTATCAAATTTATCCGAAGAGTTTTAATGATACGAACGGGAATGGAATTGGCGATATCCCTGGAATCATTGAGAAGCTCGATTACTTGAAAGAGCTCGGAGTGGATGTCCTTTGGCTGTCCCCAGTCTATGATTCTCCACAAGAGGATAATGGCTATGATATTCGCAACTACCGTCAAGTGGATGAACTTTTTGGAAGGATGGAAGATTTGGAGCGGCTTTTGGAAGAAGCTCATAAAAGAGACTTGAAGTTGGTCATGGACCTCGTCGTCAATCACACGTCTGATGAACACCCATGGTTCGTAGAGTCTTCGAAAAGCAAGGACAATCCGTATCGTGATTATTACATATGGAAAGAAGGCAAGGAGAACGGTGAGCCACCGACAAATTGGAACTCTGTTTTCGGTGGTCCGGCTTGGGAATATGATGAAAAGACAGGTCAATATTATTTGCACATCTTTGCGAAAAAGCAGCCAGATTTAAATTGGGAAAATCCGAAGCTGAGGGAAGATGTGTACGATATGATGAAATTTTGGCTTGATAAAGGGATGGATGGATTTCGGATGGACGTCATCAATTTCATTTCCAAAGATCCAGAGTACCCGGATGGAGAGAACGGGGATGGCAGTCCCTATTTTATGAACGGTCCGCGTGTCCATGAATTTTTGCAGGAAATGAATCAGGAAGTTTTATCAAATTATGATGTAATGACAGTTGGGGAAATGCCTGGGGCTTCTCCTGAAGATGCGAAGCGTTACACAGATCCAGAGAATGAAGAATTGAACATGATTTTTACATTCGAGCATATGGACTTGGATTCAAACGGGGATAAGTGGAATTGGACGGATTTAAACCTTGTAGACTTGAAGGAGAATTTTGAAAAGTGGCAGACGTCGCTACATGGTGTTGGTTGGAACAGCTTATACTGGAACAACCATGACCAACCGCGAATTGTGTCACGTTTCGGTAATGACGGGGAGTACCGCGTGAAATCAGCAAAAATGCTCGCCATTTGTCTGCACATGATGCAGGGGACTCCTTACATTTATCAAGGGGAAGAGCTTGGGATGACCAACGTCAACTTTGAAACGCTCGAAGAGTACCGGGATATTGAGCTTTTAAATATGTATAAAGAAAAGAAAGAACAAGGTTGGTCCCATGAAGATCTGATGAAAGCCATCTACGTGAAAGGCCGTGACAATGCCCGGACACCGATGCAGTGGAATGGTATGGAAAATGGTGGTTTTACGGATGGAACGCCGTGGATACAGGTGAATCCGAATTACAGAGAGATTAATGCGGAGCGTGCTCTGGATGATAAAAACTCTGTGTTTTATTTCTATCAACAGTTAATCCGTTTGAGAAAAGAGATGGATATGATTACAGACGGACGATTTGAGCTGTTGATGAGAGGAGATCCGAACGTTTTTGCTTATAAGCGTGTTGGGGATGAAGGAAGTCTTCTTGTCGTCTGTAACTTTTCTTCAGAAGAAGTGACATTAGATGATGGTATTGTAAAAGAAATAGAAGGCAACCCTGTTGTTATTACGAATGAA
The DNA here is from genome assembly GCF_003386945.1 of Halobacillus trueperi. Taxonomy (NCBI): domain Bacteria; kingdom Bacillati; phylum Bacillota; class Bacilli; order Caryophanales; family Bacillaceae; genus Halobacillus; species Halobacillus trueperi. Next base: position 224,168 of record NZ_QUAE01000003.1, on the reverse strand, counting down.
ACGGAGTCAGCGAATCGGAGTGGATTAGCTCCTTATGAAGGAACAGTATATAGACTTTAATGGGAATAATAACCACACCAGGTCATCCAAATATTGGATGACCTGGTGTGATCTTTTTTATTGGTATTGGAGTCATTTCATTTGAATAAACCTCATTTGAAATATAATTACAGTTTTTTAAAACATATGTTGACATAAAAATTCATAAAATTTATAATAAAGCCAACAAAGATTTGGAGGAAGTCGATGAACTACGTGATTGGTATAGACGGAGGCGGTACGAAAACGACGTGCCTGTTCCTTGAAGCAGATCACTGTACATACCCAGAACAACCAAAAGTCGTCCAGGGACCGGGGACCAATCCTCATCAGATTGGTTTTGAAGAAGCCGGTCGCCGTTTGAAAACGCTCATCGAAAAAGGATTACAAACATTCAACTTAGATTCTGCACAAATCATTGGCGTCGGCTTCGGACTTGCTGGTATAGGTAGACCAGAAGACGAACAAGAAATGAAAAAGATTGTGGAGGATATTTTTTTAGGTTTATCATTTTCAGAAAATTGCGATTTATTTATTGGATCTGATAGTTTAGCCGCACTGAAAGGAGCGCTTTCTCCCCAAAAGGAGCCTGGCATCCTCGTCATCTCTGGGACAGGGTCGAATGCGATTGGCGTTAACCGTGATGGATCCATTCATAAATGTGGTGGTTGGGGACATCTGATCGGGGATGAAGGCAGTGGTTATCACCTTTCTTTGAAAGCGTTATCATATATAGCTAAAGCAGCGGATGGACGTAGGGAAGAAACACTTCTTACTCGGCTCGTGTTGGGAAAGTTAAATCTCTATAACCCTGAAGACCTTGTCCGTTACATATATGGGAGTCCTCATGAAAAGCACGAAATAGCGAAGCTTGCGACATGCGTGATCGAAGCGTCGGAACAAAAGGATGAAGTCGCGGTGAAGTTATTGAAAGAAGCGGCCGATGAACTCGTTTTACATGTAGAAAGTATCGCTCGCCGCGGTTTTGAAAGAGATAAAACCATTACAGCAGCTGGGTCTATTTTCAAGCATTCAAAAGTCTTGAAACAACATTTCATCCAACAGATCGAAACGAGAGGGTTGGGCGTATATCGAGAGCCCTATGCTCCACCTGAGTTTGGAGCAGCGATGTTAGCAATCCCGGAAAATTATTAAAAGGTGGTGCCAAAGGTGACGAATTCCTTGACGTTCCTAACAACAGAGCAACGAAATGAACGAACAAAAAACATGGATGAAATGACGACTTCAGAAATCTTAAAAGTTATGAATGAAGAAGATCACAAAATTGCTGAAGCCGTCAAAAAGGTTTTGCCAGCCATTACGAAAGCTGTCGATCATATTTCCGCTTCATTAAAAAAGGGAGGCCGACTCTTTTATGTAGGAGCAGGAACGAGTGGCAGGCTGGGCATTTTGGATGCCTCCGAATGTCCACCGACCTTCCTGGTGGATCCAGATATGGTTCAAGCGGTCATGGCCGGGGGCGGGAACGCCTTTACAAAGGCGAAAGAGAATTCGGAAGATGATGCGGATCAAGGCGAAACCGATTTGAAAGCAAAAAAACTCACATCAGCCGATGTCGTTGTCGGGATTACCGCCAGCGGTCGGACGCCTTATCCAATTGGAGCTCTCAAACACGCGCATTCGGTCGGAGCCTACACCATCTCTTTATCTTGCAACCATCATTCCGAAATCAGTGATTATGCTGAGTGCCCGATCGAGGTGGTTGTCGGGCCGGAAGTTTTGACAGGTTCGACACGGCTGAAAGCAGCGACAGCCCACAAAATGGTGTTGAATATGATGAGTACGACAGCCATGGTCAAACTCGGGAAGGTTTATGAGAATTTGATGGTGGATGTTCATGCAAGCAACCACAAATTGAGAGAACGTGCGAAAAGCATTTTGATAGAGTGTACCTCAGCGACTTATGAGGAAGCTGAGGAAACGTTGAAAAAAGCAAAGCTGCAAGTGAAGCCAGCGATTGTCATGCTGAAGCGAAGCGTTTCTTATGAACAAGCGAAAAAAATGCTTCAGGAGAACGAGGGCAATTTGCGAAAGGCCATGAATGAATCTTAATGATTTGAAGACCATTTTGCATGGTTTCAAATAAATTTTTCAATCAAAAAGGGGGAGCTTATGTTGAGCATGTGGCGGAAAACATCTGCTTGGTTGATGATGGCGGTTTTGTTCGCTTTCTTGTTGTTGGTCGGTTGTGCACCTGGAGCAGGGACGGAAGAAACAGACAGCGAGGGCACAGAAGAAGAATCTACTTCTGAAGGGTCTTCGGAGTCTGGTGAAACTGGTGAAGTTTCGGGAGAGCTAGAGATTCAGTACTTTGTCGGTGGTTATGGAGATTCTTGGTGGAAAGAAGTCATTGCTGATTTCCAGGAAGAATATCCGGATGTCTCGATTACGGAACATGCAGGGCCTAATATTAATGAAGAAATGCGTTCACGCTGGGTATCCGATGATCCACCTGATGTCGTTTATATTGATGGTGCCGGTTCCAGTGAAACGCAGATGGTTGAAGATGGCCAGCTGATGAACTTGACGGATTGGTTGAGCGGCGTCGAGCTTGAGGATGGCTCAGCTCTAGGTGAAAGTTTCATTGTTGATCCAGCTACGTACGATGGAGATATTTACAGCTTGCCACTTGTCTTCGATACGTGGGGCACATGGTATGACAATGCCTGGTTTGAAGAAAACAATTGGGATGTACCTAAAGACTTCCCGAGCTTCATGGATACGATGAGTCAGATTAAGGAAGATGAAGGCATTGAGCCTTTCGTAACGACAGGTCAATATCCATACTACTTCCTACGCGGTATGCTTTACCCTGCCTTTGGTGCAGCTGGTGGAGACGAGTTACTTAATGATGTTATTACAGGTGCAGAAGGCGCTTGGACGAGCGAACCTGTCCTTAATGTTATGAAAAAAGTGGAGCAGATGCAGCAGGAAGGCATGATTGATTCCGGGTTTGGTGCGTTGAACCATACGCAGTCCCAGATGAACTTCCTGCTTCATGACAATGCATTTATTCCGGTCGGTTTCTGGCTGCCGAATGAAATGGCGAATGATACACCGGAAGACTTCGAATATGGATTCATTCCTTCTCCGATGCAGGATGAAGGCGAACCAGCTGCAATTGTTCCGGATTTACGTCCACTTGCTATTGCAGAAAAAGCAGAAAACCCGGAAGCAGCGAAAGCTTTCGTCGAGTTTGTTTTCACAAAAGAATATGCGAAGAGTTTCTCTGAACATACGGGAGCAATCATGAACTTGCAAGGGGTCGACCTTGCTTCCAGTGAGGAAGTTCCTTCATTCTTGATTGATGCCAACGAAATGATTAACGATCCTGAACAAGTCCAGATTTATCAAAAGCCACACCCGATGAGTTCAGAGCTTGAGACGCCAATCAGCAACTCGCTCGTATCTTTGATGCTCGGTAATATTACGGCTGAAGAGTTCGTCGAGGAAGCTGAACAAGCGGCAGCGGAATACCGCAGCAGTTTGGAGTAAAGGACAGTGGAATGTGGAGGCGGATGTCTTCACATTCCATTTTTCTTAAAGGCATAAGCCAATCAACGGCGGGAAAGCAATCCTGCTGTTGCTTGACTTATGCTAACCAATAACATATTCACACTAGAAAAAGAGGTGGTTGTAAATGGTCCAGTCCAGTCGACAGCGGAACTTGTTCCTTGCCTTCTGTCTTGTTCCGACATTTATTTTGTTTGCCGTGTTCACGTTGTATCCCCTATTCAATGGTCTTTATTATTCCTTTTTCAAATGGTCAGGGGCCTCTTCACTCGCGGAGTTCGTAGGTTTTGAAAATTATCGCAGATTGTTCAGTGATGAGATCATCCCAAGTACGATTTGGCACGACTATTTTCTCGTTATTACAAAGGTTATCGGCATCATGATTCTGTCGACCTTTTTTGCCGTCGCTTTAACACAAATGAAAATTAAAGAAGCTCCGTTTTACCGGATTGTCTTTTTCTTTCCGAATATCATGTCCGTCGTCGTCATCGGGATCCTGTGGATGTTCATCTATAATCCAAGTCTCGGGCTTGTGAACTCAGGCCTTGAATTGATCGGCCTTGAGAGCTGGACACGACCATGGCTCGGGAGTGAAGACTGGGCTTTGCCAAGTTTAGTGCTTCCTTCTGTATGGGCAGGGATCGGGTTATTCATGCTCATGCTGATGGGCGGAATATCCAACATCTCGAAAAGTTATTATGAAGCAGCAGAAATCGACGGGGCTACCGAGTGGCAGCAGTTTTGGAAGGTGACCTTGCCGCTGATCTGGCCGCAAATCAAGATCTCCATTTTGTATATCATTATTACGACCTTGAATGGGTCCTTCATTATCGTCCAGGTCATGACCAAAGGTGGGCCGAACAACTCGACACACGTGATGGGTTCCTACTTATATGAACAGGCTTTCGTTAAATACAACTTTGGATACGGCGCGACGATCGGGGTTATGATTCTGGTTTTGTCTCTCGTGACCGTTTTGATTATGCAATTCCTGATGAGAAGAGAGAAAGTGGAGTATTAACAGACAGGAGGGGAATAGGGTGAAAAAAGGAAGTATTTTTTCAAGAACGATTGTACGTATTCCATTGATCATCTGGTCTCTGGCCGTCTTATATCCGATTTTCTGGATGGTGTTGGGTGCATTTAAATCCAACGCAGAAATCTATGCCAATCCATGGGGGCTGCCGGAATCGTTCAGCTTCAGTAACTTCGTCAATGCATGGAGCAATTACAATATCGATACGAGTGTGTTTAACAGTTTCATCGTGACAGGTCTTGGAGCGACACTGACCCTTGCGATGGCGATTCCGACTTCTTATGCTTTAGAGCGCATGCGTTTCCGCGGAAACCGGTTGTTGTTCACGCTTTATATTTCAGCGATGATGATTCCGATGGTACTCGGCTGGATTCCATTGTTCTTCCTATTAATGCAGCTGAATCTACTGGATAACATTTTCGGACTCAGTATCGTTTATGCGGTCAGCCAATTGCCATTCAGCATTTTCGTTTTGACGAGTTTCATGGCAACGATTCCAAAATCACTGGAGGAAGCAGCTGCGATCGATGGGATGTCACCGTATGGCATTCTATGGAAAATCATTACGCCGCTTTCGACAACAGGGATTATTACCGTTACGATAATGAATATGATCCAGTTTTGGAATGAGTATTTTATGGCGCTCATTTTTCTTCAGACGGAGGAAAACTATACGCTTGCTCTTGCGATTGATTATATTAGTAATGAAACGCAGTACACGAATGCATGGGGAACGCTGTTTGCGAGCCTTGTCATTGCCATCGTACCCGTCATCGTTTTGTATGCGATTTTCCAACGACGAATTGTTAAAGGAATGACTGAGGGAGCCATTAAAGGATAAGTGTGGTGAAACAAATGAAGAATTCTCTAACCGGCGGGCTTGTCATTCTCAATGAGATGAAAGATAAGCTGCCGCCTTCTGAAAAAAAGATCGCCGAATTTATTTTGGATCAGCCTCATGAAGCGATCCATTGTACGGCGACACAGCTTGGGGAACTGAGCTCGACGAGCAGCGCGGCCGTCATTCGGTTGTGCAAGTCTCTTGGCTTGAAGGGTCTGCAGGAATTGAAGTTGAGGATATCCGGCGATTTGCAAAAGAAACCGGAGGCTAGGTACCGGGATATTCAGCCGGGCGAGCCTTCCGATTCAATTGTAGAAAAAATAACGAGCAACAGTTTGCAGGCGATCCGTGAAACGACGGAAATGGTGGATTACCGGACGTTATCGGAAGCGGTGAGGCTGTTGAATGAAGCGGGATCCATCCACTTTTTCGGCGTAGGAGCGTCGGGAATTATCGCTCAGGATGCCCAACAGAAATTTTTAAGGATGAACAAGCCGACCTCTGCGTTTACAGATATGCATAATGCGGCGATGAATATTGCCAACGTCACAGAGAACGATGTCGTTTTCGGCATTTCTTTTTCTGGTGAAACTTATGAAACAGCAAAAATCATGGAAATTGCCAAGAAAAAGGGAGCTCGGACGATTAGTTTGACGCGTTATGGACAGTCTCCTGTAACAGAGCATGCGGATGTTTCGCTGTACATTTCTGCCTCAAGGGAGATTCCTGCACCATTTCGAAGTGGAGCGACATCTTCCCGTCTTGCCCAGTTACATATGATCGACATTCTTTTTGTCAACGTTGTCACCGAACAGTGGGACAAGGCCTCCGAGTACTTTCATGAAATTACCGACGTCATGGATTTGTTGAAAGGGAAGAAAACGAAGGGATAAGGAGGAATCATTGTATGGAAAAGTGGTTGGAAGAGCTGCAATCTTTGCTTCCGGAAGGGCATGTGTTAACGTCCTTGGCCGACCGTCACAGTTATAGTTTTGATGCTTCTTTTGGGGAACACCTGCCGGATGCTGTGGTGCAGGTCAAAGATAAAAGGGAAGTCGCTGATGTTTTGAAGCTTGCCAATCGTTACAAAGTACCGGTTCATCCGCGCGGTTCCGGCACCTGCCTGAGTGGCGGTCCTCTTCCTGTGCACGGCGGGATTGTTTTGGATATGTCTCAATTCCCGGCGATCATCGACCTCAGTCCACGCGATTTGACGGTAAAAGTGACACCGAGTGTATTGACCGGAAACATCAATAAAGCCGCAGAAAAACACGGTCTGATGTACGCCCCCGATCCAAGCAGTGCCCATGTAGCAACGATTGGCGGCAATCTGGCGGAAAACTCCGGAGGACCCCGTGGCTTGAAATATGGAGTCACCAAGGACCACGTACTAGGGTTGGAGGTTGTGACCCCTGAAGGTGAAATCATTAAGACGGGTGGTCAGACGATTAAGAATGTCACAGGCATTGACTTGACAAAGCTGATCGTCGGTTCGGAAGGAACGCTCGGCGTCATCGTTGGTGCCACATTGAAGCTGATGCCGAAGCCACCTGCTGTGCAGACAATCATGGTTGCTTTTGACGAAGTGAGAAAAGCAGGGGAAGCGATCTCCCAGACGCTGACATCAGGAATTTTGCCGGCGAAGATGGAATTCATGGATCAAGCCTGTATCGCAGCCGTCGAAAACTTCCAACCCGTCGGTCTGCCTGTCGCTGCAGCTGCCGTTATTATCATTGAACTCGATGGACACCCGGAAACGCTTCGTGTAGAGCGGGGGTTGATCGAGGATATTATGGAAGAGATGGGCGCTAAAGAAGTCATCATTCCTAAAAGTGATGAGGAAGCGGCCAAGCTCTGGCATGCGCGCAAACAGGTGTCGCCTGCAATTGCGAAGATTAAGCCGACGAAGGTATCTGAGGACGCGACGGTTCCGAGAAGCAAAATCCCGGACTTTATGGACCGGTTAGAGCTCATCAAAGAGAAGTACGGCCTGGAAGTGGTCGCCTTTGGTCATGCGGGGGATGGAAACTTGCACCCGAATATTTTGTGCGACAAGCGAAATGTGGAAGAGATGAAGCTTGTTGAGCAGGCGGTGGAGGACATGTTCCAGGCTGCCCTCGATCTTGGTGGGACACTTTCCGGCGAACACGGAATCGGTACGATGAAGGCACCGTTCATGGAGCTTGAACTTGGAGAGGTCGGCCTTGATATGATGAAGCGCATCAAGGACAGCTGGGACCCGAACGGCATCTTGAACCCGGGCAAAGTTTTTCCTGAAAAGGGGCAGAAGTTGGTGCTCCATCATGACTAGTTCACTGAAGGAGCGCTTGAACTATGACAAGACGTTCGACTGTGTCCAGTGCGGCTACTGCCTTCCTGCCTGTCCGACCTATGAAACGATGGAAAAAGAAACCCATTCGCCGAGAGGGCGGATCAATCTTGTGAAAATGGTTGCTGAAGGGAAAGCTTCTGTCGAAGATTTAAAGGAGCCGATTGAAAAGTGTCTTGGCTGCATGGCTTGTACGACCGTTTGTCCGACGAACGTCCAGTATGGAGAGATCTTTGAGGGAGCGAAGCGCGTGATCGATGAAGAGAGGCCGCGCCGGCTTGTGGAGGATTTCTTGTTCCAGTCATTCTTTCCTTCTTCAAAGTGGATGAATACGTTGGGGAATGCGACTTGGCTCTATCAGAAGAGTGGGTTGCAGAAGGTTTCCCAGCGTTTTGGTTTAACGAAAAGAGCCCGGCTTCGGATTCATGAATTTGAAGCGGCTTTACCAAGTATGCCTACGCCGAAGAAACGTCAGGCGCGCGCAGACCGGTATGTACGTAAGCGGCCGGCTGCGGCGAAGGTCGGATTCTTTAAGGGGTGTGTGATGGACAGTGTCTTTTTTGAAACAAATCAGAATACGGTGGAGCTTTTGCTTCGGAGTGGAGCGGAGGTCGTTTTCCCAGAATCTCAGACGTGCTGCGGGGCTCTTCACGCTCACACGGGGAAAGTCGATCAGTCTGTGGAACTCGCGAAGCGGAATATTGAAGCCTTCGAGGAGGAGGGCTTTGATTACATCGTGAACAATGCGGGAGGCTGTGGTGCTCGGTTGGTCGAGTATGCGCATTTGTTTGATGAGGGCACAGAGTGGCATGAGCGTGCAGAAAGGTTTGTAGCACGGGTAAGAGATATTTCTGAAGTGCTTGTCGAGTTGGACGGGCTTGTTTTTGAAAAAGAGTTGTTGAAGACCGTTACCTATCAGCCTTCCTGTCACTTGCGCAATGTACAGAAGGTGACGAGTGAACCGTTGGATTTGATTCGTCGCATCCCTGGTCTGGAATTGCGCGAGTTGGAGCGGCCGGAGTTTTGCTGCGGATCGGCGGGCGTTTATAACATTGTGAATTATGAAGATGCGATGGATATTTTGGATGTGAAAATGCAGGATGTGTGCGGCACGGGAGCAGGTGGTGTCGTGACTTCTAATCCAGGGTGTCAGCTGCAGATGAAGCTTGGTGTGGAGCGCGAAGGCTTGGAGATGGAAGCTGTACATTTGGTAGATTTATTGATGGAGGCTGATCCTGGGCCGAATTGGTGAGGCGATCTCTTGATGAGGTCGTCTTTTTTGTGGTTTGGTGTGGGTGGACGTGATGGGATATTAGCAGGTTTGGGTGTTTTATTAGCAACTTTCAGCAATATATTAGCAGGTTTTGTAGTTTTATTAGCAAGTTTACTGATTATATTAGTAGGTTTCACACATATATTAGCATCTTAGAAAATAGACTCTTCCTTTATTATTGCCCTCATGCTTCAAGTGCATCATTTTTAAGATTCTTTGCGAGTTGTGAATGGAATCTATGAGTAAGAATCCTCTCAAATCTTTACTAGTAATCTTTGGGCCGTTTAACAAACAGTAATCTTTTAAAGCTGGGTGATGTGCTACCTTATCTTTGTGGCTACATTTATTGCATTTCCATTGTCCATAATCCCAGAACATTGCTAATCGCTGACATCCCGTACAGAACACGCCTTTTTTAATATTCGAATCGTTAATCGATAACTCTTTCATATAGTCATAAGTGATGGGAGAATCTGATTCTAAAATCTCTTTGCTGATTAATTCAGTAAGGGTTTGCGACAGTCTTTCCCCGATATGATTATGGTCAATCTCCTCTACTTTTTCAGGAAGAGCTTCCGTGCGGATAACGATATCGAGGGAAGGATCATCTGTATTTATAGAAGTTCCTGGGTGACTGTTGGCAACCAGGCAGTAGATAGGGATGTCGGGGAAACTTTTTATATGAAGCCATTGCTGCAATTGTCTTCGATGACGGCGGACTTGAAGAACAGGATCAGAAAACGTTTGTGGCCCTTCATCCCATGTTCTAGACAGAAAGTTGAACCTTTGATTGTAAAACAACTCTCCACCAATGTTTTTGGCTTCAATAATCAAAATCCATTGATCCGTCAGAATTAAGCAATCGACTTGGAAATAGTGGGTGCCGTCGTAAAGGCGAAGGTGATGGAAAATTCGGTAGTGTGAAGGGAGATAGGAGAGTGGAAAGTTGAGGGCGAGTTCTCCTTTGTGACCGGAGAGGCGGGTTTTGAGGTGTTCTTTGACCTGAAGCCTTTGAGGGTGAGATTCGTGAAGCCTTCTTTCAATGGCTTGCAGTTGTTCAATATCTCTAGGAAATGTCCTTTTCTTAACAATCATGGCATACTTCCTTTCTATAAATTTATAATACGACAAAAGATTAAGATTTCCTCTAACATAAATATCGATTAAATTTCTAATTTATCAAGAAACGAAGCTAAAAAAACTCGTCACAATGACGAGTTTTAATGACTTTCTACTAATTTAAATCCAATTGTTGAAAGAGCTGTCTTCAAATTAGAAACGGTTTTCGGTTTATGAGTCGATAGCACATTCGTTTCGATTTCTTTATGAGCTACTTCCGGAGTAATCCCTGTTAAGATTGTATCGATTCCCATCACCTGCAAAGCGTGAATGAGCTTTGGAAGCATTTCCGAGAAAAATTGGTCGCGGACAACCAATCCAGATAGATCAAGGACGAAATGGTCAATATCTTGTTCTTTTCCATATAGAAGGACGTCTCGCATCAGTTTGTCTGCACGTTCTTCGTCTACGATTCCCTGGATAGGAACGACGGATACACTTTCTGTGATCGGGATGATCGGTACATTCATTAATCCCATGTTGTAATGGGTTTGATCAAGATCAATCATATGGGAAAGAACGGAGGCAATGGTTTGTAAGAATTCTATGTCTTGATCATCAAAGTTTTTTTCCTCTTTGTCCATAACACAGAGAGTTCCGAACACATTCCCTTTTAAATCTCTTAATGTGACACCGAGATAGCCTCTTACCTGTAGTTCAGCTGAAGCTTTCATATCACTTGTGAGTTTATCTTCCATTAAATTGTTTGTACTAAGTACATGGTCTTGATCATTAATAATCAGCCGGCAGTGGCTTTCGTTATAATCAATGGTATAACCTTCAGGGACAATTTCCTCTTTCTTATTTAAAGAACTCAGGACGGTCATTGCGTGCTTACCTCTCATCGTGACGTAAGCGGTCTGGACATCCAATCTTTGTGTCACCACTTCAAATATTTTCTGAGCGGCTGATTTTAAAGAATAATATCCTTCTGAGTCCATCAGATGTTCTTCCGACATGAAAAACCTTCCTTTTCACAAAATTAGGAGCTATACCCTATTATACCCTATTTCCCTTTGAAACTGAGATTTAATCCCCTAATTTTAAAAAATGTGTCGTAATCGTTAGTGAATTAACAAAAATTAAAGAAATAATGAGCAATCAATAGAAAAATTTAATAGAATAACAAATTTCAGCTTAAAAGACGCCCAAAAGTAGTATTCAGAAAATTTGCAAGAGTAGTAAAATTTGAGATAATAGAAGTCACATAATAAAAGGGGGAAAAATGGATGAAAGCAAAATGGTACTTATTCATTATGGTTATGGCTTTAAGTTTGCTACTTGCTGCGTGTGGCAGTGATAGTGAAGCAGGCTCATCAGGAGATTCTGGTGATTCGGGCGGAGAAACGTACACAGTAGCGACGGATAACAACTTTGTCCCTTTCGAGTTCATGAACGAGGAAACGGGAGAAATGGAAGGCTTCGATATTGATTTGATCAAAGCGATTGCTGATGAAGCAGGGTTCAACATTGAAATTGAATCCATGAAGTTTGACGGCGTTGTCGCTGGTATGCAATCCGGCCGTTATGACATCGGGATTGCTGGGATGACCATTACAGAAGAGCGTAAAGAAACCATCGATTTTTCTGATCCTTATTATGATGCTGGTTTGATGCTTGCGGTCAGCGCAGATAATGATGAAATTCAATCTGAAGAAGATCTTGCAGGTAAAAAGGTAGGAACACGCTCTGGTACGACTAGTGAAACGTACATCAGAGAAAACCACCCGGATGCTGAGTTGATTACATTCCCTGGAATTGTCGAAGCGTATATGGACCTTGAGTCGGGTCGTCTAGATGCGGTAATGTATGACGTTCCTAACGTCCAGTATTACGTAGCCAATGACTCTGAAGGCTTGAAAACAGCTGGAGACATTTTGCAAGGGGAGCAATATGGAATCGCTTTTCCTAAAGATTCTGAACTTGTGAGTGATGTGAACGAAGCATTACAAACATTGATTGATAATGGTACGTACGATGACATCTACGAAGAATGGTTCGGTGAGCGTAAATACGGCACAGAATCTTCGGAGTAATAGAGAGAAGCTGATCAGAAAAGCGTAGCAAGTGATTGGCTTGTTACGCTTTTTCCATGAATTGAATACTGGCATGAACCATTACAACATTCAAAACACAAGGAGCGAATACATATATGGAGTTCATTACGGAATCGCACTATTTTCGTGTCATGCCGTTTTTGCTTGAGGGATTGGTATGGACACTACTCATCACGTTTGTTGGATTGATTTTCGGATTTGTGCTCGGGGCAGTTTTTGGTTTTGCCCGCTTGTCGAAAAATAAGATCATTTACGGACTTGCGACGGTTTATGTAGAAGCGGTTCGCGGAACACCGATCTTAGCACAAATTTTGTTCATCTATTTCGGTCTCTCTGATTTAACCGGAATCAATATTGACAAAATCACCGCCTCGATCATAGCGATTGCCATTAATGCCGGTGCTTACATAGCGGAAATCGTAAGGGGAGCGGTTTACTCAATTGATAAAGGACAGGAAGAGGCTGGGCGTTCCATTGGCCTCACTCGTAACCAGACAATGCGTTACATCATCTGGCCACAAGCCTTCAGAAGAATGATACCGCCGCTAGGTAACCAATTCGTGATCAGCTTGAAAGATACTTCCCTTTTCTCCGTCATCGCTGTAGGCGAGTTGCTTTACATGGGACAACAGTATTACGGAATGACGTTCCAAGCTTTCCAGGCATTGACGATGGTTTGTGTGATGTACTTGATCATCACGGTGCCGACCGCCGTGTACTTGAGACGAGTTGAAAGGAGACTGGATGTGTAATGATTACCGTCAAAGATTTGCATAAATCATTCGGTTCCAACGAAGTGTTAAAAGGAATCAATGCAGAAATCAAAGAAAAAGAAGTGGTCTGTGTTATCGGACCATCTGGATCTGGGAAAAGTACGTTTTTACGGTGCTTGAACCTGCTTGAGGAAGTCACTTCTGGAGAAGTCATCATTCAAGGGGACAATTTGACCGACCCTAAAATCAATATTAATGATGTCCGCTCCCGTGTCGGAATGGTGTTTCAGCACTTTAACCTTTTCCCGCACAAGACGGTCCTTGATAACATTACGATTGGTCCAATCAAAGTGAAGAAAATGAAGAAAGCAGAAGCCGAAAAAGTCGCCCGTCCGCTGCTTGAGAAAGTCGGCCTGAGTGACAAAGCGGACGCTTATCCTGAAAGCCTTTCTGGAGGGCAGAAACAACGTGTAGCGATCGCCCGTTCCTTAGCGATGGAACCGAGCATCATGTTGTTTGACGAACCGACCTCAGCGCTTGACCCTGAACTTGTCGGAGACGTGTTAGCCGTTATGAAGGACTTGGCGCAGGAAGGAATGACGATGGTGGTTGTCACACACGAGATGGGTTTTGCCCGCGAAGTCGGCGACCGGGTACTGTTTATGGATGAAGGGGTTATTATGGAAGAAGATGTACCAGATAATTTATTCGGAAATCCACAAAATCCTAGAACGCAGGAGTTTTTAAGTAAAGTGTTATAGAAAAATCCGCAGACGACGATGTCTGCGGATTTTTAAATTAGAAAAGGAAATAAGATGAGACAAAGTACATGACTACGATAAGAAGAGAAGGAGCTGCGTAGCGAGAGAAGCTCTCGACTTTTTTCCTTACCATCATGAAAATCGTCAGTACCATCATACCAATGAACAATAAAGCAATGGGAAGGTTTCCTTCTGATGTTGCACTTAAGATCGGCCCGTTTTGATAAAAGAGATCGGTGATGGCAAGAAGCTGCAAGTTGAACAAGTTACTCCCTAAAATGGAGCCTACAGCCATATCATAATTTCCCATTTTGAACGCCACAAGGACGGTGACGAGTTCAGGCAGAGAGGTGGAAGCGGCAATCAAGAAGCTCCCGACGAAGCTCGAACTCATCCCTGTTTGCTGGGCCAGTTGATCCCCTGATATCGAAAGGGCACTTCCAGCAGCGAAGACAACAATCGCGCTGATGGCAAAACCAATGCTTGCCGCTTTTAAGGAAATATCCTTCCCTGTAGCTGCCGCTTCATCCATCTGTTCTGCTTCCTCATTTTCAAAAAAGCGGACGGTCAGGATGTACAACCCGACAAGAATGAACATTTCGATCCCGATATTAAAAAGAGAAAGGGTAGAACTCATGAACAGCGAGACTACCACTACCAGTGTAAAAATAATCCCTGCAATCGCAGAAGGAAGATGCTGCTTTTTCTCGATGCTGTTGAACATTTTCTGCTTGCGATAAATAAGATCAACCGCAGCTAGAATTAATACATTAAACACGTTACTACCTAGCATATTACCCACTGCAATGTCGGGGTTGTCGATATAGACGGCCGTTAAACTTGTCGTAAGCTCCGGTAAAGATGTAGCTCCGGCTATAAGGAATGTTCCGACCACAGCCCCGCTCAATTTAGATTTTTGACTGATGACATCCCCATAGCGGTTCAGCTGGACGGCAGCTAGTACGACCACTATGGCTGAGATGGCGAAAATTAAAAAGTTCATCGTTTTCCTCCTCTAGTTGAGCCAATAAAAAAAGACCTTGGCCCTATTTCCGTGCAGGCCAAGGTCTTGCGTACTATGGTCATAGTTTGGTGAACCGAGTGTTCTCACACTGAAGTGACGATTCACCAACCGCATTATACGGTCGCTACTCCCCTTGTTACTATTAATATAGCGAATTCCTGTGAGAACGTCAATAAAATAGTCTTCTATCTATAAAGGGGATCTTCGAGTCTGAGGCAGGTTGTGAAGAACTCGACTTTGAGGTGGGGTGGAATTTATTTATCAGTGGGTTATGAGCTTTTAGCGGTGGTTTCTGGAGTCTTATCAGTGACTTTGGAACATTTATCGGTGGGTTGGATACTTTTATCAGTGACTTCGGTGATTTTATCGGTAAATCTGTATATTTCGATATTGTGTCTTTTAATATAACAAAAAAAGCGGCCGGGTGGCCGCTTTTTTAGATTAATAGTTTACCGCATCGTAAGAGTTGATGACCCCGTGTTCGAAGTAGTAGCCGGTACCGTAGATTGGATCAGCTGTTTGTTCGATGGCTGCACGGATGTTGCTGTTGGAGCGTCCTTGAGACGCAAGCAATCCAGCTAGTCCAGCGACATGAGGGGAAGCCATGGATGTCCCGGACATGTAGGCATATCCACTATTCGGAACAGTGGATGCGATGTCGACACCAGGAGCTGTCACATCTACCCATGTGCCATAGTTGGAGAAGGACGCCTTGTTGTTGTTGCTATCGACTGCACCAACGGCGATGGCATTGTCATAGGAAGCCGGTTCGAATGTTGTGGATACTCCATCGTTACCTGCAGCGGCAATGACTACAGAACCTTTATTCCAAGCATAATCTACAGCATCTTCAAGTGTTTGAGTATCACAGTCACAGCCTAGGGAAAGGTTGATGACTTCTGCTCCTACGTCAGCAGAATAACGGATGGCATCAGCGATGTCATACAAAGAACCGCTGCCGTTTGCATCAAGAGCACGGACGGCAAGGATTTTCGTGTTTGGAGCCATGCCGGCAACACCCGATCCGTTATTCGTTTCTGCAGCTGCTGTTCCTGCCACGTGTGTTCCGTGATTATTCAAGTCCATTGGATCATAATCGTTATCTACGAAATCATAGCCTTTGATTGTTTTATCATCAAGGTCCGGATGATTGTAGTCGATCCCAGAGTCGACAATGGCAATTTCCTGGCTGCTGCTTCCGCGGGTAATATCCCATGCAGCTTCTGTGTCTGTGTTCTGTGGACCATACTGGTATCCACTATAGTAAGTATCATTTGGCGTCCATGTTGCTTCGAAAACGTAGTTTGGCTCTGCATATTCTACATTTGGATTATTGCTGAGTGCCTTGGCTACGGCTTCTACGTTTCCGACTTTAAGTACTTTAACTTTTGAATCTACGAAAGAGCGTTCTTCTGAAACTAACTTTGCTCCAAATTTCTTCAGTTGTTTGTCATTCAAAGACTTTCCGTTTTTGAACTTAACGACAACTTCTCCTTTAATGAACTCTCCTTTATCTTCCTGTACGTTGACTTTGTTCAATGACTCCGGTGCGGAATCAGCGAACGCCTGCCCTGTTGTCGGCAGAATGGCCAGTGTGGCTGCGAGTGATAGTGTTGCTAGTTTTTTGAACTTCAAAACTATTCCTCCTTAAAAGTTTATACTCTAGTAATTCTAAGAATTTCGCCGTTTTCCTTCAAAATACGGGTTGGGATAGTTGTTATGGGGGAATGCGTTTAAAAGGAGTTTTGCAGGTGGATATTCCCAAGTTTTTATGTTCAAAAAGGTCTTGCGGTTCGTGGAAATGGAAGATGATAGAAAATATTATGAAATAATATTGGCTGGAAACTTACCGTTCAGGTTTTGCTGTGAACATTAATAGAAATGTCATTTTTGTAAAGGAATGTCTGAGCGTACTGTTTCCTAGTCTTATAGATTCAGGATCTTCGTAAAATAGGATGTAATTCTTACCATTTTTTATTCTTTTTATCAAGCGAAGGGTTTTAGATAGCCATTCGTGGGAAGTAAGAGTAGAAACCAGCCAAAAATTATAGATGCAAATATTAGGGTGGTGTTTTGATGACACATTCACAAAACGATGAGGAAAAAAAGAATACAATCGTTGATCAAGTGGAAGGAGGGTTAAAAAAATCCGCGCATGTCATTAAGGATAAGATGCCGAATCCGGTATCTAAAATTATCCGGAAGGCAGATGACCCACAAGAGGCGACTGAACATGCCAAGGATGAAATGAGTGATCAAGCGGGAGATTTTTTCCGGCAGCAATTCGAAAAGCAGATGCAGTCTAAAATCGAGGACATGAAAGAAGAGCTTCAGGAGAAAACTTCAGCGAATGCCGATCATGTTCATTCGAAGGCGGAGGAAGTAAAGGGGAAGGTTCAAGAGCACCTGCTTGAATTCAAAGATAAGCTCGGTTCTGTCAAAGAATCCGGTGAGCAGATTCAGGATTCTATAAGTGAGAACAGTTCTTCGAGCGGAAGGATCAAAGGCGCCAACGATATAAAAGGGGTCTCTCATATAAAGAGTTCCGCTTCTATTAAGGGGCCAAAAGATATCAAAGGTTTATCAAGTATCAAAACTTATCATTCGTAAATAAGGAGAGGAGATTTAACATGGCGATTCAAAAATCAACAGATAGTTCCAGTCTTGCAGAAGTGGTTGACCGTATTTTGGATAAAGGGATTGTGATCGATGCGTTTGCCCGCGTTTCCGTTGTGGGAATTGAATTGATTACGGTAGAAGCGAGAGTAGTCATTGCCAGTGTGGATACATGGCTCAGATATGCAGAAGCTGTCGGTCTACTGCGGGATGAGGTTGAAGAGGAAGGACTCGGAGGCCGTCTAGGTGAAGAAGAGCAGTCGTCATCCGCGCGTTCTTCAAATGAAAGAGGAGAGTTCAGTATATAAAAGCCCCATGTATTTAGTGAAAAGGGATAGGGTGGAATTTTCGTAATTCCATCTTGTTCCTCATCTATAAAAGAAACAGTTTGATAGGAAAAGAGAGGGATGCACCGCTATGAAGGTCTTGAATGAAGTAACCGAATTTTTCAATGAAAATATTGCACCGCCACATAAAATTATTTCCGCTAGAAAGAAAGACCAGGAGTGGCGGGTGTTGGTCGAAGTGATTGAAGAAAAGGAATATATGAAAAAGTATGCCAGGGATCAAATGGTCGGGTTATATGAAGTTTTTCTTGATGAGAACAGTGAAGTAACAGGCTTTTCACGTTTAAGCCTCAGATATCGCACCGACATTGAAGAACAGGTCGAGCAGTAGGAGTAGGGATGATGAGTGTACTTAAACAAAGCAGCAATCGTCCTTCTACAAACCAACACGTTTATGATCAACCCTTCTTTAAAAGCCTGATCCGGCGTTCTCTAAACTATTTATCAGCCGGTTATCCTGTTCACTATACAGGTCCATCAGGCATCGGGAAAACGACGCTTGCTATCCATGTGGCGAAGCAAAGAAACAAGCCTGTAACGCTCCTTTCAGGCAATAAGGATTTGACCAATGACGACTTGATTGGCGCTTACAAAGGGTACAGCCGGAAAAAGCTGAATGATAATTTTGTAAGGACCGTTCAAAAGATTGAAGAAAATGTCACGGAAGATTGGGTAAGCGGACATCTTTATGAAGCGGTGAAACATGGACATACCTTGGTGTATGACGAGTTCACAAGATCAAGTCCGGAAACGAACAATTTGTTTTTATCTGTTCTTGAAGAAAAAATCCTTCCTTTATATGGATCGAAAAGTAAGGATTCACACGTGAGGGTTCATCCTGATTTCAGGGTCATTTTCACGAGTAATCCGGCTGAATATATCGGAGTTTACGACACGCAGGATGCGTTAATGGATCGGATGATTTCCATCCCGATGAATGCCATGAGTTTGGAAGCTGAGGTGGCAGTTGTGATGGAGAGGACGAAAATGAAGCAGAAGAAAGCCGAAGCCATCGTCCGCTTTGTAAGAGAAGTGAAAAAATCGATGGATGAGAAGGAAGATTTTCTAAGTTTGCGTGCCTCGATCATGATTGCTGATATTGCTGAAAAAACAAGCGTGCGTGTGGATGGAAAGGATGAAGCATTTCAGAACCTGTGTCTGGATATGACTTATTTTTCCGTATTATCGATGACGAAGGATGAAGAGAAAGCAAGGAAAATCATTCTTGATCATTGCAAAAAGGTTTAGGAGGTAGTCTGTTTATGAGTGAACAAATGGGAATCTATGTTTTCTGTTGTATTCAAACATCAGAGCAGAAGAGTTTCGGTACGATTGAATTTGAAGGCGAAGAAAAGGAAGTTTTCACGGTCCATCATAAAGATGCGGCCATGGTAGCTGTAGAAGCACCGATTAAAATCTATCACCCGAAGAAAAAAGCACTCATGACTCACCAGCAAGTAATTTCGAGAGTCATGGAAACGGAGAGTTCTGTCGTTCCCATCAGTTTTGGGAATGTTTTTAATACGAAAGAAGATACGCAAGTGCTCATCGAAAACCTTTATCCTCAACTGGAAAAGTTGTTTGTCGAAGTTCGGGATAAAATTGAAATTGGTTTGAAAATCGTTGGTAAAAGAGAATGGCTGGAAGAGCAGATCAATCAGAACGACCGGGTGAAAAAGAAAAAGGAAACGGTAGCGAACAAATCAGAAGCGGCCGGATATTTCGACCGGATTCAGCTTGGAGAGATGGCTCGTGACTTTTTCACCAAGATTCAAAAAGAGATCGAAACCACCATTCACGCCCCTTTGGACCAATTAGCAGAGGCCTCTCAGGTGAATGATACGATTGGTGAAAAAATGCTCTTGAATGGAGCTTATTTAATCGACCGGGAAAAAGAAGAGGCGTTCGATAAGAAAGTTAATGAGCTGCATGAGCGGTGGAAGGAATATGTTGATTTCAAATATACAGGACCGTGGCCTGCGTATAATTTCATCAACATCAAGTTGAAAGTAGAAGCCTCATGATTCAAAAACTATTCACTTCGCCCATTCATTTAATAAAAAAAGTCGGAGAGCATGTGAAAGAAGAAGTGGATAAGGAAATGTACGATCTCGAGCACATTCAAAAGAAATTGATTCAGCTGCAAATGATGTATGAATTGGAAGAGATATCGGAAGAGCATTATGAGGAGCAGGAAGAAGAACTGCTGATACGATATGAAATCGCCAAAAAGCGTGAGATGGAGCAATGGGAGAGCATGACGAAAAGGAAGTAGGGAGTTTTCAAGATGGAAAGGCTACTGTATTTGTATGGAATCACGTTAAAAGAAGAAGTAGATTCTGAAGCATTTTCTGAACTGACGGGGATCGACGGGAATGGCGGTCTTGAAGTGCTGGATTATGGCTGGTGTTCAGCAATCGTCAGCAGAGTCGAGGAAGATGAGTTTGGAGAAGAGGCATTGGAAACAAATACAAAACAAATGGAATGGGTGCAGGAGAAGGCTTATCTTCATCATGAAATATTAATAAGCTTGAAGAATGCTCTCACCTTAATCCCGATGAAGTTTTGTACGCTTTTCCAGAACGAAGAAAGTTTGAAAAAGAAGATGGGTGCCCATGAAAAAGAATGGATGACGCTTCTGGAGAAGTTAAAAGGAAAAGAAGAGTGGAACATCAAAATCTACAATCACTCTGACCGTTTAAAGGAACAAGTGGCGGACCATCATCCTGAGATTCAAAAGAAGAAAGAAGAAATCTCCAAGATGTCTAAAGGGATGCAGTACTTGCAAAGGAAAAAATTAGATCAGTCCATTGATCAGCAAGTATTACAGGAACAGCAAAAATACGTAAGACAATTACATAGTGAGTGGGAGGCACTATGTGAAGACACAGCTGAGAAAAAAGTCTGGAATAAGAATGTCACCGGAAAAGATGCGGATATGTGTTGGAATGGTGCCTACTTAATCGATCTCGAAAAAGTAGAAACTTTTTTAAAGGATATAACAACAGCGAATGAGCAAGGAGAAAAGGCAGGCTGGGTGATTGAAGTGACAGGGCCGTGGCCCCCTTATCACTTTTCGTCAATCTCTAAAAGTGAGGTGGGATGAGTGTCCTACAGAGAAAACTTTGAAAACCAGGATATTGCCCTTATTGATATCTTAGATACCGTTCTGGATAAAGGAGTTGCCATCAAGGGGGATATCATCATATCCATTGCTGGGATTGACCTTGTTTATGTGGATTTGAAAGTATTGATTTCCTCTGTAGAAACATTGGTCCAATCCAGTTTGGATGACGCTTTGAACTCTAAAACGCTGGACAAGGAAAAGGAGGCGTTGGAACGTGTCACAAAGTAATTTACAAGAGCAGCCATTTAAAAGCGGCCGGCTCAATTTAGACCCGGAGGGTGCGGAGCAAGGACTTGCGCAACTCGTCTTAACTGTCATCGAGCTGCTGCGTCAACTCGTGGAAAAACAAGCGATCCGCCGTGTTGATGGTGGAACGTTGTCGGAAGAGCAGATCGAGCAGCTGGGTGTGGCTCTTATGAACCTTGAGGTGAAAATGGATGAACTGAAAGAAATATTTGACCTGAATGATGAAGATCTCAATATCGATCTCGGACCTTTAGGCAATTTGTTATAAAAAGGAGGCATCATAGATGTCCATTGAACACCCGACTCAATCGAACAGTATTGTGGATGTGTTAGAAACCGTATTGGACAAAGGGGTGGTCATCGCTGGAGATATCAGGGTGGGGCTTGCAGATGTGGAGCTTTTGACAATCAAAATCCGCCTCATCGTCGCCTCTGTCGATAAAGCGAAAGAAATCGGCATGGACTGGTGGGAAACCGACCCGTATTTGAATTCGAAAGCCGCTCAATCGAACACGGAAGCATTGGAAAAAGAAAATGAAGAACTGCAAAAACGCATTGAACAATTGGAGAAAAACATGCAGAAAGTACACCAAAAATAAAAGGAGAGATGGACCATGAGCGAATCTAAAACAAAGTTGACCAACCCGACGAATGAAGAAAACAACCAGCAGGAAACGGAAAGTAAAAGCAGTCATCGGGTGACCAAAGCCATTGTAGGCGGAGTTCTTGGTGCAGCGGCAGGCTATTTCTTAAAACCGAATCGCGCAGAAGAAGATAAAGGAAGCATGAAGGAAAAAGCAGAAAAAGCCGGTGGGCAGCTGAAGGATTTGAAAAACCAAACGAAGGATAAAACGAGTGAGATTGTCGGTCGTGTGAAAGACAAAGTGAAAACCGGTTCTGATGAGGAGGAAGAAAAGGAAGAAACACGTTCCTTGAATGGTGCGGATCTTTCTCAAAAACAACTGGAATCACCTGATGAAGCGGCTGCTACGGAGGAGACCGATCAGGCTGAGGATGAAGAATCAGTCAACGAAGCTAATGAGGGAACAGAAGAAGAAAGACCTGAGAATGATGTGGAACAGGAAAATGAAGAGCCAGGGACTAATGAAGAAGATGATGCGGAACAAAAAAGTGAGGAACCAGTGAACAACGAAGAAAATGATGTTGAACAAAATAGTGAAGAACCTGTGAACAATGAAGAAGATGAAAATCAAGAAACAGTGAAGACAGGGAAGACAACATTAACCGTTAATGACGATACCACAAAGTAAAAATGACTATAGAAGGGAAGAAGATAAATGGATAATATTCTACTAAACTTTGTAAAAGCGGCAAACCAAGGAGATTTTTCCCTTGATCTTACGTTGAACGTCAATGGAGCATTAGTTACTGGAACGACTGTATCTGCAAAGAAATACATGCAATCGTTGAGCCGGACGTTTGAAAATGGAAATGAAATTTCTCAGGAACTGAGTGAGAAATTGTCGCGTGCTAGTGAGGTCAACTATGCGCATGAGGAAATCAGCTATATCCATTTAGAAGAAGCGCAAGTGTACAATGGGGACTCCAAGCCCACGCCTTCTGAAGGAAGTTTTTACTGGCGTGGAAAGCTTGATGAAGTGGATGGTTTCTTCCTTGGGAAAATTGATGCTAATTAATCGTTGCCAAATGTCCAAATTCTACCTTAAATATTACCTTAATTAAAAAAGAGATTATAAAATGGCAACAACCCTAAAAATAGAGCTGGACCATGGTAAGATGACCTGAGTTTAGATCATGATTTTGATAGAGGATGATGAAAAATGGCTAGAGAAAAAATTGAGTCGATCTTTCTATTAAGGCTCTTTGCCATGGTCATGGTGGTTCTGGTTCACGTTACAGGAACGTATGCCTCCATACTACCAGCAGATGGGGATGCCTTTGCTAAATATCATTTCCTTAATAGAATTATAAGAATAGAAGCAGGAATTTTCATTATGATCACGGCTATGGTGTTCTTCTATAAATATATTGGACAAAGAATGGATTGGAATGAGTTAAAGGCTTTCTATAAAAAGAGAGCGTTATATATTGTTGTTCCTTATCTTGTTTGGGCGTTATTTTATGAAGCTTACTCCATTTATATAGGAGCTGTACCTTTTGATGTTAGTGAAATTGGTATGCGCATTTTAAAAGGGGAGTCTTTCTATCAGCTCCATTTCATATTCTTGATTGTGCAATTTTATCTATTTTTCCCAGCTATATTATTTGTAGTAAAGAAAGTAACGTTTTTTAGAAAGTATCTATGGCTTTTTGGAATGCTGATTGCCGTTGGGTACCATTTTTTCAATCGCGAGTATCAACTTATTCCTTTTACTTTCTTTTTGAGCAGTATGGGGCCGTATCTATTAGGGGCCTGGATTGGGATTAACTTTAAAGAACAAAAACAAAGAATTTATAACAAATCTACCTTTGCATGGGTTTTTGTTGCGGTTGCCGCTGGCATTGCAACTGTCCAGCTCTACTACCATCTCTATACCGTTTCTTCCTTTTATTTACCAGGGTGGACTTATTTAGTTTTGAATCTGATTTATATGATGGCTGGAAGCTATACCATGTTCCGTCTAATGGAAATCATTGCTCGAAAATGGCAGCCCATTCTGCCATACGTTAAAAATGTAGCGGTTTATTCTTTTGGATTTTATTTGCTACATCCTATTGTATTAAAAGCAGTAGCTCAAGTTATTCCAACACCTAATAACTACTGGTTTCATATTGGAATCTCCACAAGGTTCGTCCTGACCTTATTTTTCTGTTACGTCATCATATGGCTCGCTCACCGCTATTTTCCTTTTGCAAGCTTGCTTTTCGGTAAATTGCCAAATGGGAAGCCTGCCTTCTTAGGAATGACACGTTCTGTCAAAAAATATGAAGAGGTAAGTACATCCGCTCAATAAGAGGGAAGCAGGAGCTTCTCTCTTTTTTATATCTAATATTTTCAGAAAAATCTGTATATCGCATTGAATTCAGAAAGGAAAGTAATATATAATACATTTAAATGTAAACGCATACATACTTTTGTAGATTGAGGAGGGTTTTTGTGAGTGGGATTTGGTTAGCTGTGGTTGGTGGTCTCATCTTTTTTCTAGGTTATCGGTATTATTCGAAATTCATTGCCGAAAAGATCTATCGTCTTGATCCGAACTATGTCACACCCGCCCATCAGTATAAGGATGGTGTCGATTTTGTCCCGACGAATAAATTCGTTTTGTGGGGACACCACTTCACTTCCGTCGCAGGGGCGGCGCCGATTGTTGGACCAGCAATTGCTGTGTATTGGGGCTGGCTGCCGGCCGTGCTTTGGGTATTGTTAGGAACCGTTTTTGCTGCCGGTGTCCACGATTTCGGTACACTTGTTTTGTCGGTGAGAAATAAAGGACAGTCCATCGGGACGCTTGCCAGTAAGTTGATTGGGCAAAAAGCAAAAGTGTTGTTTTTATTTATCATTTTACTGCTTGTTTTAATGGTAAACGCCGTCTTCGCGTGGGTCATTGCGAATCTATTCATTTCATTCCCGGCAAGCGTACTTTCTGTTTTCATTCAAATACCATTGGCCATTTGGATCGGCTACAGCGTGTATAAAAAGCAGGGAAATATGCTGCTGCCATCCATTGTTGCGCTTGCGGTCATGTATTTAGCTGCAATCGTTGCGAGTTATGTACCTGCACTGCAAATTGACCTTGTCCGCTATTTCGGTGGCGAAGGTGCTTCAACATTATTTGGTTTGAATGCGACGTCCATGGCCTTCTTCGTATGGATTGTCGTGTTGATGGTGTACGTGTATATCGCTTCCACCTTGCCGGTTTGGAAGTTGTTGCAGCCAAGAGACTATATCAACTCTCACCAATTGATTGTTGGACTTGGTCTTCTGTATTTGGGACTGCTTTTCACAAACCCTGAAATCACGGCACCAGTGACAAACGCTTCTGCGGATACATCCTGGTTCCCGCTATTGTTCATTACGATTGCCTGTGGAGCGATTTCCGGTTTCCACGGTCTTGTATCATCGGGAACATCTTCGAAACAGTTGAATAAAGAAACAGACGCTCGTTTTGTCGGTTATTTAGGCTCTGTCGGTGAAGGGGCATTGGCTCTTGTTGCGATTATCGCTGTTGTTACATTTTTCCCAACAGCAGGTGAATTTTCAGCGACGTATAGCGGATTTACAGCGGCGAGTGGTGCGGGACTTGGCGTCTTTATCCAGGGTGCAGGACAGCTTGCTTCTGGACTTGGTATTCCTGCCTCTGTTGCAGCAACGATCGTTTCCGTCATCGTCGTCAGTTTTGCCGCAACGACGTTGGACTCTTCTGTCCGTTTGATGCGCTATATTATTGCAGAACTGGGAACGGAATATAAAGTGACGCCATTGACGAAAACCCATGTGGCAACAACGGTTGCGGTTGTATCCAGTGCCGCTCTTACGTTAATACCTCAAGGTCCTAAAGGGTTCGGTTCTGGTGGATACTTGCTTTGGCCTTTATTCGGGACCTCGAACCAGCTCCTGGCAGGTATTAGTCTGTTACTCGTTTCCATTTGGTTGAAACGTCAAGGACGAAACTATCTGCCGACGATCATTCCGATGGTCTTCCTCATGTTTATGACGTTGTGGGCCATGATTGATCAGGTGGTGACCGAGTGGGCGCCATGGAATGATGGAAGCGACTGGATGCTGTTTACTTTCGGCGCAATCATCCTTGTGTTTACTTTCTGGATCCTCATTACAGCGTTTTCTGCGATTGCAGGGAATCGTGACGATTCTATTGAGAAAAGTGCGTAATCATAAAAGGAAGCCGGCATTGTCGGCTTTCTTTTTCCTTGAAAGGAGCATCGACACCATGAAAGAAATCATGATCATTCGCCCTGAGAAAGAAATTGGCATGGGGTGTTGTGGAGGGATATGCAGCGATGACGATGGTTTCATCAATATGAAAGAAGAATTTAAGCATCACGACCAGGATCGGGAAAATCTAGGGGAGTGGTATAGAAACAACCAGAGCGAAGGGATTCATGTGGATTATGTAGATCCAAGGAATCTCCTGGCCATTTTCGTTTATTTTATCAAGCACGTAAAGCAAGGACATATATCCATTTGGAGTGCGTTACGGTCGATTTTTTTTCGAATGCGATACAATAGCTTGTTCATTAATGGTAGATGGATAGAAAATAAGGGGGGAGAGGCATGGAGAAAAAATTTTCGTTAAAACGGTTATTTGAGTTTTATGATGAAGTGTTAAGCCTCCCTCACAAACAGGAAATTGCCAGGGAACTGAGGGATGAAGATGACCTCTTTTTACTTCTTGTGTATTCAGATATGTTAGGGATACCGAATCCGGCTTTTTATTATACGTTAGAGTTATACCCGCACATCATTGAAAAGTTCCACGATTGGCACTTGCGGATGGGGATGGAAAAGTCTCCACTCGATGGCATTCGTTGTTGTTAGAGGAGGAAGTAGCATGGAAGGTTTGCATAAGAATAAAGTTATTTTCGTGGGTGGAAAAGGAGGAGTAGGGAAGTCAACATCCTCCGCTGCACTTGCTGTTGCGTTTGCGAAAGAAGGGCATCGCACCCTTGTCGTATCTACAGATCCTGCCCATAACCTTGGAGATATTTTTCACGAAAAAGTCAATCATGAGAAGACGGCATTAATGGAAAACCTCTGGGGAATTGAAATCGATCCCTTTTATGAATCTAAGCGGTACATTGCAGGTGTGAAAGATAATTTGGAAGGCCTTGTGAAATCGAAAATGGTCGAAGAGGTTCACAGGCAGATTGATATGGCTAGTGCATCTCCCGGAGCGGATGAAGCCGCCTTATTCGACCGTCTCATCTCGATTATTCTGGAAGAATCCGAGCACTTTGACAAGATCGTATTTGATACAGCACCAACAGGGCATACGATCCGTCTATTGACTTTGCCAGAGCTAATGAGTGTTTGGATTGACGGGATGCTTGAACGCAGGAAAAAGATTAACGACAACTACACCCAGCTGTTAAATGATGGCGATCCTGTCGATGATCCGATTTACGATGTGTTGCAGCGTAGGAAAGAAAAATTTGCTGCAGTAAGGAAAGTGATTCTTGATCCTGTTCAGACTGGGTTTGTATTTGTTTTAATACCAGAGCGGCTTCCGATCCTCGAAACAGAGCAGGCGATTCGGAAATTGAAACAGCATGACTTGATAGTTAAGACTCTGATCGTTAATAAAGTCCTGCCCGATTATGCAGACGGTGAATTTCTTGCAAAAAGACGAAAACAAGAAGAAACGTACCTTGAGGAAATCAGAGGGAAATTCAAAGAACAGCAGCTAATTCAAATCCCGTTATTTGAAGAAGACGTTTCCGATATGAACAAACTAAAAACCTTCTCAAGCAACCTTAGTGAAGGGGTAAAGGCAAGATGATGACTTTAATTTCCATTTTATGTATGACCTGGTACACCAAATATATCCATTAGAATAGAAGAAAGCGCACGGTCAGCTTGTATTCGCTTGACTGCGCGCTTTTTCATTTTGAGTGACAAAAGATTTTTTCAGCCATATCCTCGATTTCCATCTTCGCAGCATAAGGACACCGCGCAGCCATTCATCCACGATGAAGCCGATCCAGATGCCGATCAGTCCATAGGCAAAATAAAGACCGAATATCCAGGCGATGGTCACCTGAACTCCCCACATCGATAGGACTCCGACAATGACTGGGAAACGCACGTCGCCAGCGGCTCTTAACGAATTGATGACAACGAGGTTGAAGGCGCGTCCCGGCTCCAGTAGAACCGTTAGCAATAACAAGATGCTTCCTGTTGCTAAAATGGTTGAGTCTTCTGTGAAGAGACCAAGCAAAAAGTCACTGGAAAAATAGAAAACAACGGCCACGGATAAAGAGATAACAATGGCTAACTGTAAGCTCCGAATACATTGCCGGTAAGCTTTCTCCGTTTCTTTTGCGCCTATATGATGACCGATCAAAATTTGCGTACCTTGCCCAATGGCGATGGAGCATAGAAAAATGAACATCATCAGGTTTTGGGCATAGACTTTCGTCGTAATCGCGGTCGCTCCCATTTGGGCGACAATATAGGTGATGGCCATCTGACTGGCATTGTAGGAAAGCTGCTCTCCGGCAGACGGGACACCGATATGAAGTAGATTTTTAATGTGCTCTTTTTCATAGTGGTAAAAAGAGCGCCAGGGCAGATCCCCGGACACACGTTTGATGAGCAATAACAGGAGAACGAAAAAGCCGAAAGCTCTCGAAATTGCTGTCACATAAGCGACACCTTCTACTCCAAAGACGGGAAAACCGAACGGACCGAAAATAACAAAGTAGTTGCCGATGACGTTCAGGATGTTCATGCCGATCGTGACATACATGGGATCTTTCGTGTGACCATAGCTTCTTAAAAGCGCTCCGATCGTCATCAGCATGGCCTGGACAAAAATAAGTCCGCCCACAATGTTCATATAGTCCGTGGCGTCTCCCATAAGAGAAGCCGGCAGATCCATGACACTCAGGATTTGTTCGCTGAATACAAAGAGCGCGAAGCTTAGAAGGAGCGAAAACCATAAGTTGACACTGAGTGACGTGACGGATATGCTTCCTGCCTCTTTCTTTTGTTCAGCCCCGAGGTTTTGCGCGACTAAAATCGCTGCCCCCGTCGCAACGAATCCGAACATGACGATGACAACGGAAAGGATTTGATTGGAAACTCCGACGGCCGCCACGGCATCGTCGGAGTACTGACTGAGCATGAGTGTATCGGCGTTACCCATCAACATGTGAAGCAGAACTTCAATGAAAATCGGCCATGTGAGGGCGAACAACGTTAGTTTTTTAGCTTGAGTCATGGAAAGACTCCTCTACTTACTTTTTCTCCAAAATTAAATATCCAGATGGACTTAAGGTAGCTTTTTCCCCTTTTACTTTAGAGTTTTGGTCACCATCCACGATTCTCGATGGTGAAGCATCTTCGATAGAAATGGGATCGGATGTAAGGTTAATCAAGAACAACAGGGA
The DNA here is from genome assembly GCF_003386945.1 of Halobacillus trueperi. NCBI lineage: Bacteria > Bacillati > Bacillota > Bacilli > Caryophanales > Bacillaceae > Halobacillus > Halobacillus trueperi. The sequence continues at coordinate 195,051 of NZ_QUAE01000003.1, read as the reverse complement.
CTGCTCGTCTGACTTTTTCTCATAGGCAAGGACATGTTTTCCGTAATCAACAAATGAGAACCGGCCTTGATTACCAAACGCTGGCTCTGATTTACGAAGAGCGATCAGTTTTTGTATAAAAGAAAACAACTCCTGATCTTGATCTTCTTCGTCCCAGATCATGCATTTTCGGCAGCCAGGGTCTTCGCCGCCTGTCATGCCGATTTCATCTCCATAATAGATGCAAGGAGTCCCTTCATAAGAAAGCTGGAAAAGGTACATCAATTTAGCGGCTCGTTTATCTCCATCAGCGTAGGTCAGAACTCTTGGCGTGTCGTGGCTGTCAAGAAGGTTGAACGCGACTTCATTGACGGATACAGGATACATATGCTGAACATGGGACAGTTCATTCTTGAATTGCTCCAGCCCTATTTTTTTCTTAGCGAAAAAGTTTATGACTGCGTTTGTGAATGGATAGTTCATGACAGCATCGAATTGATCTCCTTGAAGCCATGGCATTGAATCGTGCCAAATCTCACCAAGGATATAAGCGTCCGTTTTGGTTTCCTTGACGGTTTGACGGAATCCTCTCCAAAAGGCATGGTCCACTTCATTCGCAACATCCAGTCGCCACCCGTCAATATCAAACTCTTCCACCCAATAGCGTGCGACTTTCAGAAGATAATTTTTGACCTCAGGGTTCTCTGTATTGAGCTTCGGCATGCTGGACACGTAAGCGAAAGCATCGTAGTTCGGGACAGGCTCTGTGACGACTTTGTCTTCTCTTAAATGGAACCAGTCTGCATATTCGGAATCGATTCCATTTTTCAATACATCCTGAAATGGTTTGAAGTAGTAACCGCTATGATTAAAAACGGCATCCAACATGACCCGAATGCCTCGTTTGTGACATTCTTTCACGAGCTTGCGGAAGGTTTCTTTATCACCGAATTGTGGATCGATTTCCATATAGTCGATCGTGTCGTATTTATGGTTGGAATGAGCCTTGAAAATCGGCGTGAAGTAGATGCCATTGATGCCGAGTTCTTCTAAATGATCGAGGTGGTCGATCACCCCTTGAAAGTCTCCCCCAAAAAAGTTTGTTGGTGTTGGTTCTGTGCTTCCCCATGGCAAATTCCCATCAGGGTTCAGAGAGGAATCTCCGTTGGCAAACCGTTCTGGGAAAATTTGATACCATACTGTATCCTTCACCCACTCCGGTGCCTGAAAAACATCGATGCTGTTCAGGAACGGGAAGCAGAAGTGGTAGGCCGTATCATCTAATGGCACCTCATCATAAAATCCTTTTTCGGTGAAAACCGTTTGTTCTTCTCCACCCTGCAGTAAAAAGGAGTATCGCAGTCTGCGGAAGGTGGGCTCTAAGGTTGCAAACCAATAGTCAAAAAGTTCATCAGAGCCGGACTTTACCATTGGCTTCTGTTCGGTCTGCCAATGGCCATCCGCCCAGTTGTAAGGATCTCCATGAACGAGCTGGACAGTATCAACATCCTCTTTTTTTGTTCGTAAACGAATGTGGATGATCTTCTCATCATACGCGTAAGCGTAGTTATTCTTCGGTCTGTGGTAGACGGCTTCTTTGAACATCAATATTCATCCTTTCTGAACAAGCGTTTGCACATAATCATGCGTTTCTATTAATTAAAACTATAGAAGAAAGATAGGGAAGTCAATGAAAATGTGAAAGCGTTAACGTACTGTTATAGATAGTGAAACATAATTTTAATATTTTATAAGAAAACGCTTGCAAATATATTTTTAGTTTGTATAATTAGAATCAAGATGTGTGCAATCGGTTTCACTGGATTGCGTTACATATCCATTAGGAAACTATTAGGGGGAGTTAGTATGAAAAAGTGGTTGAGCTTATTGTTTATCGCTTTTCTTACGGTTGCGATGCTGGCTGCGTGTGCACCGGATCGTGAAGAGGAAGCGAGTGGAGGAGATTCTGGTAGTGACGATACATCTTCTGAATCCTCAGAAGACGGCATGCCTGAAAAACCTGAAAAGCTGGTCGTTTGGGAAGATAAAGAAAAAGGTGTCGGCCTTGAGCCTGCGATTGCTAGTTTCGAAGAGGAACATGGCATCGAAGTAGAATTCAAAGAGTTGGATATGGCGACGAAAATGGGAGAACAACTTCGTCTGGACGGACCGGCTGGGACAGGCCCTGATGTTTTAACACTGCCACATGACCAAATCGGTCAGTTCGCCATTGAAGGTCTGCTTTCTCCAATTGAAGTGGACGGCACTGTGACAGATCTTTATACAGAAGCTTCCATCCAGGCACAAACATACGATGGAAACCTTTACGGACTTCCAAAGTCTACCGAAACTCCGGTTTTCATTTATAACAAAGAACATATGACAGAAGTACCTGAAAACTTCGATGAACTGTTTGAGTTCACCAAAGAGTTCAATAATGGTGATCAATACGGCTTCTTGGCCCTATGGGATAACTTCTACTTCGGAAACTCCATCATGGCTGGTTACGGTGGATATGTATTCGGTGAAGAAGGTGGAGCATTGAATCCACAAGATCTTGGTTTGAGTAATGAAGGTGCTGTTGAAGGTGCCCAGTACATCCAAAAATGGTACGAGGAAGTATTCCCATCCGGAATCATCGGTGAAAGCGGCGGATCAGCGAAAGACGGCCTTTTCCAAGAAGGTAACGTTGCTTCAATGATGGACGGACCATGGGCATATCAAGCATTGAACGAAGCAGGAATCGATTATGGTGTTGCACCACTTCCGAAGCTTCCAAATGGTGAATATCCACAAACATTCGTTGGTGTGAAAGGCTGGCACTTGTCTTCTGCTTCTGAAAATAAAGAGTGGGCGACAGAGTTGATCAAGTGGATCACGAACGAAGAAAATGCAAAAATCCGTTATGAAGAAACAAATGAAATTCCTCCAGTGAAAACATTGATTGAAGATCCAATTATTGCGGACAACGAAAAAGCACGTGCAGTAGCTGTTCAATCTGAGCGGGCGGTTCCAATGCCGAACATCCCTGAGATGGGTGAGGTTTGGGAGCCGATGGCACAGGCCTTGCAAGTTGTCGCAACTGGTAAGTCCGAGCCTGAAGACGCACTGAATGAAGCACAAAGTACGATTGAACAACAAATTGAATCCAATCACGGAGGCAATTAATTATCGGGCAGAGCCGAACCCGTCTGTCGGGTCCGGCTCTGTTTTTTTAAAAAACAGGGTTACGTGTTGGATAGAAAGAAAGGAGATTGAACATGGGGGAACGTCAACAGAAGATAAACGATGAGGAACAAAAGAAGCGTCAGCCAAAGCATCAAAAAAAGAAAAAGACGCAAACAACGACGAACCATCGAAAGATTGCTTTAGGGCTGTCGATCCTACCTGGATTTGGTCAATTCTATAATAAACAGATTTTTAAAGGCTCTGCTTTTCTCATTTTAATGGCCTCTTTTTTCATTGCCTTTTCCGACTTGCTTCAATTCGGATTTTGGGGTCTTGTTACGCTTGGAACCGATCCCAATTATGATCATTCCATCGTTCTGCTTGTAGAAGGAATCTTGACGTTGATCGTTACGATACTAGGATTAGGTGTTTATGCGTTCAATTTAAGAGATGCTTTTAAAGTGGGAAAACAAAGAGACCTTAACGAAGCACCCAACTCGATCAGACAGCAGTATCAAAACCTCGTAGGCGGTGGGTTTCCTTACTTAATGATGACACCAGGGTTTTTACTGCTTGTGTTTGTGGTTATTTTTCCAATTTTATTTGTCATCCTGCTATCTTTTACAAACTATGATTTATACCATTCCCCACCAGCTAATCTAGTGGATTGGGTAGGTTTCCAAAACTTCATTGATATCTTTAATATTCCTATTTGGAGAGAAACCTTCTTCAGTGTTCTTGCCTGGACGGTTATTTGGACGTTTGGGGCGACAACGTTACAGATCGCTTTAGGAATTTTCCTTGCTGTATTGATGAATCAGAATGGGATCATATTCCAAAAGACGATCCGTACCATTTTCATTTTGCCTTGGGCTGTTCCTGCATTCGTATCGATTCTTGTTTTTGCAGGCATGTTCAATGAAACGTTCGGTACCATTAACCGGGATATCCTGGCTGTCTTTGGTCTTGGTGATATTCCATGGCTGACGAACCCGACATACACGAAAATCGCGTTGATCATGATTCAGACTTGGCTTGGATTCCCGTTCATTTTTGCCATGGTTACGGGTGTTCTGCAGTCGATTCCGAATGAACTTTATGAAGCAGCAGATGTCGATGGTGCTTCCATTTTTCAGAAATTCAGAAGCATTACGCTGCCGCTCGTTTTGTATGCGACAGCACCAATTATGATTACCCAGTATACGTTCAACTTCAACAACTTTAATGTTATTTTCCTCTTCAATGGGGGAGGTCCGGCTGTTCCTGAACAGAATGCAGGTGGAACAGATATCTTGATATCCTGGATCTACAACTTGACGATGACATCTGCCCAATACGGAAAGGCGGCAGCGATTACGATGATCCTGTCCTTGATCGTCATTACCGTAGCCTTGTGGCAGTTCAGAAGAACGAAATCATTCCAAGAAGAGGATATGATGTAATATGAAAAACAAACAACGTGTGATCCAGCTGACGTTTTCGTACATTGTGATTTTGGCTATGATCGCGATTATCCTATACCCGATTCTATGGATTGTCGGATCTTCTTTTAACCCGGGGAACAGTTTATCAGGCTCCTCAATCATCCCTAAAGACGCAACATTGAAACACTATAAAGAGTTGTTCGATCCAGCACAGAGCGACTATCTGATTTGGTATTGGAATACGATTAAAATTTGTGTTCTGACGATGCTGCTTTCTGTTGCGCTCGTGTGTATGACCGCCTATTCTTTCTCAAGGTTCCGTTTTGTCGGTCGTAAAAATGGTTTGATGACCTTTTTGATTCTACAGATGATTCCAAACTTCGCTGCTTTGATTGCGATCTATGCCCTGGCGAACTTAACAGGATTGCTTGATACCCACCTTGCCTTGATCCTTGTTTACACAGGTGGCGCGATTCCGATGAACACGTACTTGATGAAAGGGTACTTAGATACCATTCCGAAAGAGTTGGACGAATCCGCTCGTATGGACGGTGCAGGGAACTTGCGTATTTTCTGGCAGATTGTTATGCCGCTTGCGAAACCGATGATTGCGGTCATTTGCCTGTTTACTTTCATCACCCCGTTCACAGACTTTATCCTGGCTCGTATCTTGCTACGTTCGGAAGATAAATTCACACTTGCGGTAGGACTTTATGAAATGATTGCCGATCAGTTCGGAAATGAGTTCACATTGTTCGCTGCGGGTTCTGTATTAATTGCAGTCCCGATCTCTTTGCTTTTCTTGTCATTGCAGAAATATTTCGTTTCTGGATTGACAGCAGGGGGGACGAAGGGATAACCTTGAAGACATATGTATGGAAGGAGAAGCGGAGCAGCCCTCCGGTTCTCCTTTTTTAATAAAAGACAGATGAAAGCGTCCTCATGATAAAATGAACATAGTATGCAAATAGAAGGTGAAAGTTATGGCGGTAACCATTAAAGAAGTGGCCAAAGCGGCAGGGGTAGCTCCTTCAACCGTGTCCCGTGTCATTGCAGACCATCCTAGAATCAGCCCAGCCACGAAAAAGCGAGTAAAAAAAGCCATGAAAGAGATGGGGTATCATCCGAATGCCAATGCAAGGAACCTGGCCAACCGTTCCACGCAGTCGCTCGGTGTCGTTATGCCCTCCAGTGCAGACAAAGCGCTCCAAAACCCGTTCTTTCCAGAGGTTTTGCGTGGAATTAGTGCGGTCGCTCATGAGCTTGATTACTCGATGCTCTTATGTACAGGAGAGACAGATGAAGAAATGCTTGAGGCCGTCAAGCGCATGGTGTTCAGTAATCGAACAGATGGCATCATCCTTCTTTATTCACAGGTGGATGATCCGATTATGGAATTTTTGCTGGAACAGAATTTTCCTTTTGTCATCGTCGGTAAACCGGCGACACGTGTCGATGAAATCACGCATGTGGATAACGATAATATCCGGGCCGGCAAAGAAATTACCAATCACCTGATTGATATTGGACACGAATGTATTGCATTCATCGGTGGTTCCGAAGACCGCATTGTAACCATTGATCGTATGCGCGGATATGAGCTGGCTCTCGAAGAAGCCGGATTGCCGTACTTGGATGAGTACCGGATTCATACAGAGTTCTTGAAGTCCGGAGGTCGTCAGGCGGTTCATGAGTTGTTTGCCCTTCCTAAACCACCGACAGGCATTGTAATTGCCGATGATCTGATGAGTATCGGTGTTGTGAACATGCTTGAAGAATTCGGGAAGCGCGTGCCTGACGATATCTCGATTGTCAGTTTCAACAATGTGTACTTATCAGAAATTACCCGTCCTCCATTGACGACCGTCGATATCCATATTCATGGACTCGGCAGTCAGGCGGCCAAATGTCTGATTGAAAAAGTGAAAAACAAAGAGGAACCAGCGAAAAGGATTATCGTCCCCTTCGATATCAAATATCGCGCTTCCACAAAAGAAATCAAACCACAGCTGGAAAGCTAACCTTCCAGCTGTGGTTTTTTTCTGTGGGTGCAATGTAAGAATATGTAAGACCTGGTCATCCAGAAACTGGGCGACCAGGTCTTACAATATTTAACATGTGACTGAGAGTCACATGTTTCATCCAATTAATGACAGACCAGGTCATCCAATATTTGGATGACCTGGTCTGTATATTATTTCCTCCTTCTTTTTTCCTTGATTTTTTGCATGTTGGCTCAATCTTCGGTACTCTAGTAGAGTTGAACGTTTATGAGTTAAGAGAGGGATATTAATGAGTAAGGTAAAAAGAAATGACCCATGTCCATGTGGAAGTGGGAAGAAATATAAGAAATGTTGCATGAATAAGACAGACGAAGGCGTGGGATCCACAAGCCTTCATGAGGAGTTGAAAGGTCACTACAGTCACTTTATGGCCTATGTGAACCGTAACTATCCGAATATTACGCCTAACGACGAGCGTGAAACGCAGGAGGAAGAAGTAGAAGCGGCTTTCCGTATGGTACGAGGTGTATTCATGGAACAGCAAGAAGATGGAACAACGCTCTATGAGGAATTCTTTGAAAAGAAGCAGGACAAAATCGTCCGTCCAGCGACTCTAGCGTCGATGGAAGCGTGGAAATCGCCACTCGCTAGTGTTTTCCATATCCAGGAGATTCAGTCCGAGCAAACGGTAACAGTTAAAGATGTGTGGAGTGGCCTAACCTATGAAGTGAAGCGTGACGGCATTCCATTGAAGGAAGAAAATTACCTGCACATGCCGTATGTGATTGGAGTCTCTCTGAAATGGGGACCGATCTTCAACTTCGTACCGCTTGCGATTCCAAACTATGAGGAATCCTACCAAACTTTCAAACAGACGATAGAGGAAAAATGCCAGCAGGCTGGATATGAATCGATTCATGCCTACATGCAGTCAACACTTATTGAACAGTTGAGAAACTGGATGTATATGAACGTTTCTGAAGAATCCTCAGAAAAACAAGAATTACAAGAACAAGATACGCAAGGAACCGAGGAAGATGATGTACTCGATCTTGTCGATGATGAGCTGAAAACAGAACCAACCTTTGAGAGGTTGCGTGAAGCTTGGCTCTCTTATAAACAGGCAGAAGATCCGACGTTGCGTAAACCGGAAGTGGTTTCTGCTGCGCTTGAACACATTTATCGTACATCTGAAGAGTTTCGCACTGAACCTGAGAAGGTGACGAAAAAAGCAGTAGCGACGAAATATGATGTTAGTCCGAGCAGCATGAGTAAGCGAATCACTCAGCTGAAGGATTATATGGAAGGTTGACCTTTTAAAGGCTTAGAGCTCGGTGCTCTAAGCCTTTTTCATGATGATATTGATAAAAGTCTAAAAGCCACCGATAAATTCTTGAAAGCTACTGATAAAATAGTGAAACCCACTGATAAAAGTCCAGAAGTCACCGATAAATCCTTAAAGTCGCCAATAAAACTCCGGAAGTCGCTAATAAAACCCCCAAAGCTGCTAATAAAATCCCTAAACTCGCTAACATAATCTTATTTCCTCTTATGGAATAAAAAACCTGACCTCAGCAAAAACTCTTCCTATACAACGGAGGTGGTAAGAATATGGATAAACATGAACAAGGTCCAGGAGGAGCGGAGGATCAGCGCTTTTCTGAAGAGGAAAACGAAAAGACATTAACGACAAGACAGGGGCATCCTGTCCGTACCAATCAAAATCTGCGTACGGTCGGGAATCGCGGCCCGGCGACGCTTGAGAACTATGATTTTATAGAAAAGATTTCCCACTTCGACCGTGAGCGTGTACCTGAACGTGTGGTGCACGCACGTGGTACCGGAGCGCATGGATACTTTGAGACATACGGAAAAGCAGGGGATGAACCTGTGGAGAAATATACACGGGCAAAGGTGTTTTCTGGTGCAGGAAAACAAACGCCTGTGCTTGTCCGTTTTTCTACGGTGACGCACTCGGCTGGTTCTCCGGAAACCTTGCGTGATCCGCGCGGGTTTGCGGTGAAGTTTTATACGGAAGACGGAAACTGGGACTTGGTTGGAAACAACTTGAAGGTTTTCTTCATTCGTGATGCGATGAAGTTTCCTGACTTGATCCACGCTTTCAAGCCGGACCCTGTCACGAATATTCAGGACAGTGAGCGGATTTTCGACTTCATCAGTCAAACGCCTGAGGCGATGCATATGATTACGTTCCTTTTCTCCCCATGGGGAATTCCGGCGAACTACCGGCAGATGCAAGGATCAGGTGTAAACACGTATCGCTGGGTGAACGAGGAAGGAAAAGCTGTCCTCGTCAAATACCACTGGGAGCCTTTAAAGCAGGGAATTAAGAATTTGACGCAGGAAGAGGCGAATGAAATCCAGGGCGAAAACTTTAATCATGCCACTCAAGATTTGTATGAAGCGATTGAAAGTGGCGACTATCCGGAGTGGGAACTTTGTGTTCAAATCATGGATGATCATGAACATCCAGAACTTGATTTTGATCCACTCGACGATACAAAAATTTGGCCGGAAGATCAGTTTCCATTTCTGAAGGTAGGAAAAATGGTGCTCAATAAAAATCCGGACAACCACTTCAATGAAATCGAGCAGGCGGCCTTCGGTACAGGTGTACTTGTGGACGGACTCGACTTTTCGGATGATAAGATGCTTCAGGGGCGTACGTTCTCTTATTCCGATACACAGCGCTATCGCGTTGGTGCGAACTACCAGCAGCTGCCGGTGAATGCTCCAAAAAAACATGTGGCGACAAACTACGAAGGTGGCAACATGTCTTATTTCACGGATCGTCCAAAAGATGCGAATCCACATGTGAATTATGAACCTTCCACCTTAAACGGCTTGGAAGAAGCAAAACCGAAAACAAAACCTCATCAGCCTTATGCGGAAGGCAAGTTGAAGAAAGAGCCCATTGATCGGGAAAATAACTTCAAGCAAGCCGGCGAGCGCTACCGACTTTTAAAAGACTGGGAGCGAGATGATCTAATTATGAACCTCGTGACTTCCCTGAAGCCATGCCAGCCTCACATCCAGAAGAAAATGATTTCTCTTTTCTCCCAATGTGATGAGGATTATGGAAAACAGGTAGCGGAAGGGCTCGGCATGAACGCAGGAAACATGAATGAAGAAATGGCGAGTGAAATCACTCCGACCAAAGGAAAGCTGCCGAAACAGGGAGGCTCTCCGATTGGAAGTGCAGGAGCTGCGGATGCCGTTGAAAAAGCTCAGGAAAAAGGACACGAAGCGGACCCTTATTGATCGTGTAAGCCTGACTCAAATCAGAGTCAGGCTTTTCTTTTTTTCTACTCTCGTGCATAAGGTAAGTAGGGGAGGGGATCACATGAAGCGGAGCCGTTCACCCATGATTTTCATCTTTGTTTTAGGCTTGATTGTTATCCTTGCCATTGTCCTCACCATTTTCTTCATGACTCGACCTGGCCAGCGTGCAGAAAGTACCATCGAGCAATTTTATTTGCATGAACAACAAGGGAAGTTTTCGGATTCGTGGGAGCTTTTTCACTCTCAAATGAAGGAGAAATTCACAAAAGGACATTACATACAAGACCGTGCGCACGTGTTCATGAACCATTTCGGTGTGGAGAGTTTTGAGTTTGTCCTCGGAGATCTGAAGAAACTGGATCAATGGACCATGGAAAAAGGCTCGAAACCTTTAAGTCCTGTGTATCAAGCGACTGTTATTCAAACATATAAAGGAAAATACGGACTTTTCCGCCTGCATCAAGATGTTTATGTGGCAGAGGAAAAAGGGGAGTGGAAGATCCTATGGGATTATCATAAATAACAAAGAGCTTCCTACTTAAAAAGTAGGAAGCTCTTCTGTCAGGCGGCTTCATTCTTGACTTGAACCTGTTCCACCGTCACTTGGTATTCGTTTTGAGGGTCAAAAATAAAGATATATTCCCCATCTGCTTCGGGTGTGAAGCGGAGGTTATCGCCTTCGAGCCATTCACCGTCACGGACAAATTTATATTCCACTGTTTCTCCTGCGGTCAATTCCATCGGCTCACTTTTCCAACGGGCTTCCTTTTCATCGAAGGTCAGCATGTTGGCATCACTGGACCAGTCGAACGGTGCAGATCCACGTAATACGACTTTGTTGTATTTCTTTTCTTCCGTTGGAGCCTCATAGCGCAGCTTCCCTTTGACATCATAAATCGCAACAGACACTGCTTCGCTTGTCATTTCTAGGGTGCCTTTATGACTCTTCAGCTTTTCCTTTTCAAGAAGCGAAGTGAGCTGTACTTTGTTCGGGGTCTGCTGGTTGTAAAGGTCGATGATATCGAGCTTCCGGTCCTCTTCGCCCAGGTTCATGACGACAAGCACTTTGTCCTGTGGCACGGAACGTTCAAAGACGAGGACGTCATCATCAGAGTAGATGACGTTAAAATCGCCTTGCGTTAAGGCTGGCTGGTCATTTCTTGCATCAATCAACGTTTTGTAATGGGAAAGAATATCCTGGTTCTGTTTTTCTTCCTCCCAAATCATCATTTCGCGGTAGTAACGGTCTTTCCACTCGTCCACAAGGTTATGGTCACCGCTTTGAGACAAGCCGACCTCATCTCCATAATAGATGATTGGTGCGCCAGGTAACGTAAACTGTAGCGCTGCTGCATTTTTCAATGTTTCTTCGTTTCCATCAGCTTCGAACAAAAAGCGCGGCATGTCGTGACTATCTAAAAAGGTTGCTGCAACGAATTCATCCCCATAAGTTCCGAAGGTCTCCTCGAGAGATGACGCTAGTGCGTTTACTGAACCATCCTGAATGAATGCATTCGTAATCGCTGAATGCGTCTCGAAATCGATCGCCCCATCTAATTTTCCTTTGTAAGAAGAAATGGTATCAAGATTGTCCCAAACTTCTCCGAAGATGAAGGCATCTTCATCGAGTGACTTCACTTTATGACGGAAGTCAACCCAGAAGCTTTGGCTTGGGCCTTTGGCATAATCCAGGCGGAAGCCGTCGACACCGATTTCATTCATCCAGAACGGGACGACTTCATCCAGCATGTACTCACGCGTTTCTGGGTTGTTGTTGTTCAACTCAGGAAGTTCTTGAATGCCATAAAACGTATCATATTCATTCGGATAATTCGTAAATGTTTACCAATCATAGTAAGGACTGTCTGGTCCTTTTTCTAAGGCATCCTGGAAAAAGTCGTGTTGATCGGATGTGTGGTTCGGGACAAGATCATAAACGACTTTCATATCGCGTTTGTGTGCTTCATCCACAAGTTCTTTCATGAGTTGATTGCTGCCAAAACGAGGGTCGATGTTCATGAAGTCTGTTGGATGATATCCGTGGGAATACGGGCCCTCGTAAATTGGTGAAATCCAAAGTGTATTCACACCAAGATTCTCGATATAATCAATTTTCTCAAGGACACCTTGAAGGTCTCCACCCATCCAGCCTTTTAACTGCTCGTCGTATGGCTGTTCAGGGTTTACAGACGTATTGTTCTTCGTACTTCCATCACGGAAACGATCAACGAACACTTGGTAAATAACCGCTTCTTTTGCCCATTTCGGAGACTCATATGTGTCTACATAATAAGCGAACTCGGTGGCATCCTCAGAACTCAACACATTGTTATCGGCAAATTGAGAGCCGTCACTGTTTGAGTTCCAAACATCGAGTTTATATTTTACGCGTGTTTCTTTTTTCTGAGAGGGGATAACACCTTCCATGATCGATGTTTTCAATCCATCGGCATTTTCAGATGTATCCGTCACTTTTAAAGGAGCGGTTTGTCCATTGGCAGCTTCTCCTCGTTTTCCATCTGGAGTGGTGCCGTCCGTCGTATAATAGATGGCTCCTTTGTCGATTGGTCCAAAGTGCTGCACTTCTACTTTAACCGTTACATCATCACGGTGGTCCGGAACGTAAGGGGAATGGTTATAATCGTGAGTCACCGATTGGGCGACAGGAACTTTCTTCCACTCGGTGACCGTATCTTCTTTGTTCTCGCCAGATGTGGATAAAGTCACTGTACGAGGTTCGGAGCGTTCTTCCTTATAAGATTCCCCGGCAAGACTATAAAAATAAGAAACTTCTTCGCCCGCTTGTCCTACAATTTTAGTTGTGTACGTATGTTCAGAGGTTTTCGTCATAGGTGCGGCTGTGTAATGGAAGTTATTTTTGCTTGAAGCGACCGTAGGTGTCACCCATTCCGGCGTTCCCTCAGGGACGGTGAGCTCAAGCTCCACACTTGCTTCGTAAGTATCAGCGAGGCGGATGTCGACTTTGCGTTCGTTTTCAGGGTGAAAAGCGAAAATGTACTCGGCATCTTGAGGAGCTGTGAATGTCAAATTTGCTCCAGGCATCCAATTTGTATCATAAACAAATTTGAACTCTGTGACTTTTCCACCTTCCAATGGAATTGGACCACTGAGCCATACTCCTTCTTCAGCATTGTAAGTAAGAGGGTTGTTATTTGAACTCCAATCTAAGGTTTCAGCGTTCCCGCGCAATACAACTTCATCGTATGTTTTAGCATCTGCATATGTAGATGCAACCGGTTGCGCAAATGACAAAAATAATAGCGCGATACCGATCAGCCAAATCCAACGTTTTTGAATCAAACGAATCCCATCCTTTCAAAATTATAGGTGAAATCGCTTTCATAATAAAGGAGTCAACAAAGAATGTCCATAGGGCTATATGATTAAATGTCAGAAAAGAAGAAAAAATTCCGTTCACTCCAAGAGTAAACGGAACCAATAGACACCTATTTTCACATATTCGCCGAATGTCATTCTTTTTTCATGTTCGGTCATTCCATCAGAAGGATCAAAGAAAGAAGAGGCAAAGGAGTAGTCCAACTCTATTTCGTTATCGTATATGTCATCAAACGTCATCTTTGTACGCCGGGAATGGTAATCGCTTGTGACAACGAGGGCAGAACTAAAACCTTCTTCTTCTATAATATTTTTAGATAGAGTGGCATTTTCGTATGTACTGGTAGCAGAAGGTTCTTCAAAAATCGCATCTTGAGGCACTCCCATACTCATGGCTTCCTCAGGTGTTGTTCCATTTTCCGTCGAATTCGTTAAAATTATATGACTCGCCCATCCTTCGTTGAAGAGCTCAGTCGCATGTTCGAGACGTTCCTCATTTCCGCTCAAAACGATGATTGCATCATATTCTTTGGAGGATTCCAAGGAATCTTCAGCTATCAAAAACTCTGGACCTAGAAGAAGAGGTGTCATCACCGCTGCTGATAAGAATAGAATGAATAGTAAGAAGGACAAAAGAATGATCTTTTTTGTTTTCTTTATATGAGATGCCATAAAAACCCCCAAATTTTGGATAGCTTTATAATCTTGTATATATCTCCAGAGAAAATTATTAAACCTCTTAACATTTTACTTGTATAATCTTGTCGAATTTAGTAACATATATTGTAAAAGTTTTGTTTGAATTGTTTGTTAATTTATTGTAAAGTTTATTCAAAATACGAGGAAGAGAAAGGGTAGAGAGATATGGTACAACCTGATGATCGCATTGCCACTCCAGGGCAAATCGTAACTTTTGAGAGAAATGACATCATTTTCAAAGGCAAAGTCATTCCGAGTCAATGTCAACAATCCGTGATCGTAGATTTGACGATTATGGACAACTTAGATGAAATCGATTTCGAATACGACAGAACGGTTGTAGCTCATACCAATTATCGTATTATAGAAGAATAGCACAAATACCCTTTCCTATAAATGGGAAGGGTATTATTTTGGGTGATTTTTCTGGTTAAATATTCCTTAATAATCAATAATTACTAGTCCCATGTGCTGTTTCGGACAAACGGAATGATAGATATATTAGTAGAGGGTAGAGAAATTGCGTATGATTGATGAGAGGGTGTAGTCTTTTGCCGCAATTAACCAAACTGTTATTAGAGCATAAGGAATTGACATTAAGTGCCCGTTACAGTGTAAGAATTGATCGAACGATTGTGATTGAACCTTTGAGACGGTTGACAGAAGATACGTTTAAAAATGTACTGAACCAGAAGGAACGGGTACATAACATTGCCATTATGAACGCAGATAGTGCATCTATAGAAAAGTATGAAGGGCCATTTCGATTCTGCAGAACGAATGGCATTCTCATTTTTAAACCAATGGCATGAAAAAAAGGACTTCCTTTTATGGAAGTCCTTTATTTTGACTCAATTGATGGGGTCTTCATAGGTTTTGTCTTCGGGGACGGGTAAATCTAATGATTTCTTTAAATTGCGTTTCGTTTCTTCAAGACTCTCTTCGTCGGGGACAAAATAGTATAATCCGTCATTGAGACGTTTATTTTCACCGTCTATTTCCAATGTATCCACAGAAGTACGGTCTGAAGAAAAGGCTTTTCTTAAACTGAGCATCTCACCAGGGGTAAGGTTTGTGCTTACGTTCTTCCCTATGACATCCTTCATTTCGCCTATTTTAAATAGCGTCCCTGGAGACAAAGCTTCATCAATACCGGCCTTGATAAACTGTCTCTGTCTTTCATCTCTCGGATAAGATACCGCTACATCACGCTTTCTCATCCTTACAAAAGCGAGGGCTTCTTCTCCATCCATTTTCATTGGACCTTTTTCAAATTCAATCTTTTTATAGTAATCTATGCTGCTTCGTTCCCAGAAACTTTCTTTTACATCAACCGTCACTCCACCGAGAAGGTCAACGATTTCAATAAAACCATCAAAGTTGACGGTCGCATATTTATCAATAGGAATCTCTAACAAATCTTCTACGGTTTCTACGGTCAATTTTTCTGCTCCGTATCCTGTCACTTCACCTAACGTGTAAGCCGCATTGATTTTGTGAGAACCTGCATATTTCTGCCGTACTTTTGAAGCTGGTATATCAACGAGTGTATCTCTAGGAATACTCGTCATCGTCATTTTATTTGTGTCGGGATCAAGTGTTAATACAATTTGGGTATCTGCGCGTCCGGCTTGTCCGTCTGTGGAATAATCCTCTACTCCCATCAGAAGGATGGAAATTGGATCTTCCTGGGCATCGACCGCTTCTTCTCGCAGATCTGATTTATCTCCTCGATCCAGACCTTCAAAGGCAGCTGTGTACACTTGGGTCACATAGTAAAAGCCTCCGCCAGCCATTAAGGTTATTAAAAACAATAGAGCCGCAATCAGACGTATCTTTTTCTTCTTTTTACGTCTGCGTACCCGTATGATTCTTTTTGTCAAAATAGAACACCTCAATTTCTAACCTCTCGCTTATCTATTTTACCACAGTTGGAAACATCCGATAGATACGGATCTTTTGTCGGATAATTTGTAAAAGTGCTGTTATAAATAGTCGTTTTTTCACGTGTCATTGGGAACATTTACATTTTTTTACGGAAAATAAATATAAAATCTATTCTGAATTTTATATACTAGACCTAACTTATATTTTAGGCAAAGGGGATGCATTGTGAAAAAAATCTTTCATCTGTTGTTAATCGTATCATTAGTTTTCAGCTATGCTGTTATACCTACTTCTTCAGCTAAAGCTGAAGGTTTGGACGATCTGATTATTTCTGAATATGTGGAAGGATCGAGTTTTAATAAAGCATTGGAGATTTACAATGGTACCGGTGAAGATGTTGACCTATCCGCGTACACATTGGAGCTATATTCCAATGGTAGTGTGGAACCATCTCGATCGGAATCTCTAACTGGAACACTGGCTTCAGGAGAAGTTTATGTTGTGTCTGATAGTCAGGCTGGTGAAGAAATTCAGTCTGTCACGGATCTGACTAGTGGAGTAACAGGTTTTAATGGGGATGATGTCTTAGTATTAAAAAATGAGAATGGAGTCATTGACAGCATTGGGCAGGTTGGCAGCAATGATGAATTTGGTAAAGATGTCACACTCGTAAGGCAGCCAGAAGTTTTGAATGGCGACCAGGACCCTACCAATGAGTTTCAGGTTAGTGAAGAATGGGATACGTACGCAAAAGACACATTCGATTATCTTGGAAGCTACGAAGTACCTGAGGAAGAGGAAGTCGAATTACAAACGATTGCAGAAGCTCGTGCTATGGAGAGTGGGGCAACTGTACGCGTGGAAGGAATCGCTACAGCAGCATTTGAAGCAGGCGGACAGACGAACCTATACATACAAGATGAAACCGCAGGCATCATCGTCCGTGCCCCTGGTCTGAACGTCCAGGTGGGTGACCGTGTAGAAGCTCAAGGAGAAAATAGCGAATATTTTGGAATGGCTCAACTCTTGGCTTCTTCCGTGAATGTAGAAGTTGTAGAGAGTTCTGTAGGTGTGCCGGATGCTCAAGAGGTCGGTGCCTCTGCCCTCTCCGCTTCCAATGGAGAAGCCATCGAAGGTGAATTTGTGCAAGTGAACAATGTAGAAGTCATCGATAAAAATCAATATGGTGATTTTACTGTTCAAGATGAACAAGGAACTTTTGTGGTTCAACCTCAAAACGAAGACTTATTAAGCGTAGGGGATACATTTGAACAAGTAAAAGGCGTGGTCGATTACAACTACGGGGAATATAAACTGGTTCCTCGTTCACCATCTGATTTGATTGAAAAAGTATTCGCTGTCACCGCAAGCCCTGCTGGTGGATCAGTCGTGCAGGGAACAGAAGTTACATTGAATACGGCAGAGCCAGACGCCTCTATTCATTATACGTTAGATGGTTCAGAGCCGACGGCAGAAAGTACGCCATATGAATCTCCGATTGTGATTACGGAAGATACGGTCGTTCAAGCAGTTGTTGTACGTGCCAACGGTGAAACGAGTGAAGTGGCCGTTTTTGAATACGAAGCATTAAAAGCATTGGACGATGTTGAGATCCATGATCTTCAGGGAGCCGCTCACACATCTCCATATGAAGGGCAATCAGTTGAAGGTGTTGAAGGTGTGGTAACGAAGCTCGATGGAAACAACGGGTTCTATATGCAGTCTTTGAATCCTGATGAAGATATTGCCACATCAGAAGGGATTTATGTGTATAAACGTTCCTCTGGAGTAGAGACCGGTGATGTCGTATCTGTGAACGGAAAAGTAACCGAATGGCGTGAAGATGGTTACTCTGATGCAGCAGATCTATTAACGACACAAATTACCGCTAATGAGGTTACGGCTACCTCCACTGGGCAGTCTTTACCTGATCCTATTGTCATCGGTGTTGACCGGGAACAACCGACAAAAGTGATTGAAGATGATGGACTGGAATCCTTCGATCCTGCAG
The DNA here is from genome assembly GCF_003386945.1 of Halobacillus trueperi. Classification (NCBI taxonomy): domain Bacteria; kingdom Bacillati; phylum Bacillota; class Bacilli; order Caryophanales; family Bacillaceae; genus Halobacillus; species Halobacillus trueperi. The sequence goes on along the minus strand of NZ_QUAE01000003.1, from coordinate 177,220 downwards.
AGGATGGTCTTGATTTTTATGAAAGTCTTGAAGGGATGCTTATTGAGCTTCCAGAACCAAAGGTCACTGGTCCTGTTAAATATGATGAGCTACCGGTTTATGTAGAAACGAATGAAGATCAGGATTTCACAAGAGCTGGAGGGTTGTTGATTTCTCTGGAAGACTACAACCCTGAAAGAATGCTTATTGACGTAGATGGATTCGATGTCCAGGCAAAAACAGGAGATTACTTCGAACAGTCGATTACGGGTGTGGTCAGTTACGACTACAGCAATTACAAAATCCGTGTTGTTGGTGAGCTTCCTGAACTTCAAGATGGCGGAACAGACAGGCAGTCCGCAGAGCTTAAAGGCTTGAAGCCTAAAATGACTGTGGCTACTTATAACATGGAAAACTTCCATGCGGGCACAGACCCTGAAAAGGTCCAACGTATTGCCGAATCAATGGTTGAAAACTTGAACACTCCAGACGTAGTCGGGCTTGTAGAGGTTCAAGATAATACGGGTCCAACAGATGATGGAACGGTGGAAGCGAACGAAAGTTACCAAACATTGATTGATGCGATTGTAGAAGCTGGTGGTCCGGAATATGAATTCACAGACATTGCACCACTTGATAAGACAGATGGTGGTCAACCAGGAGGGAACATCCGCGTCGGTTTTATTTATAATCCTGATCGTGTCACGTTGACAGACAAGCCGAGTGGAGATGCTACAACGGCTGTAGATGTTAATGAAGACGGATTGACGTTGAACCCTGGGCGCATTGACCCTACCAACGAAGCCTTTGACGATTCCAGAAAATCGTTGGCTGCTGAATTTGAGTTCAATGGTGAAAAAGTTGTCGTCGTTGCGAACCACTTCAATTCAAAAGGCGGCGATGATGGATTGTTTGGTGCCAACCAACCGGTCGTGCTTGGAAGTGAAGTACAGCGGTTGAAACAAGCAGAGGTAATCAATGGCTTTGTTGAAAAAGTAGAAGAACGTATGGATGATGCAAACGTTGTGGTTTTAGGTGACTTGAACGACTTTGAATTTTCCGCACCTGTTGAGGCCCTCAAAGGGGACGATCTCACAAATATGATGGAGGAGCTTCCTGACGAAGAACGATACACGTACATCTATCAAGGGAATTCTCAAGTGCTGGATCATATCCTTGTCAGTAATCATCTGGCCAAGCGCACAAAAGTGGAAACCGTAAATATCAATGCCGACTTTTCTGAAGCGGATGGTCGTGCTAGTGACCATGATCCGGTCCTTGCACAGATTCATTTGAAAAAGTCGAAGCAAGGTCCACCTGCGTGGGTCAAAGAGCATTCGAAGAAATCTAAGCAGGGGCCTCCTGCATGGGTGAATGAACATTTGAAAAATAAAGACCAGTAAAGCAAATCCCCCGCTATAGAAATAGCGGGGGATTTTTATATCTCTTCTTTTTCTAATATCAGATAGTTCATTTCTTTTCGTTCAATACTGTTATAACGTTTGGCGTTGAATGCATAGAAAGCAATTCCCAATGCGACCCAGATCAATAGAGCGATATAAGACTCTTTTCCGAGAGAAGCCGGGGAGAATGGAAGCAAAAGTAAAGCTAAGAAACCTAAAGCACTAATCATCCCGATCAGAGAGAACAATTTCTTCCAAGGAGCAGCTGTACGTGACGAATCTGGTCCTGTTTCTTTCCAAGAGAAAAACTTGTAGGCAGTAGCCGTACAAAAGAAATAGGCGATGGCTACACCTGTGGAAGACATGTCTACCACCCATAACAATGCTTCTCTTCCGAACCACGGAGCAATCAGGCAAATCAACATTGTGAAAAGGATTCCAACGTAGGGGGTGTTGTATTTCGGGTGCAATCTTCTGAACACGTCTGGTAAAATTCTTGCTCTTCCCATCGCAAACGTCAGTCGGCTTGCGGATATGTAAAATCCATTAAGCCCTGTAAAAATTCCCATACAAACGGCTACAGCAATAATCCACACGCCTGCTCTTCCAAGGTAACTTTCAATGGCGTCTCCTGTGCCCCACACCGACTGGTTCTCCGATATGTTTAATAGCAGCTCCTGCCACGGCATCGTGCTTGCTGTAATAAGAATCATCGCACTATAGGCGACCCCTGCAGCTAGGAGAGACCATATGATTAGTCCAAATGCTTTTTTCGCCTCGAATTTAAACTCCTCAGCGGCTTGTGGAATGTTATCGAAACCGACATAAGCAAAAGGTGCAATCGCTAAAATCGTTAGAATAGAAGCGAGCGTAGATTGATCCGGATGGAATGCAGGTGTGATGTTTGCTATTTGCGGCCCCTCTGTGATGATGGCTCCGATCGCTAATAGCACAATGCCAGCGATTAAAATTAAACTAAAGATAAATTGAGTCTGTCCTGAAAAACTGGCTCCGTGAATATTCAAAATGGCGAAAGCAATCAGAGCAAGGCTTGCGATTCCTATTTGAATGATGGACACTTCATAACCAGCCACTGTATATAAGTTTCCGGTGCGAACCAAGTCAGGGAATAAAAATTTCGTAAGTAATGCCAATGCCGATGCGTTTAGAGCGACAATGCAGATGTAGCCAAGTGTCAAAAACCATCCAGCCACAAAGGCGAATTGTCTTCCAAATCCAATATAAGCATAAGCGAATTCCCCGCCGGTGACCGGGAATTTTTCAATGAGAAAACCGTAGCTGACTCCAATAACCATCATGAGGACGGCCCCAAGTAGAAGTCCGATCACAACACCCAATGGGCCTGCCTGACTGATCCAGTCTGTCGGCAGTACAAAAGCCCCCCAGCCAATCGCTGACCCAAATGCGATGGCCCACACCCAATGGGGCTTCAATGACCGCTCTAATTTTCGTCTTTCTCTCATATCCATGACCTCCCTTTTGAAAAAAGATTGTAAATTTTCATATATGTGTAAAATATTCCAATCCAATCTGTTATGATGAGAAAAGCTGAAAACACTTGATGAATTTTGCATGTTTTTAAGGTCTATTGTCAATTCTTCGGCCTTATAGGGGTTGGATTTTGGAGGAATTTAGCGTTTTTTTTTACATAGAAATGTTTCAAAAAGCGGGGGTTTGGCTAAAGAAAAGTAATTAAATCGTTACAATCAAAACCGGTTTCTTGTGATATAATTTTTCACGGTTAATATGTAACAAAACCGATGTAACTATACAGACAAATATGGAAATTATATATCAGCTTATGACCTCTGGGAGAGGACATAATAAACCTGAGGAGGATCTTTATGGAGTACAAGGCCTTGCTATTTTGCTTGATCGCTTCGATTTTAATCACACCCCTGGTCAAGAAAATAGCAGTGAAAATTGGTGCCACCGATCAACCGAATCACCGTAAAGTTCATAAAAATGTGATGCCACGCTTAGGTGGCTTGGCGATCTATCTGAGCTTTGCTTTAGGAATTTTATTTTTCTTTCCAGAGAGCGATTATACATGGCCGGTATTAATAGGAGCAACGATCATTATTATTACTGGTGTTCTTGATGACCTTAAAGAGTTATCTGCCAAAGTAAAACTGGGCGGACAATTATTGGCTACCTTGGTTGTTGTTTTGGGTGGCGTTCAAATTGATTTCATCAACCTGCCTTTTGGCGGCCAAATCGAATTTGGGTATTTGAGCATTCCTATTACGATTTTGTGGATTGTTGGGATCACGAATGCCATTAATTTAATTGATGGCCTTGATGGGTTAGCTGCAGGAGTGTCAGCTATTGCTTTGCTGACGATTTCTGGTATGGCCATTACCATGGGGAATGTATTTGTCGTCTTTGCTGGTTTAATGATGCTTGGAAGTACAGTTGGGTTCCTTGTTTATAATTTTTACCCGGCGAAGATTTTTATGGGTGATACAGGCGCGTTATTCTTAGGGTTCATGATTAGTGTGCTCGCACTTCTGGGCTTTAAAAACGTCACATTGTTTTCCTTCATCATCCCGGTCATTATCTTAGGTGTACCTATTTCTGATACCTTGTTTGCAATTGTGAGAAGAGTCATTCACAGGAAACCGTTGTCTGCCCCTGATAAATCACACTTGCATCACTGCTTATTGAATTTAGGTTACAGCCATCCGGAGTCTGTCCTGATGATTTATGCCGTTAGTGCCTTGTTCAGCCTGGCAGCCGTCATTTTCTCGCAAGCCACGATGTATGGCGCGGTCATTGTTCTTGCCATGTTGGTGTTGATGATCGAGATGATTGTAGAAATGACAGGTTTAATTGGCAAAGACTATAAACCGATCTTGAATATGATCAAGGGTCCAAAAGAAAAATAAAATAAGAAAAACGGCTTCCTTTTAGGAGGCCGTTTTTTACTTTACATTGATTCTTCAACATCGTCCGGTTCGCTGTTGGTTGAGGATGGATCTTCTGATGCAAGCGGATTTCGTAATCCAAGGTGATCTTTTAATTCTTCACTGGTGGTTTCAATATCTTCTTTTGCTAATTGATAATACCAACCTTTGTCTGTAAAGCCACCTTCTCCATCAAGCTGCATTTTTTCGAAAGTGAAGCCTTCTTCTTGGAGGAAGTAATCTTTAAAGGTGATGATTTCTTCAAAAGTTAAATTTGTACTCATGTTTTCACTGACGGAGGCCAATATGTCATCGAAATGATTTAAGCCACGGGTTGAAGCTGTTTCACGGAAGATTTGTTGAATGATTTCCATCTGTCTCTCTCCGCGCGCCAAGTCGCTATCGTATTTACGAGTTCTCGCTAAAGCCAGTGCCTCTTCTCCGTTCAACGTTTGTTGTCCTTCTTCGAGTTCAATGGCCCCTGCAAGGTCAGAACTGTTTTGCTCCGTAATCGCAAAGGGAACATCATAGGTGATGCCGCCAATAGAGTCAACAATTTCTACAAAAGATTGGAAGTTCATACGGACATAATAATCGACAGGCACGTCAAGCATACGCTCCACTGTTTGAACCGTGGCATCAATTCCTCCAAAAGCGTGTGCATGAGCAATTTTGTCTTCATATCCTACTTCCGGGATGTACGTCAAAGAATCCCGGGGGATGTTAAGCATTTTGATGGATTTATCATCATCATTGAAAGTCGCTAGAACGAGGGCATCCGAACGGGACGTATCTTCAGACCTTGCTTCACTGTCATCAATTCCTACAAAAAGAACAGATGTGTGATCTTTGGCTGGGTTTACAACCTCCACCCGCTTTTCTGATTTGTCCCCTCTGTCGAGTTCCTGGTGGGATTCTGTAGCTGTTTCTTTCACCTGATCGGTAAGGTAGACGGCATAGCCGGTGGCAGCGCCAACGCCGATTAACACGATGAAAGCCACGGACCACATGAAAATGGCAAGCTTGCTGTGTTTCATGTTGATGTGAGCTCCTTTACTCAGGTGTGACATCAAATTCCACGTAGGAAGCGTCTCCTCTTTCAATCGTGGCTTGACCACTAGTCAAGTCAGTCATCCAATGTTCGAAGTCTTCTTCAAGGCCGCTTTCTACATATACTATTAATTCCACATTCTCCAAGTAATTAATCGTCTCCAATGTGTAGGTTGAATTCCTTACGGCGTTTTCAACTTTGCCGAGCAGGTGGTACTCAATCTTCACTTTCATCTCCTGCATTAATTGGCGCTTCACAACACCCGTTGTATCAATAGCTGCTGATGTCGTTGATCCATAGGCACGAATCAGTCCGCCCGCACCCAGCTTGATCCCGCCAAAGTAACGGGTGACTACGACAGCCGTGTCCTTAAGGCCTCTCTTTTTTAAAACTTCAAGCATCGGCACCCCAGCTGTGCCGCTCGGTTCTCCATCATCATTCGCTTTTTGTATAAGGTCATTCTCCCCAATCATGTAGGCGGAGCAGTTGTGTGTAGCATCATGGTGCTTCTTTTTGATTTGTGCAATAAAGTCCTGGGCTTCCTCTTCGGTTTCACAGCGTTTGACATAGCCGATGAAGCGGGACTTCTGGATCGTCACTTCTTCTGATCCCTCTGGTTTTACGGTATAATAGCTTTCTAACATGGTCTTTAAAACCTCCTAAGGTTTTATTATATCGATGGGTAAAACAATCGGCAAACGGTTGGATTGTTGTTCATTATTTTACATTTTTACTGAAAAACACCCCCATAAATGGACATGGGACTTACGAATGAGTATGTGAATATTGATGGAGGGACTTATGATGAGTGTACAAAAAACTGGGGATATCGCCCTTGATCATATCATCGATGAAATGGTCGATACGGTCACCAATAGTAAGGATGAAATTTTTCAGATTGGTGAAGAATCCCGCAATGAGTTTGAAAAGTTGAACAGTGAACTAGCTGACACTAAAAAGCAGGTCATCTCCCTTATTGATGAAGGGGACAAGCTTGAACAGAAAGTCCGGTTTTCAAGGGTGCGCTTATCAGAAGTCAGCAAACAGTTCCAGACGTATTCAGAAGAAGAAATTCGTAAAGTGTATGAACAAACGCATGGACTTCAGATGGAGTTATCCATGAAGCGTGAAAAGGAAAAACAGCTGCGTGAGCGAAGAGATGACTTGGAAAGACGACTACGGAATTTAGAAGAAACCATCGGGCGTGCAGAAGCGCTTGGCGGTAAGATTTCTATCGTATTGAACTACCTTACAGAGGATTTCAAACATGTCAGCGATGCTTTGGAAGATGCGAAAGAAAAGCAGGAGTTCGGCTTACAAATCATCGAAGCTCAAGAAGAAGAGCGGCGGCGGCTATCAAGGGAGATCCATGATGGTCCTGCACAGATGCTTGCAAACGTCATGCTGCGTTCTGATCTCGTTGACCGCACCTACCGTGAGCGAGGTGTGGAAGAGGCCATGCAGGAAGTGAAAAGCGTAAGAGCGCTTGTTCGTTCTGCATTATATGAAGTCAGAAGAATCATTTACGATCTGCGTCCGATGGCTCTCGACGATCTTGGACTTATTCCTACGCTGAAGAAGTACTTAGCGACCATCGAAGATTACAATAATAGCATTCACATTTCTTTTGCTTCGTTTGGAAAAGAGCGGCGGTTAGACACAAAATATGAAGTCGCTCTTTTCCGCCTGGTACAGGAAGCCGTACAAAATGCGGTCAAACATGCGGAGCCGAAGGAAATTAAAGTGAAAGTAGAGCTGAAGTCGAACGCAGTCATAATCGTCGTCAAAGATGATGGCAAAGGCTTCGACACGACTCAAAAAAAAGAAAAATCCTTCGGTCTAGTCGGAATGAGGGAGCGCGTGGATATGTTAGAAGGCGAACTCAATATCGACTCCAGTGTAGGAGAAGGGACGATTGTCACGATTCATTTACCAATAAATTGATATTACAACGAAAAACTATGTAAATGGACGTGAATCGTTTATAATAGGGAATAGGATTAGGGTAGATTCACATTTCTAAAAATAGATAAAAACAAAGATAGAGAGATAGAGAATAGGTTAGGGGAACAAAAACCCATTCTATGTATGAGAAACAGGAGGAAATGACCATGACGACCAGAATAGTCCTAATTGATGATCATAAATTATTTCGTGAAGGCGTAAAAAGAATTTTAGACTTTGAATCAAGCTTCGAAGTTGTAGCTGAAGGTGATGACGGGGATACAGCGGTTCATCTTATTGAAGAGCACATGCCTGATGTTGTCCTCATGGATATCAACATGCCGAGCATGAACGGGGTTGAAGCGACAGCTGAAATTACAAAACGCTATCCAGAAATGAAAGTGATCATTCTGTCAATCCACGATGACGAGAATTATGTGACACACGCACTGAAGACAGGAGCACAAGGGTATCTTCTTAAAGAAATGGATTCTGATGCCTTGATTGACGCGATTAAAGTTGTGGGTGCTGGTGGTTCTTACCTGCATCCGAAAGTCACACACAACTTAGTGGCTGAATATCGTCGTCTGGCGGATAGCAAAGGTAGCAGTGCTTATCGTACGATCGAATATCGAAAGCCATTGCACCTGCTTACACGCCGTGAATGCGAAGTGCTGCAACTGTTGGCGGACGGAAACAGCAACCGTGGCGTAGCGGAATCACTCTATATCAGTGAAAAGACCGTAAAAAACCACGTTAGTAACATCCTACAGAAAATGAACGTTAACGACCGTACCCAGGCTGTAGTCACAGCAATCAAAAACGGCTGGGTTGAAGTCATCTAAAATAAAATAAATTGAAGTTAGGGCTGTTTTTTAAGGTGCAGAAATGTATACCTGAAAAAACAGCCCTTTTTAGTGTGTGGATTTGGAGTTTAATTGTAATTATTTGGTGTACCAGGTCATCCAGATTCTGGATGACCTGGTACACCAAATATAGACATGCGGACAACTGTTTTCGTATTAGTTGGTGCATTGTGGGTGGGGTTCATGTAGAATAGATAGAGAGAATATCGGAAATTATTTTACATATATTCATAGAAAAACGATAAAGAAAACAAGGAGTTGGATCGGATGAAAACAGCGGTAATCACAGACAGCACAGCTTACCTTCCGAGAGATGTACGCAAAGCCAACCACATACATATGGTTCCGTTGAACGTGATTTTTGGTCATGAATCCTATCAGGAAGAAGTAGATATTAACGCAGATGACTTTTACGATATGGTGAAAGAAGGTGGAGAACTTCCGAAAACTTCTCAGCCTTCGATCGGCATCATGACACAGAAGCTCGAGGAGCTCTCTCAAGACTATGATTCGGTCGTTTCTATTCACTTATCCAGCGGCATCAGTGGTACATATCAGGCGATGGTTACCGCAGGCGAAATGGTTGAGGAGATCGATGTCCATGTGTTTGATTCGGAAATCAGCTGCCATATGCAGGGCTTCTATGCACTTGAAGCTGCCGAATTAGCAAATAATGGCGCGACGCCTGACCAAATCATCAGTCGGTTGAATGAGATGAAAAAATCGATGAGTGCTTACTTCATGGTCGATGACCTCAGCCACCTTCAAAGAGGCGGCCGCTTGAATGGAGCTCAAGCCTTTGTCGGAAGCCTCCTGCAGGTGAAACCTGTCCTTCATTTTGTGGATACTAAAATCGTACCTTTTGAAAAAATCCGTACACGGAAAAAAGCGATTAAGAAGATTGTTTCTCTTTTTGAAGAGAAGGTCGAAGAAGGCGGCACATACAAAGCCTGCCTCATTCATGCGAACCGACCAGAAGAAGCGGCAGAATTGAAAAAAGAATTAGAAGATAAACACGAGAACGTCGAGGTGGTCCTCAGTTATTTCGGACCCGTCATCGGCACCCACCTTGGTGAAGGGGCTATGGGTCTCGGCTGGTACCGTCAATCTTAATGAAAAGGAGCCTGTTTGTGAGACTCAAACAGGCTCTACTTTTCTATAGGATGGTGGTTGAATGTTCAAAACGGTCAAGAAATTCCTTCGAAAAGACTTCTCCTGGATTCCTCATAAAAATCCCTCTCACAGCTATTCTTCTCTTACCGGAAAACTCCTTCTGCGTCACGAAATCCCTTATGAAAATGAAAAAGTAGATCAGCTTTTAGCACAATCAATTTTGATAAAAGTAACAAGCATTGAATCCTATCCCTGGGGGCACCGCTGCAGGCGTTGCGGAAACACTAAATCCTATCTTTTCGCGAAAATGCCACATGCGACATGTGGTCAGGACTGTTTGTATTGCCGCTCCTGCATTCAAATGGGCAGAGTGATTGAATGTGAACCGTTATACTATGGAAGTTCGGGTTTTGAGTGGTCTGCTCATGAACATCCCTGCCAATGGGACGGGGAATTGACAGTACATCAACAAAAAGCTGCCGATGAACTCGTGTCGCTAGTCCAAACGGGAAGTGGTGAAAAACTAGTTTGGGCGGTTTGTGGAGCTGGAAAGACAGAAATTCTTTTTCCTGCCCTAACGGAAGCACTGGAAAAGGGGAAGCGTATTTGTTTGGCCACGCCTAGAATGGATGTTGTGAGAGAGTTGCTTCCTCGATTACAAACGTCATTTCCAAAGGTGAACATTCAGGCTTTATACGGCGATAGCCCAGATAAAACTGGTGATGCTCCGTTTATTATAGCTACAACGCACCAGCTCCTACGTTATGCGCAAGCTTTTGATGTCATGATCATTGATGAAGTGGATGCTTTCCCTTTTCATAACGATTTATCACTTCACTATGCTAGTGAACGAGCGGCCAAACCGCAAGCTTCTATTATCTATTTGACAGCCACGCCAAGAAAGAAGCAGAAGCGGAGGATCCGTTCTAAAGACCTTCCCGTCGTATTCATCCCTCAACGTTTCCACGGCCATCCTCTTCCCGTACCTCAACTCAAACTTACTCCTACCCTTCATCGTTATTTACAAAAAGGTGAGCTTCCATCAAAAGTTTTTCAACAAATCGTCCATCAACAACAAACCCCGAGGCAACTGCTTCTTTTTCTTCCTTCGATAAAAATGGCTGAACAAACGGCTGAGTACTTAAAAGAGAGGAACTATGAGGTGCAATCCGTGCATGCCGAAGACAGTGAACGTGCAGAGAAGATTCAGGCATTCAGAAAAAAAGAATACCGTGTACTCATCACAACGACGATTTTGGAACGAGGAGTGACGTTTCCGTCCGTCGATGTTTATGTCATCGACGCAGGACACGTTGTATTTGATGAAGCCGCACTCGTTCAGATTGCTGGAAGAGCGGGAAGAAGTCCTGACGATCCTACGGGAGAGGTCATCTTCTATCATATTGGGAAAACGGATGAAATGCTGGATGCTGTGGAGTCGATCCGTTACATGAATAAACTGGGACGGAAGCTATGAGGTGTCTGGTCTGCCATGTTGAAACCATTCCTGATGTCACGTGGAGGACGTTTTGGAAGCCTCCTGTTCAGAAGAAGATATGTCAGGAGTGTGAGGAACAAATGGGTAAAATAACAGCTCCTTTTTGCCCGGCGTGTCATCGTCCAGGGCATGAGGGGGTGTGTCTAGACTGTGAAAAATGGGAGAAAACAAACCCTGACCTATTAGAACGAAATGTTGCTGTTTTTCCATACAATGAGTTCAATAAGGATCTTGTAGCACGCTGGAAATATAGAGGAGACTATGCGGTGTTGGATGCTTATAAGGAACACCTGCAAAACGTGTGGTTAGCTTCAGGTCTTAAAGGGAAGCTGGTTCTGAGTGTTCCTCTTAGTAGCAAGCGTCTATATGAGCGTGGATTCAATCAATCAGAAGCTATTATCAAGGCGTTGGAGGAAGACCCCATCTCTTTATTTGAACGGTCGCATAGTGAGAAACAATCGAAAAGAGGACGGAGAGACCGCATGCAATCTGAGAACCCATTCCGACTTCTGCATCCAGTTACAGCCCCTGTAGTCATTGTTGATGATATTTACACGACAGGAAGAACGGTCCGCCATATGGCTTCGTTGCTGAAAAAGCAAGGTTGCCCTTCCATTTCTTCTTTTACTATTTTTCGCTGAATGGGCTATAGGACTTTTGAATCTCTTCTTCTGTGCCGATATAATAGATAAATAGAGAACATGGAGGACGATGAAGATGGGGGAATTAGCAAATTGCTCACGTTGTAATGGACTTTTCTTGAAAGGATCAAGTACCGTTTGTCCAGAGTGTAGGAAGCAGGAAGAAAAAGACTTTCAAACCGTCTACGCCTTTTTAAGAAGAAAACAAAACCGGACAGCGACTGTAGATGAAATTGAGGCAGGGACAGGAGTTTCTGAATGGCAGATCCGTAAGTTTGTCAAAGAGAAGCGGCTTCACCCTGCTCACTTTCCGAATGTGAGCTATGCATGTGAGAAGTGTGGAGCGTCCATCAGAGAAGACCGTTTATGCGATTTATGTAAAGATTCGATTCAAAAGGGTCTCGATGTACAAGAGCGTAATGAGTCATTGGAGAAAAGAAAAGAAGAGGAACGGGAAAAGGCAAACAGGACTTATTATTCATGGTGAAATGAATCTTAAGCATGATTTATATCTTCATGAGCCTTGTCGATATAATGGGTAATAGATAGTCGGAAGGAAATGAGGTGACAGAATTGAAAATCAACGGCCCGAATCATACAAATTTAAATCCATATAGAAAACAGATGAACAAACAGGCAGAAACCGGACCGAAGAAGCAAGTGACCGATAAAATCGAGATTTCTGAGACCGCCAAACAGATGCAGGAATCTGGGAAGAGCGATTCTGTACGGAAAAAGCTTGTCGAACAAGTGAAATCAGATGTACAGCAAGGAAATTACCAGGTGGATGCCAAGTCGACCGCTAAAAAGATGCTTGATTTTTGGTCGAAGTAATTATAGAGGAGAATCATCATGACGATCGATCCGGTCATCACTTATATGAAACAGCTTCAACAGTTGCATGAGAGTCTTTTGTCTTTGTCTCAAAAGAAAACAGAGGCATTGAAAACGAACGATGTAACCGGTATTCAACAGCTGTTGATTCAGGAAAAGAAGCATGTTCAGGCGATTGGAAAAATCGAAAAACATAGAGAACGGTCTGTGACTCAGTGGGCATCGGAAAAGGGGGTCCCTCCACGTGAGCGGACCGTATCCGAACTTATTGAAATTCTTAATGGAGAAGAAAAAGAGAAGCTTCAGAACGCGTATGAAGCTCTCATCCTAGTGTTAGCTGACTTGAAACAGCAGGAAAAGTTAAACACAGAACTGACTCAGCAATCGCTGCAGTTCATTAACATGTCGCTGGACCTTCTCCAACCGTCCATTCAATCTGTGAATTATGGAGGGAAAGAGGGAAACAACAGTGGAACGGCTAAACGTTCCATTTTCGATTCAAAAGCATAAAGCAGAGGAGTAACCATCATGGGATCAACGTTTCACGGGTTGGAAGTAGCGAAGCGTGGGCTTTTCACTCAACAATCCGCTTTATATACGACAGGGCACAATATTGCTAATGCGAATACAGAAGGATATACAAGGCAGCGCGTCAATTTTGAACAGACGGGACCCTATCCACCGGCTTCCCGAAACCGTCCGGAAATACCGGGGCAGGTCGGTAGTGGTGTCCAGGCGAGTTCGATTGAGAGAGTCCGTGTCGAGTATCTTGACTATCAGTACCGTGGGGAAAGTAGCAAGTCCGGCTATTATGATACACGTTCAGCCGCCTTGGGACGTCTGGAAGCTGTCATGAATGAACCTTCTGATGACGGTCTTGCGCGAACGATGGACCGTTTTTGGGAATCTCTTCAAGACTTGTCCGTGAACCCGGAGGACTCTGGTGCTCGTTCTGTTGTGCGCCAGCGGGGAGAAGCGGTTGCAGAAACTTTTAATTACCTATCCAATACCCTACAAGCGCAGCAAAAGGATATCAAAAGAGAGACGGGTGTAACGGTCAAAGAAATCAATTCTCTAGCTAATCAGGTCAATCGCATAAATCAACAAATTGCAGAAGTAGAGCCACATGGCATGGTACCGAACGATTTGTATGATGAACGGGACCGTTTGCTCGATCAGCTATCCCAGCACGTCAACATTGATGTGAAATATGAAGATGCGCCATCTTCTGCTGATCCATTGGCGATGGGTAAAGCATCTGTATCGATTGTTGATGCTGACGGCAAACCTTTAGTACCGGAAGCCATTCTTGTAGATGGCGCAGCTAACACGGTTAATGAAATGAGTGTTCAATATCAAGGTGATGGTTCACTGGCTAGTGGCATACAACTCGGTGATGCAGATCCTTATTCTGTGGAAGACTTTTCTTCTCAAGGGAAGTTGAAAGGTCTCATTGAATCTGGAGGTTATGTGCAAGATGGAGAAGCGAAAGGCACCTATCAACAAATGCTCTCCGATTTGGACCTGATGGCTACAGGATTTGCACGTTCGTTTAATGAAGTCCATAAGCAAGGGGAGTCATTGAATACGATCAGTGGGGACAGCACGGAAGTCCCGAACTTCTTCGATATCGGTGTAGCGAATCCTGCAGCGGGAGAAGTTGTCGAAGGTCTTGCTGGTACTTTAAAGATTTCTGATGAAATCAGAGCGGATGGAGACAACATCGCTGCCGCTAGCCTTAAGCAAGCGGGTAACGGTGAAAATGCCTTAGCTCTATCAGAAGTACAAAACAATGCCAATGGAGACTATTTTGGCGAAGAAACTTCCATGAACAGTTTCTACGAATCGATGATCGGTACAATGGCAGTTGAAACTCAAGAAGCGGAGCGGATGTCCAGGAATGCCGGTACGTTGAAAGCTTCCGTTAATGAACAGCGACAGTCTGTCAGTTCTGTTTCTCTTGATGAGGAAATGTCGAACATGATTAAGTTTCAGCATGCCTACAACGCAGCAGCACGTAACATTACAGTTGTCGATGAAATGCTGGATAAAATCATCAATCAAATGGGACGAGTGGGAAGGTAGGTGAATGACTGATGCGCGTAACGCAATCGATGCTATCGAACAATATGCTCCGTAACTTGAGTAACAGCTACGCTAATATGGGGAAGTATCAGGATCAATTGTCTACAGGGAAAAAGATCTCCCGCCCATCCCAAGATCCAGTCGTTGCCATGAAAGGAATCAACTATCGTCAGCAAGTAACGGAAGTTGAACAGTTTCAACGTAACATAGGAGAGGTACACAATTGGATGGACAACAGCGACTCTGCCTTGGATAAAGCTACCCAAGCTATGCAGCGTGTCCGTGAACTGACGGTCCAAGCCAGCAACGATACATATGAAGAAGGTCAACGAGAGAACATTGCCAAAGAGATCCGCCAGCTGAAAGAACATATAGGGACAATTGCCAACACGAAGGTGAACGATAAGTACATTTTCAACGGTGGCAATACAACGAATCCCCCGTTTGCAGATATGGATGCGTTAGAAGATACTGTGATCCCTCCGGCGACAGGTGAGGACGAAGTGAGAATCGAAGTCTCTTCCGGAGTGAAACTTCAGGCGAACGTTTTACCTGGTCGTGTCTTTAATCAGAATTTGTTCAAAGACCTGGATGATTTCGCCCAAGCTTTAGAAGGTGATGGCTCTAATGGAGAGTTGGGTGATTTTCTTGGCAAGTTTGATAATCATATAGGTAATATCGTCAATGAGCGAGCTGACCTAGGAGCGCGTATGAACCGGGTTGAATTGGTAGAAGATCGTTTGGAGACGCAGAAAATCAGTGCAACTAAAATGATGTCGGACAACGAAGATGCCGACATTGAAAAAGTGATTACAGATCTAAAAACACAGGAAAGTGTCCACAGAGCGGCCATGGGCGTCGGAGCCAGAATCATTCAGCCGACATTGATGGATTTCTTAAGGTAAGGCTGTCTCCTTCAGATACAGTCTTCTTTTTCTTTGAATCTACCTCCTTAGAAAGCGAGGATCCATGATGAACATACCCAAGCTACACATTCAGTCGACGCCCGGTCGGACTGGGCTAACCATCCAGAATTCAGCACAAACCATCCGGCAGCATAAAGCTGAACAGTCGATTCAACAACCAAGAGCAGAGATGGAGGTTAGACAGAAACCAGGAAAACTGTCCATTGACCAGACAAACGCCTGGCATAACCTTGATTTGAAAAATGTATTGGTGCGGACTGAAGAGCTCGTAAGCATAGCAAAAAATCAATGGATGGAGGGATTGGCTCGCGTTTCTCAGGAAGGTGATGAGATGATGCGGATTGAGAACGGAGGAAATCCAATTGCTGCTCAAGCTGAACGGAATGCAGGGTTTGATTTTACATTCCAACCAGGTGGAATGCCTGCTTACGATCTTGTCGATATCCATTACCAACCGGAAGAAACTCAAATTGATGTTCAACGTCGTGATCCGATTATTGAAACGAAGAAACGAGACCCCGAACACCATTACAAGCCGGGAATCGTAGATGTCGCTATGGAACAAATGCCGGATTTGCAAATTGATTGGAAGGTGTAAAAATGAAAATTGAAACGAAATACTTTGGTGAAGTGGAAGTAGAAGAAAAAGAATGTATCGATTTTCCAAATGGTCTCCCGGGCTTTGAAAGCTACCATTCTTTTGTGCTCTTGCCTATTGACGATTTACGTACATACTTTGCTTTGCAGTCCGTGGAAGAAGCTGGTGTATCCTTAGTAGTTACTAACCCCTACCTTTTTTATAAGGATTATGAATTTGACATCACCCCTGAGGATTTAGGTATTTTAAGTGAAGAAGACATTGCGGTTTATAATGTTGTTACACTTCAGGATCCTTTTGAAAAATCCACGTTGAATTTGCAGGCTCCTATTGTAATGAATACTAAGAAACGTGAAGCGAAACAGTTGATATTGAATCAAGTTGATTATCACACGAAGCACCCGTTAATTTCTACTGTGAAAGGCGGTGAGTCTCATGCTCGTCCTTAATCGCAAAGAGGGAGAATCGGTTCGAGTGGGAGATGATATTACGATTACCGTCGTGGGTGTGGAAGGTGGCCAGGTTAAACTAGGGATTGAAGCACCGAAAAGTGTTGGTATCCATCGTCAGGAAGTTTATGTGGCCATCGGGAAAGAGAATGCGGAAGCGGCAAATGTGTCAGAGAATCTGTTGAATCTCTTAAAAAATACGAAAAAAGATTAAAACCTTCATGAAGTCGGTCGATATAAGTAATGTAAAACATTACAATGTCGGCCGACTTTGTTTTGTACTTAGAGGATCACACAAGGATGTGGGGTCACTTATTTCAAGGAGGAATTTTTAAGATGAGAATTAATCACAATATTGCGGCGTTGAATACGCACCGTCAATTGAGTCAAGCAAATAACGCTAACCAAAATTCAATGGAGAAGTTATCTTCTGGTCTTCGTATTAACCAGGCATCGGATGATGCTGCAGGTCTAGCAATTTCCGAAAAAATGCGTGGACAAATTCGTGGGCTTGAACAAGCTCAAACAAATGCTCAAGATGCTACATCTATGATACAGACTGCAGAAGGAGCACTGAATGAAACTCATTCCATTCTACAACGTATGCGTGAATTAGCTGTCCAATCATCAAATGGTACTTCTACAGACGATGATCGAAATGCTATCCAAGATGAGATCAACCAATTAATTAATGAAATCGATAGAATTGGTGATACCACGGAATTTAATAAGAAGAAATTGATTAACGGAGAACAATCTCAAGATGTTAGTATTACTACAGACAATTCTAATTTGAAATCATTTACGGCATTTAATGCAGTACAACAAGGCACAGACTATAATGTAAGTGTTCAAAACGTTAGTAAGTCCGCAGCTAATCTTAATAGTGCGGGTAATACAGGTCTTGCTGCCGGTGATATTACATTTGATGGGAGTAATTATGATGTTGGTTCTTCAGTGGAAATCGAGGTATCTGATGGTTCATCAGGAGCTGGTTATAAGGATTTAACTTTAAAAGTTGATGGTGTTGCAATTGAAACATTAACTGACCATGATGTTACTGGTGTAGCAACTTTTGATTCTGGTAATGGCCTCGAATTGGACGTTGCTGCTAACTCATTTAACTCTGCAACTGGAAGTGGAAATGGTACAGTTCAGTTTGATTTTGCTATGGAAGCAGACTATACAGTCACAAAAGGTTCTGCTACACTTCATTCAGCAACAAATTTACAAACAACAGACGGAGAGTTACGCCTTGGCGATTTCCGTGCTGAGGTAGATAAAACTCTTACTGGCAACACGACAAACTCTGTTACAGTAAATGGAGAGGCTTTAGAATTTCAAATCGGAGCCAATGAAAATCAAACAACATCCCTTTCTATTGGTGACATGAGAGCAGCTGCTCTTGGTGTTGATAGCTTGGATGTGAATGACCAGGTTAATGCACAGGCTACAATTTCTACAATTGATTCAGCGATTAAGGATGTATCTGACGAACGTGCTAAACTAGGAGCAAACCAAAATAGGTTAGATCACACAATCAATAACTTAGGTACATCTTCTGAAAACCTAACTGCTGCGGAATCTCGTATTCGTGACGTAGATTATGCTATTGCTGCTTAAACAGTGAAAAGCACAGTCGTCCTGGCTGGTAACGGCTAGTGATTACAATCGGGTGAATTGCTGGAAACCCCTTAGAACTTTTCTTACCACAACGAAGTTGGAAACGACAAACGTGATGGTTGAAAAAAAGAAAAGATTGGGCAATCAGCAGCCAAGCTCCTGTGAGGAAACTCTGGAGAAGGTTCAACGACTAGGATAGACCACCGTTTCAGGTGATGAAATCCGTAGGTGCAACAATGTCACATCAGCATTGTGAATCCGAAGTGCCCGACCCCTTTCTGTAAAAGGGTGAAGATATAGTCTGGTCATTTATGAAAGTAAATGTTCGCACGATGGCGAAGGAAATGATGAACCAAACGAAACAAAGTATTCTTTCTCAAGCTTCACAAGCTATGCTTGCAAAAGCGAATCAACAACCACAAGGAGTTCTTCAACTTCTACGTTAATAAAGTTAAGAAGGCCCTCAATTTTGAGGGCCTTCTTCTATGTCTAAGCATAGGCTAGTTAATTCACTATAGGTTAAACCTGTGTATGCTTTCAATGATTGTAGGTAACTCGTATTAGTTGAAGTCAATTTTACTTGATAGCTGTATCTTTTAGGACCTTTCCTATTTAATTCTGGTAGTAAAGAAGGGTACAAGGAGGTATAGAACTCTCCAGATTTACAGATTTCCCATATTCTTTCTAAGTGATGTAGCGAATCGTTAATGTGCTTCGTCGGTTCTTTAAATTGAAGGGAATTAGAAAAGTATAAAGTTGTCCTTTTTTCAGGATAGGTTTCAAAAACTGGAAGTGGCTCAAACGTTTTTCTATTCATACTTGAATGAATAAATGGAGTAATTAAGTGAAGGAAATACTGGATCGAACGTCTATTGTATAATGCGATTCTGTTTTTGCCATCGATAGAAAAGACCAAGTGAAACTTCTTATACAGGAGAGAAATCAATTGCTCATTTTCCTCTCTAGTAAAACTCTCTGTTGACAAGATGATTTTGACAGGTTGGTGGTTTTGGATCTTTAAATGTCCATCATCCTGGTACCACCAGGCCAGGCTCTCAACGGTCAGGGACTCTTCAATCAATTCAGTTGGAAGTATCTTCTTTCTATCTTTATACCATTGAGATTCTAAGTAACAAATGATCGTGGATGTCTTTGACTGACTTTGAACGGACTCACTGTACCCCTTGCTCAAGCGTTTATCTATATTTCTTCTAGGGCGAGGAGGTTGAAGGGGAATGACTTCTTTAAGATTATCGTAACAATATTCACACCATCCTCTATCAGAAATTGTATGGATGAATTGAAAACGTGGCTTTCTACCTGTTTGTTTTGTAATACTTCCATCCCCTAGAAGTTTTCCTGTAATTCTTGATTTATATTTCAAGTCTATCTGGCTCCATAAATTCTTCGTGAGAATCGCCTCCTCTTATATAATGGTAAAGAACATACGTTCGCATATAATTATATCATTTTTAAGCTGTGTAATGACAAATAGTACACCAATGCCTCAACCCATTTAATAATTGTCACTCCCAACCGATATAAAAAGAAACTACATAGCGTTAGGGAGTTGTTGAAGGTGGATGTAAGAAATCGTATGACCCATTCACAACTTCTGCAGAGAAATAACTTACAACTTGGTGTCCGTCCAACTGTTCAGAAGAATGAATCAGTAAAGACTGAGAGAATGAAGACTATAAAGAATACGCGGCAGGTAATGAAAAAGAAAAACTCATACAGGCAACAGAAGATATGAATGAGTTTTTCAAAGCTGTCCATACCTCGTTGCGCTTCCAGTTTCATGATAAATTAGAAGAATACTATGTAACCATCGTAGATAGTGATACTGAGGAAATTGTGAAGGAAATTCCTCCAAAGAAGATGCTGGATATGTATGCATCGATTGCGGAACGACTTGGATTTATTGTTGATGAAAAAATATAAGCGGGTGATAAAATGAGTGATATGCGCATTGGTGGCCTCGCGTCAGGTATGAATACGGATCAGATTATTAAAGATCTGATGAACGCTGAGAGGCAGCCGCTAAATAAAATGGAGCAGGATCGTGAATGGCTTACATACAAAAGAGACGCTTACCGTGACGTGAATAAACAGCTTTCAGAGTTGGACACGATGGCATTCGATATGAAACTGGAGCGTTCTTATAACTCAAAAGATGTCAGCTCTTCAGGTTCAGCTGTATCTGCGACGGCGCTTTCCAGTGCTGATGAAGGCAGCTATAAGATGGAAGTATTAGAACTTGCGGAGGCTGCTTATAATTACAGTGAAAATGGTATTAGTAACGGTGAGTTCGATCCTGATGACACATTGAGTAATCAGAAGGATAACTTAATCAATGGAATAACTCTTGATGATACTTTCTCCATTACTACCTATGGTGAAGGTGGAGAAGAAACGACCGTCTCTTTTAATGTAACTGGGGATAAGTCTCTTAATGATATTCTTGGTGAGATTAACGACTCCGAGTTAGGTGTGCGGGCTTTCTATGATAAGGGTGCAGATAAAGTGATGCTCGAACGTACGGAAACGGGAAACTTCAATACAGATGAAAGTAAATTTCTCGGAGCGGAGATTGGCTTCAATGGAACGTCCGCCTCTTTCTTAGCGGATACGCTCGATATCAAAAATGGTAAGAATGATGGAACAGGCTGGGTACTGAATGAAAAAGGTGGGACGGATGCCCGTTTTACTTACAACAATTCATTCGAAATGACTTCCCATACAAACGATTATTCCTTGAACGGTATGAATTTCACGTTCAATGAAGTTGGTACCTCTACTGTCAGCGTTTCTAACAATGTTAATGATTCCTTTGAAAAAGTGATGAAAT
Organism: Halobacillus trueperi; assembly: GCF_003386945.1. Taxonomy (NCBI): domain Bacteria; kingdom Bacillati; phylum Bacillota; class Bacilli; order Caryophanales; family Bacillaceae; genus Halobacillus; species Halobacillus trueperi. The sequence continues at coordinate 156,432 of NZ_QUAE01000003.1, read as the reverse complement.
TTGTTGAAAAATACAATGAAGTCATCGAAGATTTGAACGGGAAAACAGAGGAGAAACGGTACCGTGATTTTCAGCCTTTGACTGCGGAACAGAAAAAGGATATGGAAGAGGAAGAAATTGAGCTCTGGGAAGAAAAGTCTAAAAGCGGAATGCTCAAAGGGGATTCAGTAGTCAGTGGTGTCCTGAGCAGCATGCGTCAAAATTGGTATGCCCCAGTAGAGACAGGTGGGGAATATAGCATGGCGTCCCAAATCGGTATTACGACAACGTCTAATTATCGTGAGGGCGGGAAGTTGGAAGTCGATGAGGATCAATTGCGTCAAGCTTTAAGAGACAACCCTGATTCTGTTGCCAAGCTTTTTTCAGGGACAGATGCTAACCCCGGTATCGCTCGTCGCCTGGAAACATCTATAGAAAACGCAGCAAATTCTATCGAACAGAAAGCAGGAAAACCGACCAGTCTTGATAATAACTTCTTATTAGGAAAACAAATCGAAGGAATTAATGATGAAATGGATTCATTTCAAGATCGATTGACATCCATTGAAAATCGTTACTGGCGTGAATTTGGAGCCATGGAGAAAGCTATTCAAAAAATGAATTCGCAGTCCGCCTACATAATGCAAAACTTCGGCGGTGGAATGTAACAATAAAAGGAGTGCTGGCTAGATGTCTATTCAAGCCTATCAAAATAACTCAGTAGAAACAGCTTCCCCTGGGGAACTCACTTTAATGCTTTATAATGGATGTATTAAGTTCATTAGAATCGCTCGAAAAGCAATGGAGAACAATGAAATTGAGAAGAAAAATACAAACATCCAAAAAGCACAAAAGATCATTCAAGAGCTTATGGTTACGATGGACCAGCAATATGAAGTGACACAAGAAATTATGCCATTGTATGATTATATGAACCGTCGTTTGGTGGAAGCGAACACGAAAAATGATGTCGAGATTTTGGACGAAGTCGAGGGACTTGTGGTAGAGTTTCGTGATACTTGGAAGCAGGTCATTTTAGAGTCGAGAAAAATGCAGTTTGGTCAAGGTGGAAATGCCTGATGGGTGTATGGACAGAGTTTGCCTCCATTACAGAGGAGCTGGATGACGTCGTCCATCAACCAGTTAATGAAAAGAATCGCACAGCTTTTATAGAGGAAGTAGAGACTCTTTTGGATAAACGGGCAGCTATGCTCGAACAATTATCAGAACCATCTCAGGAAGAGAAGCCGTTGGTAAAAGAAGTGCAGAAGCGCGATTTGAAAATCAATCAAAAGCTCGAGTTTCTTTTTGAGGGGTTGAAGCGGGATATGCGGAATGCAAAAAAACAAAAGTCCAGCAAACAGCGCTACGTCAATCCATACCAAAGTGTTTCCGGCTATGACGGCATGTATTTGGACCATAAAAAGTAGAATAGGTGATTTTTTGTCAAAACTTACAGCAGAACAACACCATATGCTAGAACAGTATGATCAGCTGTTAGATACAATAAGTGAAGGTTTGGAGTATTTGGAAAACAACATTACCGCAGAGGCTCCACCGCAAACCCAGCAAGTATTTCAGGATGTCCTGCTTGGCTTAGAACAGGTGAGCCGCAGTCATGACCAGATGGCAGTTCTGTTTGAGGAGCGTGAAGAGATTCAACCGCTCATCATCGATTTCCACGAGGTCGTCCAGATGCTTCAAGGATGGTTCTCGCTTGAAACGAACGAGGAAAAGCGGGGTTTACTTGTAGAAAAAGTAGTGCCAGCTTATGAAGAGTGGCGCACGCGGATGCAGTCATTTGTAAAACCTTATATTTCTCATTGAATGGAGAGCGTCTACCCCTTTGTAGGCGCTTTTGTTATGCCGAAATCTATCAATTTCTGTCCTTTATTTCCCAGTAGGATTCTTATTTTCTACTTTTCCCAACAATTACCGACACAAATTAGACAAAATATTTCGAAAGTTTATGCAGGAATGGGCGTGGGTATGATAGAATATATATCACATAAGGATGAAAGGAGGACACTTCTAATGCTACAATACAACATTCGTGGTGAAAACTTGGAAGTGACGGATTCTATTAAAGAATATGTGGAGAAAAAGGTGAGCAAGCTTGAACGCTACTTTGATACTCCGCCGTCTTCCGAGGTACACGTTAATTTAAGTGTCTATAATGATGAGCAGACAATCGAGGTCACAATTCCGATGAAGAATCTACTTCTTCGTGCTGAGGAACACAACACAGATTTATACGCTGCCATCGACCTTGTGGTAGATAAATTGGAACGACAAATTCGTAAGCATAAAACGAAGGTGAATCGTAAGTTCCGACAAGAGGGTGCTCCGAAACACGTCTTTGCCGAGTTGGAACGCGAGGCGCAGCAATACCAAACGCAAACGATTGATGATGAATTTGATGTTGATATTGTGAAAACGAAGCGTTTTGATTTGAAACCGATGGATAGTGAAGAAGCGGCACTGCAGATGGATATGCTTGGTCACAACTTCTTCGTCTTTACAAACGCGGATACAGATGAAACGAACATTGTTTATAAACGTCGTGACGGCCGTTATGGTTTGATCGAAACTTGATAGCTTCATAGAGTAAGCGCCTCTGCTTCGGCAGAGGCGTTTTTTTGTTTTTTGCTAAAGAAATGGATTAGGAAAAACGAATTTTTGCTAGAGGAAAATCAATTTTTTATCATGATTAGGGACGTAAAATGGAGTTTTGTGTGTTCGCTCATTTTTGGGATAAGTAGTATAAAGGATACATCAGGAGGTGATGGCATGAATGACAAGGAATTTGAGTACATTTATAAGCGCTTGAACCAGCAGGAAGAAACGATCGCTCAGCTTGTGGAAATCATCGGGGCGACGAATCGTCGCATTACGGATTTGGACCGCCGACAGCTCGGTGTTGAACACCAAATCATCCGCGAACGGCCCCTTTCTTTTACTCCCTCTACATAAATCCTCAACCGGTGTCCCTGGTCCTATGTGATTGATTGTCAGGCCGCTTCTCTTAGTGTTATGATAATAGAGGATTAAACTATTCAACCGAAGTTCGGAAATCAACAGAGGAGCGGTTGCAATGCTTGGTACTTTAAAGAAGATCTTTGGCGATGGAAATACACGTCAATTGAAGCGATTGGAAAAAATCGCGGATGACATCGAAGCGATGGAATCGCAAATCGAAAAAATGTCTGATGATGAGTTAAAAAATAAGACAGAAGAATTCAAAGAACGCTATCAAAATAGCGAGGATTTAGATGATATGTTGGTCGAAGCTTTTGCGGTTGTACGTGAAGCTTCTAAACGTGTGCTTGAAATGCGCCCGTTCCGCGTGCAGCTCTTGGGTGCAATCGCACTTCATGAGGGAAACATCGCAGAGATGAAAACCGGTGAAGGTAAAACACTGGCGTCTACGATGCCGGCGTACTTGAACGCAATTACTGGAAAAGGCGTGCACATCATCACGGTCAACGATTATTTGGCGAGCCGTGACGCGACAGAGATGGGCGAACTTTTCCAATTCCTTGGACTGACCGTCGGGTTGAACTCTAACGGTATGTCGAAGGATGAAAAGCGTGAAGCGTACCTAGCGGATATTACGTATGGTACCAACAACGAGTTCGGGTTCGACTACTTGCGTGACAACATGGTGCTTTACAAAGAGCAGATGGTTCAGCGTCCGCTTCACTTCGCGATCATTGATGAGGTCGACTCGATCTTGATTGACGAAGCGCGTACACCGTTGATCATCAGTGGTTCGGCTTCAAAATCTGCTGACCTCTATCAGGGAGCGAACTCTTTTGTTCGTTTACTCGCAAATGAAGAAGATTACACGTACGATGAAAAGACGAAAAACGTTCAGCTTACAGAAGAAGGAATCAACAAAGCCGAGCGCTTTTTCAAAATTGAGAACTTGTTTGATCTTTCTAACGTATCCTTGATTCACCACATCAACCAGGGGCTCAAGGCGCATACGTCAATGCAAAAGGATACCGACTATGTTGTCGAGGACGGCGAAGTGGTCATCGTCGACCAGTTCACCGGTCGTCTGATGAAAGGCCGCCGCTATAGTGATGGATTGCACCAGGCGATTGAAGCAAAAGAAGGGCTCGAAATACAAAACGAGAGCCAGACGCTTGCTTCGATCACGTTCCAGAACCTTTTCCGTATGTATGAAAAGCTTTCCGGTATGACTGGTACAGCGAAGACGGAAGAAGAGGAATTCCTGAACATCTACAACATGCGTGTTATCGTCATTCCAACGAACCGTGATATCATCCGTGATGACAAAGCGGATCTTGTTTATAAGACGATGGACGGCAAATTCAAGGCGGTTGTCGAGGATATTAAGGAACGTCATGAAAATGGACAGCCGGTGCTTGTCGGTACCGTAGCGGTCGAAACATCCGAAATCATTTCCCGTTACTTGAATAAAGCCGGTGTTCCGCATAACGTCCTTAACGCGAAAAACCACTTCCGTGAAGCGGAAATCATCGAGAACGCCGGTCAGAAAGGTGCCGTAACGATCGCAACGAACATGGCCGGTCGTGGTACCGACATCAAACTTGGTGAAGGTGTCAGAGAAGCTGGAGGCCTCGCGGTCATTGGTACGGAACGTCACGAATCGCGCCGTATTGATAACCAGCTTCGTGGTCGTTCCGGTCGTCAAGGAGATCCGGGAATGTCCCAGTTCTACCTGGCGACAGATGACGAATTGATGCGTCGTTTCGCTTCAGACAACATTCGCAGCATGATGGACCGCCTTGGAATGGATGACTCTCAGCCGATCGAAAGTAAGATGATCTCTCGTGCGGTTGAATCTGCACAAAAACGTGTGGAAGGAAACAACTTCGATGCGCGTAAGACGATTCTTTCTTATGACGATGTTCTGCGTCAGCAGCGTGAGGTCATTTACAAGCAGCGTTATGATGTGCTCACTTCCGAAAACTTACGTGAAATCATTGAACAAATGATCGAGCGTACCGTTTCTAAAACGGTCGGCACTCACACAAGTGAAGAAGAAGAGGAAAACTGGGAGCTTGAAAGCCTCGTCGAATACCTGCGTGCGAACTTGCTGCATGAAGGCGATGTAACGGTGGATGACTTGAAAGGAAAAGATCCTCAAGAGATGGAGGAGCTTATCCTTGAAAAAGTGAAACAACGTTATGACGAGAAAGAAGAAGAATTGACGCCTGAACAGATGCGTGAGTTTGAAAAAGTCATCCTGCTTCGTACGGTCGACCAGAAGTGGATGGATCACATTGATCAGATGGACCAACTGCGTCAGGGAATCCACCTGCGTGCCTATGGTCAAAACGATCCGCTTCGTGAATATAATTTCGAAGGCTTCCGAATGTTTGAACAAATGGTTGCCAATATTGATGAAGAGGTTTCCCGCTACGTCATGAAGGCACAGATCCGCAACAACCTGCAGCGTCAGGAAGTGGCACAGGGAGCACAGGCCGTCTCCGGCGGCAGTGAAAGTAAAGAGCCGAAGAAAAAATCCCCGGTCGTGAAAAAGGATCATGTGCGTCGTAACGATCCATGTCCTTGTGGAAGCGGGAAGAAATATAAAAATTGTCACGGAAAATAAGAGGTTGAGGCACTCTCTTTCTAGAGGGTGTCTTCCCTTGTTTTAAGAATCATATAGGAGTGATTGATATGGATATGGCAGAAATCCGCCATGCATTGGATAATACAGCTAAGCGATTAGCGGACTTCAGGGGGTCTCTTTGACGTCGATCAAAGAAAAACCCGTATTGCAGAACTAGAAGAACAAATGACAGAGCCGGGCTTCTGGGACGACCAGAACACGGCACAAAAAGTCATTGACGAAGTGAATGGACTGAAAGGATTGGTCCATACGCTTGAAGAGCATGAAGAAACGCATGAGAACCTGGAAGTTTCTTATGAGCTTGTCAAAGAAGAAGATGATGAAGAATTGCGTGAAGATCTTGAACAGGATGTCCAACAGCTGAAAAAGGACCTTGACCAATTCGAACTGAACATTCTTCTGAGTGAGCCATATGATAAGAACAATGCGATTCTTGAGCTTCATCCGGGTGCGGGTGGTACCGAATCCCAGGACTGGGCAAGCATGCTTCTTCGTATGTACACACGCTGGGCAGAGAAGAAAGGTTTTTCTGTTTCGACGATGGACTATCTTCCTGGGGATGAAGCAGGCGTGAAGAGCGTGACTCTTTTGATTAAAGGTCACAATGCGTACGGTTATTTGAAAGCAGAAAAAGGCGTTCACCGTCTTGTCAGAATTTCTCCTTTCGATTCTTCCGGCCGCCGTCACACTTCTTTCGTATCGTGTGAAGTCATGCCAGAGTTCAACGATGAAATTGAAATCGATGTGCGTACAGAAGACTTGAAGATCGACACGTACCGTTCCAGTGGTGCCGGTGGACAGCACGTCAACACGACAGACTCTGCCGTTCGTATCACGCACTTGCCGACGAATACGGTCGTAACATGTCAGTCTGAACGTTCTCAGATCAAGAACCGTGAACAAGCGATGAAAATGTTGAAGGCGAAGCTTTATCAGCTGGAGATCGAACGCCAACAACAGCAGCTTGATGATATCCGCGGTGAACAAAAAGAAATTGGATGGGGAAGCCAAATCCGTTCTTACGTGTTCCACCCTTATTCCATGGTCAAAGACCATCGTACGAATGAAGAGGTTGGTAACACACAAGGCGTGATGGATGGTGACCTCGATAAATTTATCAACTCTTATCTCCGTTCGAAAATGGATGCATAATTGGGAAGACTCTCACGAAGGTGGGGGTCTTTTTTTCTGTTAAGTTCCCAGTATTTTTGCTACTATGAAGTTACATTACATACAAAGGGGCGAATAGAGAATGAAGGTGAAAAAAGCGATCATTCCTGCAGCTGGACTTGGCACACGTTTTTTACCCGCAACAAAAGCGATGCCGAAAGAAATGCTTCCGGTCGTTGATAAGCCGACGATCCAATATATCGTAGAAGAAGCGATCCAATCCGGAATCGAGGATATTATCATCGTAACAGGAAAAGGGAAACGCGCGATTGAGGACCACTTTGATCATGCGTTTGAACTTGAGGATAATCTTTATAAAAAAGGAAAGCTTGATCTCCTTGAGGAAGTTCAACAATCTGCTGAAGTTGACATTCATTATATTCGCCAAAAAGAACCGAAAGGACTTGGACATGCCGTCTGGTGTGCACGCAAGTTTATCGGGGACGAACCTTTTGCAGTCTTACTTGGAGATGACATCGTTCGTTCGGATGAACCTTGCTTGAAGCAGTTGATTGACCAATATGAAGAAACACAATCATCGGTCATCGGTGTCAAACAAGTGCCGGAAGATGAAACCGATCGTTACGGCATCATTGCGCCTGAAAAACAAGAGGGCAGACGTTATCAAGTGAAGCATTTTGTTGAAAAGCCGGCCGTCGGAGAAGCACCTTCCAACTTAGCGATTATCGGCCGTTATGTGTTCGCACCGGAAATCATGGATCTGCTTGCCACTCAGGAAGAAGGTAGAGGCGGAGAAATCCAGTTGACGGACGCCATTGAGCGTTTGAACCTTGACCAGCCTGTGTACGGGTATGAGTTTAAAGGTGAGCGGTATGATGTCGGTGACCAGCTCGGCTTTATTAAAACGACACTCGCCATTGCTATGGAACGGGAAAACATGCGGGACGATGTCCTTGCCCTATTAGCTGAGATTATGGAAAAACAAGAATCGATGAATTCCTAAAAGAAGCGGCGGGTCTTAAGACTCGCCGCTTTTTGTATAGAAGTACTGAGGAAACAAAAACTAACAGGAATACGACATCTTGCTCCTTTACCGTGTTAACACGTTATTCTACTCTCATTTACAGGAGAATTCCCTAGTGTTATACTCCTTACGGTTTATGGAGAACGATACATAGGGAGAGTCGAACAGCATGATGATGATGGCAAAAAAATATCGTCGGGAGCCGATGCCACCGGCACTTAGACAAGCGTTAGATTATGGATTGGTCATTCTTGGATCATTTTTTGTAGCCTTAGCATTCAATTTATTTTTATTACCGAATAACATCGCCTCTGGAGGGGTTGCGGGTGTCAGTACGATCACAAAGGGCGTGTTCGGCTGGGAACCGGGTGTCGTCCAGTGGGTTTTGAATATCCCACTGTTCATTATGGGTGTTGTCATCTTAGGGAAAAACTTTGGTCTCAAGTCGTTCGTCGGGACTGTTACCCTGCCGTTGTTCGTTTTGATGACGAGTGAAATGGCACCGGCGACACCGAATCCGTTACTTGGCGCGATTTTCGGTGGAATGGGGGTCGGTCTCGGCCTTGGCATTGTTTTTAGAGGACGAGCATCGACAGGCGGTATCGATTTGGCCGCACAAGTCTTACACAAATTCACACATTTACCGCTAGGAATCAGCGTCGCCTTACTGGATGGAATGATTGTGCTTACATCGGCGATTGTTTTCTCACTCGAAGAAGGTCTTTATGCGCTCATAGGGTTATTTGCTACCAGTCGGACGATCGACTTTGTACAAGTGGGACTGAACACTTCGAAGAACGTGATGATCATTACGGAGGATGTCGATGAAGTGCGTTCCGCTATTTTTGAACAAATTGATCGAGGCGTAACCGTATTAAGTGGAGCTGGTGGTTACACGGACCGGGAACGCCGGGTCGTCATGTGTGTTGTTCAGCAGAACGAATTCATCAAATTGACACAAACCGTAAAGACGGTTGACCCGGGGGCGTTTGTCGTCGCGATGAATGCCACCGAAGTTCTTGGAGAGGGTTTCAAAACGACGTGACTCGGTTATAATATCTCTATATCTCATCAAAATACGAGAGGGGATACAGGAATGAAAAAACTATTATCTGCTCTATTTTTAGGGCTGATCCTCGTCTTGAGTGCCTGTGGGGGCGGCGGAGACGAAGGGGCGACTGATGACAGCGCGAACGATGAAACGACAGAAGAACAAACCGGTGAAGATTCTGGTGAAGGTACAGATGAAGGGACTTCTGACAGCGGTGACGGCGAGACTGTCGACACAGCGGCAGCAGAAAAAGTGTACCAAAACAACTGTGCCAGCTGCCACGGTGGTGAACTTGGCGGTGGGATGGGACCAGCTCTAACTGAAGTAGGTTCCAAGTATTCAGCAGAAGATATCGTTGGCATCATTAAAAACGGTAAAGGCGGCATGCCAGCTCAGGACCAAGTATCTGATGACGATGCGCAGCTTGTAGCAAGCTGGCTTGCGACAATGAAATAAGTTTCTATTGAAAAAGTCTGGTGACGCACCAGGCTTTTTTTGTACTCTTTTCAACTAACTCTTTTACGGTTAAGAACCTCTTCTGGTGTCTTCTGAAAACAGCTACATAGTGGAATAACCGCCATATGAAAAACAAATGTAATAATTTCATGTCTAAATAAATCGAAAATTAATGTTATAATAAATGTGTTTGTAGACAAGAGAGAAGACAACTGACTTAACATTATGAGAGATACAGGTGATTTTACATGATTAACATGCAAGGAGTATATAAAACATATCCGAATGGAGTCACAGCTTTGAACGGCCTGGATATCCGTATTGACCAGGGAGAATTCGTTTATGTCGTAGGACCAAGTGGTGCTGGAAAATCAACATTCACGAAGCTGATCTATAGAGAAGAAAAGCCGACCACTGGCACGGTCCTTGTGAATGACATGGATACATCTACAATGAAACAGCGTCGCATTCCGATGCTGCGCCGTCAAATTGGTGTCGTTTATCAGGATTTCCGTCTGCTGCCGACGCTTACCGTTTATGAGAACGTAGCTTTTGCCCTTGAAGTTATTGAAGAAAATCCACAAAATATCCGACGCCGCGTCATGGACGTACTTGATCAAGTTCGTTTGAAAAACAAAGCACGTTTCCTTCCGGATGAGCTTTCTGGAGGAGAGCAGCAGCGTGTATCCATCGCCCGTGCGATTGTGAACCACCCGAAAGTGCTGATCGCTGATGAGCCGACGGGTAACCTGGATCCAGAGACATCCTGGGAGATCATGCACATCCTTGAAGAAATCAATACTGCAGGGACCACTGTATTGATGGCAACACACAGCCAAGAAATAGTGAACACGATCCGTAAGCGTGTCATCGCGATTGAAGACGGCATGGTCGTCCGTGACCAAAGCAATGGAGAATATGGATACGAAATGTAGACGCATGAGGACTGTCTCGGTTATGAGATGGTCTTTTTCTTTTCTTTCATACAAGTCTGGTACCTGCTTTTTTCCTTTTGGTGCCAGGCACTAGAAAGGCTAAGTGTGGTGCCTGACACCAAAAGGAAGTGGAGCGGTGCCAGGCACCATACAAAGCTCATTCCATACCTGGCACCGAATGATGATTCACCGGTACCAGGTACGCCACGTTTTATTTTTGTACCCGGTACTCATCCATCGTTTTACTGTACCTGGAACCAAACATGAATTTCTGCGATCCTCACATCTGATCCAATTACAGGTAGATAGATAGGTGGGGATGTCCTATAATGAAATGGACATGCTATCGTCAGTTTTGGCATATGTTAACTCAGGGAATAATCGTTGATTTACGTTGAAGGCGCTTTTTTGCTAGTATAGAGGCAACATGAAATCCAAAATAGAAGGGTGAATGCGATGAATATAAAACCGCGCTACGTTGCGCTGTTGATGGCGCTAGCGGTCCTATTTGGAGCGGCAGGCTCGTACATAGGAATAGAATACTTCGCTGACGGCACAAACGAACAGGCACAATCTGAACAGTATGCAGATAAAGATGCGGAGAACTTTGGGAGTCTGTCAGAAGAGGAGCAGAAGGCATTCATACAAAGTATGTCCGGGAACACCGATTTGAAAAAGGTGGAACAGGCATTCACTACGATCAAAGAAAATTATGTTGAAGAAGTAGATAAAAACACCCTTGTTGAAGGGGCGATTCAAGGGATGCTCGATACGCTTGAGGATCCATACAGTGTGTATATGGACCCTGAAACGATGGAGCAGTTCAACCAGACGATCGAATCCTCTTTTCAGGGAATCGGCGCGGAAGTGAGTATGGTCAATGATAAGGTGACGATTGTTGCACCAATCAAAGGTTCACCAGCTGAAGAGGCTGGTTTAAAACCGAACGATCAAATTTTAAAGGTGGACGGCGACAGTGTGGAAGGTCTTGACCTTTATGAAGCCGTTCTGAAGATCCGTGGAGAAAAAGGGACGGAAGTGACGCTGCAAATCGACCGCCCGGGGGTCAGTGAACCACTCAACATCGATATCACCCGTGATGATATTCCTTTAGAGACGGTGTACACAGATACGAAGGAGATCAATGGCAAAAAAGCTGGTGTTATCGAAATCACTTCTTTTTCTGAGAAGACATCCGATGAATTCCATGAAGCCTTAGAGAAGCTTGAAAAGGATGGAATGGACGGGCTCGTCATTGATGTGCGTGGAAATCCTGGTGGCTTGTTCACAGACGTTCAGGAGATTTTGAAAGAGTTCATTCCGAAAGATAAACCGATCGTCCAGGTGGAAGACCGTAAAGGTGAGAAAACGCGTTATTTCTCTGAAAATGAGGAGAAAAAGCCGTATCCGATCACTGTTTTGATGGACGAAGGAAGTGCATCCGCTTCTGAAATTTTAGCTGCGACGATGCAGGAAGCTGGCGGCTATGATCTTGTTGGAACGAAAAGTTTCGGTAAAGGAACCGTTCAACAGGCGTTACCGATGGGCGATGGCAGTACAATCAAGCTGACATTGTTCAAGTGGTTGACGCCGGACGGCAACTGGATTCATGAAAAAGGGATCGAACCGACGGTGAAAGTGAAACAACCGGAATACTTTTACACGAATCCAGTGGAAGTGGAAGAACCGCTTCAATACAATGACAATGATGAAAAAGTGAAAAACATCCAAATCATGCTGAAAGGTCTCGGTCATGATCCTGGCCGCACGGACGGGTATTACAGCAAAGATACAGAAGCTGCCGTCCAGGCGTTCCAGGAAGAAGCGGGTCTTGAAGCGACCGGCGTTGTTGATGAGAAGACCGGAGGAAAGCTTGAAGAAGCGATCATAAAAGAAGTGAGAGATGAGAAAAACGACAAACAAATGCAAAAAGCGGTCGAGGTCTTGTTTCAATAGGCAGGAATTTGCCGCTGGATGACGAAATATATCCGTAGTCTGTGACTGCGGATTTTTTCGTTATTGGGTATGGACAACAGAGAGCGACACGACTTGAAAGGAGAATTATGTTGGACGTTTGGCTGATGGAATTTGCGAAAGGGATCGGGATGATGTTCACCCTCCCATTTTTATACATAGCTTTAGCGATGATCTTCATCGTATCTGGAAAACGTGTGAAAGAGGAACGAGCGGCGTTTGGAACACGAATCTTTGACCGCTTCACCGAATGGAAAGGAACGTGGGGAACAGCCCTCATAAGTGGCCTCATTTTATCCACGATGGCGGTTGGTGGAGGAATGGTGTTCAGTTATCCATTGCTTCTTCTCTTATCCGGTGTTTTACTGATCGTCAGTTTAACGGGGCGTTTAAGCTGGTACTCATCTGCTTATACGATTGGTTTGAGTTACCTGGTGTTGCTCGTCATCCCATATCTGCCTGAATCTGTGCGTGGTTACGAATGGGTAGGATTACTGCAGGAGACGCCTCTCCACACACTTGCGGTTGTGATGGCCGTTCTTTTATTAACGGAATCGATCCTGATGCTGCGCACAACCGCATCTCATACGTATCCCGAACGGTTGAAAGGAACACGGGGGATGTGGATCGGTCAGCATCGGTCAAAAAGAATGACGATCGTTCCGTTTCTAGCATTGTTTCCAGGAGGGATGATTGAACCGTTTGCTCCGTGGTGGCCGATGATTTCGTTTGGTGGAGATCCATACGGGTTCATTCTTATTCCTTTTGTTATGGGATGGGAATGGAAAGCTCGCGGGCAGTCTCCTGTCGTCGCAGCAAAGACGATGGGGCGGCACGTTTTTCTGTTGTCGATTATCGTCCTGGGGCTTGCTGTCGGTAGCTTTTTCATAGGTGTGCTGTCACTAGTAGCGGTGATGATTGGCTTGATCGGTCGTGAATTCATATTCGTTCTGCACCGGATGCGTGAAGAGAAAACCCCGTTCTTTTCTTCTGCGAAAAAAGGCATTCGTATTCTGGGTGTCATTCCCCGGGGGCCTGCCGATCAAATGGGACTCACGCCAGGTGAGGTCATTGAACGTGTGAATGCGATTCCTGTACGAACGGAAAATCAATTTTATGAAGCATTGCAAAATTCAGGGGCGTTTACGAAAATGGAAGTACGTGATGAATGGGGAGAAAATCGCTATGTGCAGCGGGCAATGTATGAAGGCGAACACTATGAACTTGGACTCGTTTTCGTTGAACCTGCGACCCATGAAGAATCGGTCGGCTTTTTCTAAATGATTGGAAACGGAACGGTTATCTTCTCCTTTAAAGTCCTGGAAGATAACCGTTCTATTTTTAAAAAGGGGAGAATCCATGCAGATGCTACATATTTTGAATGGTGAAGAAATGAAAAAGGCTTTTCAGCTTAATGGACGTCTGGAGGGGGAGCCGGTGATTCCTTTCAATGAAGCGATGTGTGCCGGTGAGGCCTGTGAAACGATCTTCTCGAAAGAATTTATAAAAACAAGGGCTTTGACTCATGGAGTTTCTGAAGGTGACTACAGACGGATTACCGTAGAAAAACTGGAAGCTGTCTTCCATGAAGGACGAAATCATCTCAAGTTATGGTTTGATGAAGATATGTTCTGTCAGATCAATCTCCTCACATTACTGGGATGGCTCGATCAAATCGGTCACGAAGGGGAAGTTGAGCTCTGTTTAACTACTCAACAGTTTGAACCTCTCACCTCGTATACGCTTCATGTAGCTGGATACCATTCCATGTATAAACAGGTTCTTATAAACCGGACAGTTCCATCCGAAGTTTCTCTCCCTCCGCTCAAAAAGGGCATGGAGTTGTATTTGCATTACAAGAATGCAGATAATGAACTTGTGGGATTCATCAAGGATCACCCTGATTTACCGGAAGAGAAGCTGGTAGTGTTGATGATTGGTACGTTCCGAGCGTATGGGTTAGGGGATGTTCAATATTTACAATTGATCAGGAGTGTACGAGCTTCTAATCAATAATTAGAAAAAGTAACTCCAATCGATGTGTATTTAGCTGTGTTGTCCATAACCGCTCCGTTAATGAGGCTGTAGGTTCTCATTTATTCCTGCCATGCATACACTTTTCACAGTCCAGTGATGAAAATGATTCTCAAATTCATTGACAGAGCGTGTTCAAGCCCATAAACTAGAAGGTAGAGAAAATATATAGAATTCGTGATTTTTCGTGTAGCTCCAACAGCGATAGATTTCGTGAGACATAAAGGAGAGGTCAGATTATGGATACCCTGTTGGCGAATAATTTAACTCTAGGCTATGGAGATTCCATCATCATAGATTCATTGGATATTACGATCCCGAAAGGCAAAGTCACTGTACTCATCGGTGGAAACGGTTGCGGCAAGTCCACTTTGCTTCGTTCGATGGCTCGTCTACTGCGTCCAAAATCAGGGGAAGTTGTGCTGGATAGTGCGGATATTTCCAAAATGCGTACGAAAGATGTGGCGAAGAAGATGGCGATTCTTCCGCAAAGCCCGACAACTCCTGAAGGTCTCAGCGTCTATCAGCTTGTAAAGCAAGGTCGTTATCCTTATCAAGGGTTCGCCAAACGCTGGTCGGACGAAGATGAGAAAGCTGTGACGCGTGCGCTTGAAGATACCAACTTGATGGAGTTGAAAGACAGAACAGTTGATTCTCTGTCCGGTGGGCAGCGTCAACGTGCGTGGATTGCGATGACTCTTGCTCAGGATACAGACATCCTCCTATTGGATGAACCGACCACTTATTTAGATATGACACACCAGATTGACATTCTTGATTTGCTTTTTGATTTGAATCAGGACAATGGACGTACGGTTGTCATGGTGCTTCATGATATTAACCTGGCCTGTCGTTATGCGGATCATATTATCGCAGTGAAAGATAAAACGGTCTTCGCACAAGGGAAGCCGGAGGATGTCGTGACTTGTGACATGATGCAGCATGTATTCGAAATGCTGTGTGATGTCAGAGAGGATCCTCTTTTCGGTACACCGATGTGCATTCCGCATGGAAAAGGCCGCTGTTTAATCAAACAAGCGCAGGCGGAAGCTCAGGCTCAACATAAACAAACGGTATAACTCTCAAAAGCAATGTGCGCTGCACATTGCTTTTTTACATATCTGGAAAGGATTTCTGACTTTTTGGTAGAAAGATACATAGAGAAGCAGGAACCAAACATGATAACATGGTATACATGTGTAAATACGATTATATGATTGAGGGGATAATCCATGGAACGAGTGAAAGAATGGATGGATCAGGGGATCATAACAGGGATTGCTGACCGCATTCCTCATGAACACTTGTTACATATGCTTATGGATGGAATATCCGACTATATCTTTTTTATGGAAGTCGTCGGAGAGAGACGGTTTAAATATGTATATATGAATGAATCTGCCAAAAACCATTCCCCGATCAAAGGAGCGGGATGGGAAGGCAAATACATAGAAGATCTTTTAAGTGAGGAACAAGCAGAAGCTTTAATTGAAGCCTATCAAACAGTTGTTAAGAAAAAAGAAGCCCTCACTTATGAAGATGAAATCATCATAAATGGAACACTTTTCAGAGGACATTCCGTGCTGACTCCTACGATGGACGAATCGGGAGAAGTCACCCACATTATAGCGATTACGAGGAACATTACCGAAGTGATCGAAAAAGAACGCGACCTCAGCCGGATCAATGCCATGTATCGTTCCTTGATGAAGGATACAACCGATGCAATTTTGATTGTCGATACAGCGGGCAATATTTTAGAAGCGAATCGTGCATTAGAAGAGCTGTACGGCTATACGAAAGAAGAAATGCATGCCTCTTCGTTCCCGTTTGTCCCTTCGAACAGAAGAGAAGAAGCGCGCGAGCTTGTTCGTAAAGGGAAGGAAAGAGCGATTGCCGGTTATGAAACGGTCCGCCAAAGAAAAGACGGAACGCTTGTGGATGTTTCGATCAGCGTATCTCCGATTCAGAACGAAGATGGGGAAACAATCGGCATCAGTTCGATAGTAAGAGATATTTCGAGGGATAAGGCCGCTCAAAGGAAGTTGGAAGCGAGCAGATCCCGCTATAGGTCGTTATTTAAACATAACCCGCAGCCAATCTTGACGCTTACTTTCCAGGGGCTGATCAAAAAAGCGAACCCTGCAACGTTGCGTCTCTTGAAAACTGAGAAAGATGCCCTGGTGCAAACGTCTATCGTCGATTGGGTGCCAAAAGAGCAGAGAAGGTGGTTGAGGAAGCAGCTGTTAGAATCCTTTTTCCAAAAAGGTACCCGGTTTGAAACGAGTTTTTGGATGGATGGAGAAGAACGTATTCTACGAGTTTCTCTCGTTCCGATTATTAATGAGGGGCAGAAAGAAGGGATTTATGCGATCCTTGAGGACCGGACGGAACAAGTGAGGGCCCATGAAGCTTTAAGGCAGAGTGAGGAAAAGTTCCGCCTGATTGCCGATCATTCCAATGATTTGATCTCTGTCTTCTCACCAATGGGAGAGTTGGTTTACGCGTCTC
Source organism: Halobacillus trueperi (assembly GCF_003386945.1). Taxonomy (NCBI): domain Bacteria; kingdom Bacillati; phylum Bacillota; class Bacilli; order Caryophanales; family Bacillaceae; genus Halobacillus; species Halobacillus trueperi. The sequence continues at coordinate 139,708 of NZ_QUAE01000003.1, read as the reverse complement.
CATCACAAAAGAAATTCTTAGGCCGCGCCCCGCATGAGATGTCTTCAGAAGAACTGCTGCAGCAGCTCGAGCCAGATGATTTAAATAACCTTTCCAAGGCATTTAAATGGAGCGAAGAGAGCAAAGAAGCGTTTACGGTTTCCTTAACATTGAAAAGCCAGAATGGAGAGCCTGTGTGGTTTGAATGCAGAGGAACTCCGGTTGTCAGTGAGCAGAATCAGGTCAGCCATTTCGTCATCGTGGCCCGAGATATTTCGGAGCAGAAAAATTATGAAGAAAAGCTTGAGCGTTTTGCTTTTTACGATTATTTGACGGATTTGCCAAACCGGAGGCTGTTTGAAGACCGGGTGGAACAGGCCATCGCGAAGGCTGAACGGTCCGGTGAATCATTCGCCCTCCTTTACTTAGATGGAGATGGGTTCAAGTGCATCAACGATGAATATGGTCATGAAATCGGAGATGAATTTTTGTGCAGTGTCGGGAAGCGGATGAAAGAATGCATCCGTTCGGGGGATTCTGTCGGACGGATCGGTGGGGACGAATTTGCGATTCTATTGGAAGATATTGCGGATCGTGATCAAATCTATGAAGTATCCATGCGCGCGCTCGAGAAATTGAGAGAGCCTTATATCGTCAAAGGAGAGGAAATCCGTTCCTCTTTTTCTATCGGTGTCGCCTGTTATCCGGAAGATGGACGATCATTGGATGACCTGTTCCGGTCAGCCGACCAGGCTCTTTACAGAGGTAAGCGAGATGGGAAAAATCAGGTGCGTCTATACGAGCATCATCGTTAAAAGACGGAGCCCCGGTGGGACTCCGTCTTTTTTAGTCAGGGATTTCATTGAGATTGCTGATGATGTGTGTCGGGTTGATTCCAAGTTCCGGCCACTTTTGCTGTTTTCGGTTCACCCAGGCTGTATGGAACCCGTAGGAAGCTGCTCCCGTAATGTCCCAGGGATTACTCGAAAAGAAAAGGATCTCTTCTTTTTCAAACCCTAATTGTTCATGAGCGTAGCTGTAGGCATTCGGGTGAGGCTTGTAAATCTCGACATCGTCAGCGCTGAGTAGATTAAAGTCTTCTTTCAGCTGATTATTTTCTAAGAGAGGCTCTAACATCGAACGGGTCCCGTTTGAAAAAATGGTAAACGTTTTGTCTTGATGGTTTTGTTTTAACGAAGGGACCTCATCGTAAGGCTGAAGTTGTTCATATTCGTGCATCAGGTCTTCCACAACATCCGGTTTCACATCCACATTACTGTAAGCGAGGGCGTCTAAAAGCGCCCATCTGGTAATGTCGGTGAATGGCTTGTATCCTTGGATCAACTGCCGGACGAGGAAATAGTGAACCTGCCGGCTGCGCCACTCTTCACTTACCTTAGGACCTTGGTCAGGGAAAAATTGATGAATCTTCTTCATGACGCTATGGACGTCAAATAACGTTCCATACGCATCGAAAACGTAAGCTTTATAGGTCATAGTTCAGACTCCTTTCCATTGATTAGGTTCCCCTTGGGGATTAGGGGTAAACAAGAAGTTAGGGGAGGGTGAAAAATGAATACACTGCACCATGGCTACTGGACATTTTTTGCAACTAGAAAACAAAGGTACACCGGCTGGTTTATTTTCGGGAGCCTTTCACCAGATATCGTGTATTATGTCATGTTCATCTATTTAAGTGTAATAAGACAGGCGTGGCAGGTGGTGGACGATGCCGATCCAATGCGATCGTTGTTTGGTTTAGTCCATGATCTGTTTGATCATCCTGTCGTTTTTGTTTTGCGGCATGCGGGTCATTCCCTGCTTGTATGGGGGATCTTTTTTGTCATTGTTTTGATTTGGAAAGGAAGAAGGCTCTCGATGTGGACCGCTTTTTCCTATGGGTGGCTTGGGCATGTGATCCTTGATATTCTTACCCATCATGATGACGCGGTTCCTATGTTTTATCCAATCAGCAGCTATACGTTTAAAAGCCCCGTTTCCTACTGGGATGATGATCATTATGCGAACGTTTTCTCGATGGTCAATACCTTGCTCATTGCGGTCTCTCTCCTCTATTTGCTTATTAAAAAAATCAGGGATAAGCGTCGTTCACAAAAAGTTCATGACTCATGACGGCGCTTTCCTTTCTCTATCATCCAAAATTCGTGATATGATTTACTTAGGAAACAAACAATATTCATGACATCATGATCATAGATAGAGAAAGGGTAAGACGATGAAGAAATTTTCAATTCTAACTACATTCGTTACGTTTCTCGCATTGATCCTCGGAAACCTTGTCGTTGCGACAGATTCAGGGGACGCGTGTGGGACGACGTGGCCGGTCTGTAACGGAAAGATTTTTCCTGATATTACGGACTATCACGTCATTATAGAGTATTCCCACCGTTTGATGGTCCCATTGCTTATCATGCTCACTGCCATCAATGCTGTAGGTGCGATCTATAAATACCGTAAAAACAAATCTGTATTTATTTTAGCCATTCTAAGCTTGGCGCTGCTTATCTTTCAGTCCATCGTTGGCGGGTTAAACGTTCTACTAGGGACACCACCAGGATTTACGACATTCGACGTTACGTTCAGCCAACTATTGTTAATCGTTCTCGTGTTATTGAGTTACAGTTTGCATGAGAAGAAAATCGAGCTGAACCGGACGAGCTGGGCATCGGTATCTATGAGTTATCGTGCTTTTCTGTTGGGTTATATCGCCTATATTGGACAGGTAATTCTCGGTGCATTCTTTAAACACAGCCGCGCGAGCAATGTCATGATGGACATTCCAGCGATGGAGTACTTGATTACAAGCGAATCTGTTGCGAATGCCGTGTATTCTTTGCACTGGGTAGCGACCTTTGTTGTCATTGTCGCAGCGATTTGGTTCGTCATCTATGCTTCAAGGTTCAAATACCATATCGCGCTGTCCTGGGCTTATTTGATCTCTCTTCTGCTGAATGCAGTGGTAGGATTTATTATTGTCGTTACAGGAAACGTCGTGCTCGCTTCATCGATGCATATGCTCATTTCTACGGTGACGATGGTCATCGGCGCTTGCATCCTTGGTGGATACTGGTTCAAACTGCAAAAGAAAACAATGAAAGTATAAGAAGAAAGCTGCCAACTCGGCAGCTTTCTTTTTTAGGTTTTATGGAAATTTCTGTATGACCTGGTCTGGAACTTTGTTCCAGACCAGGTCATACAGAAAATACCAATTAATTAAGAGCAAAAGAAAAAGAGCCGTTTGGTAACGGCTCTTTATTGGAAGAGTTGCTTGATTTCTTCTTCGCTTAGGGAAGTAAGCATCGATTCTCCCGGTTGAATGATTTGGTCGACGAGATCGCGTTTCTTCTGTTGGAGCTGGTAAATGCGCTCTTCAATCGTGCCTTCTGATATCATCCGGATGACTTGTACGACTTTTTCTTGCCCGATGCGGTGAGCACGGCCAGCCGCCTGTTCTTCGATGGCCGGGTTCCACCAGAGGTCGTAAAGGATGACGGTGTCCGCACCTGTGAGGTTCAGACCCGTTCCTCCTGCTTTCAAGGAGATGAAGAACGCGTCTTTTTCCCCTTCGTTGAAAGCTTCGACCATTTCCATGCGTTTTTCTGACTTTGTACTGCCATCTAGATAAAAAGCCTGTAACCCTTCTTTGGCAAGTTCATCGTGCATTTTGGTCAGCATGCTTGAAAACTGAGAAAAGATCAGCAGTCTGTGTCCGCCTTCTTTCAGCTCCCGAGTCAGTTCTTTCAACTGTTCAAGCTTTCCAGACTGCCCCTCGTAGTTTTCAAGGAACAACCCGGGGTGGCAGCAAATTTGCCGCAGTCTCGTAAGTCCGGCGAGAATTTCGAGTTTGCCTCGCTGTATGCCTTTGGTTGCAATTGTTTCCTGAATATCGTTTTGAATTCTTTCCAAGTAGGCGAGGTACACTTCTTTCTGTTCCCGTGTCAGCTCTGAATACTGGACGGTATCAATTTTATCTGGCAACTCATCGAGCACTTCTGTTTTCATCCTGCGCAAAATGAACGGACGCGTCATCAGAGAGATCTTCTCCGGTTTTAATTGCATAAACTTTTTCTTGCTCGTGAAAAATCCCGGCATGATGGTACGGAATAGCGACCATAGTTCCTGCAGGGAATTTTCAATCGGTGTACCACTTAAGGCGAAACGGTGTCTCGATTTGATTGATCGAACAGCAACAGCTGTTTTCGTCGTTTCATTTTTTATCGCTTGCGATTCATCGAGGACCATCGCGTGAAATTTTTGCTCTTCATAGGAAGTGATGTCCTGTCTGAGCAATGGATAAGATGTAATCCAAATATCTTTTTCTGCTGCTTCGCTCAGCGCTTCCTGTCTTGCCATTGGATCCCCCGTCAAAATCTGTACTGACAATTGTGGTGCGAATTTTTCAAGTTCTTTTTTCCAGTTGTATACAAGAGAAGCTGGAGCGATGATGATGGCTGGGTCTGTCATGTTCCCTTTCAACTTCTCATCTAACAAGAAAGTGATCGTTTGGATGGTTTTCCCTAACCCCATATCATCAGCAAGCACCCCGCCTAAGCCATAGTGGCTGAGCATCTTCATCCAGCGAAAGCCGGTCAGTTGGTATGGTCGTAAGTCCGCCTGCAGACCTTCTGGAGGGTCAATTTCAAAGGATTGAGGTGATTTCAGGCGATCGACAAGCTCTTGGAAAAGTTGATTTCTCTCTGCATCATTCGGATTCAGGGCATCTTCCACTTGCAAGCTTCGGGCTGTCGAGACTTGGAAATGGTTGTCTTCTAAATCTTTTGTGCTCAAGTCAAGATCATCAACGAGCTTTTGAAAACGATCGAAGGATTCGCTCGTCAAAGCCATGAGTGCTCCGTCGGATAAACGGTAATACTTTTTCCGTTCAATGACGGCTTTAAGAGCTTCTGTCACATCGTTATCACTTATTCCATCGATCGTAAAGTTGATATCGAGCCAATTGCCGTCGCTCTCCAGCTCGACCGATGTCTGCAGTTCGAGTGGTCGATCTTCCACTAGGGAACGGACGGAAGAGGAAAGATAGACGTCACTGTGCTCTTTCAACTTAGGCAAGTAGTGATAAAGGAATTGATCCAGCTTGTCCTCGTCCTCGATGTAGACCATCTCTCCATCAAACTTGAATTCGGCAAGCTCAATGATCTGCATGATTTCCTGCTCTGTCTGTCGATCCCGTCTTACAATTGTTTGATTGCTCAATGGCTGCTCATTGAACGGATCGATCGACAAGTCACCATATTGAAACTTCACATCAACCGTGAGTGTCCAGTGTTGAAAATCCAAGTAGGTTTTTGCAACGAGTGATTCTTGCACAATTTTTTCTTGAGCGGAGCGATCAAGCTGTACATCTGCAATGGTCTCAAGCTCAGGAAGAACATACGATACAATCCCTTCCATATCATTGTGGCTTACCGTGTGGTTTCCATTCGAATTGTATGGAAGGATGGTGTAAAGCGTTTGAAGGACCTCTTCCTGCTGAGCATCGACAGGATAAAAGCTGCCTTGTTTATAGAGAAGGTGGTAATCCGACAGGTAATCGTAATCTTTCAAATGATTCATGTGCATATGAAAGTGACCTCGTTCTTCCGAAACGTAAAAAGAAAGGTTCGGGAACTCCTCTTCGAACCGGACGAGTCCCACGTTTTCCCCTCGCTCTATCACCTCTGCCTGCTGCTTTTCTAAAAGCGGAAGCAGTTGAGTAGCAAGCGTTGGAGAAACTTTTAATACTTTCGGTTCGGTTGAATTCCACTGTTGTTCATAAAATTGCTCTTGTTCGTAAGCGAGCTGTAATAGTCTTAAAATCTCCTTGTCTTCAGTAGAAAAGGAGTGTTCTGCCGGATCGTACGTGAACTTTTTTGTAATGCGGTATGCCTGATCTTTTCGGATATGATCAAGCAGGTCACGAATGTTTTTAATGACATAGGGATAGTTTTCCCCGAGCTTCAGCTCCAAGCCGAGGCTTTTTGAGCCGAGAATCGATTGTAGGTGAAGGTAATATTGGATTTGAAGAGGTTTCTTCAAGTCCTGTGCCCCTCGATTTTCCTGACGCTGTCTGAAGGCTTCGAACAAGCTGACAGCAAACATCCGGTCCTGGTTCGTCAAACCGGACTGCGATTTGCGTCCTTTTTCTGCTAGTTTCGGCGCCAGCTCTTCTAACGTTTTTTCACGGATGGCGATCAGGACAGCCGCAATATGCTTACACTTGTAGTAGGTGGCATAAGCTGGACACTCACACGTTGCCTCCACATCTTCGTCCTCAAAAAAGAAAACACGGACTTCATAGTCGTGTGTACCTGCAACGACTGCCCGCCATGAACGAATCGCGCTATTATGAGAAAGGCCGTACACTTTCCCCCGGTCGAAATATTGCTTTCCACGTGTGTAAAAAGCTTGACCAGTGATTTTCTTTATATCGTTCGGTTGTAATAAGTAACTCTGCATAACTGGCATCCTTACTATCGTTTTTATCCCATTATAACAGGTTTGAACACCTAAAGAGAATGAGAGGGGTTTAGGAAGATGTGTATGACCAGGTCATCCATATTCTGGATGACCTGGTACACCAATATCTGGAAGGTGTTCGTTTTTGTGATTGATTTTACATGTGGGTTATGCTAACTTTCAAAGTATAATCAAAAAATTCGACGAAGGCGCTTGAGTGTGTGAGCGCTTTTTTTATGGAGTGAATCTGCCAATGTAAAACGTATATCCTACCCATCCTAATGCATTGAAATTCTTAATAAACGGAGGATATCACGATGAGTCAAATACAAAACGAAATGAAAAAGCGCCGTACGTTTGCTATTATCTCCCACCCGGACGCCGGTAAAACAACAATGACGGAGAAAATGCTATTATTCGGAAACTTGATCCGATCTGCAGGTACGGTCAAAGGGAAAAAGTCTGGTAAGTTTGCAACATCTGATTGGATGGAAATTGAGAAGCAGCGTGGAATTTCTGTTACGTCCAGTGTGATGAACTTCCCTTACAAAGATTATCAAGTGAATATTTTGGATACACCCGGACACGAAGACTTCAGTGAAGACACGTACCGTACATTGACGGCTGTCGACAGTGTTGTCATGGTCATCGATGGAACAAAAGGGATTGAGGCGCAGACGCTCAAGCTGTTTAAAGTTTGTAAAATGCGCGGCATCCCGATTTTCACTTTTATCAACAAAATGGACCGTGAAGGCCGTGAGCCGTTGGAATTGATGGAAGAAATCGAAGAAACGTTGAATATTGAAACCTATCCAATGACATGGCCGGCAGGGATGGGCAAGCGCTTCTTAGGCGTTTTCGATCGTGAAAATGAGCAATTCGTTCATTACACAGGAAACGAGGAAGAAGAATACATTCCTTACAGCGAGCTTGATCAGCACCCTGAATTGACGGAAAATGCCACGTTCCAAGAATCGGAAGAAGAAATGGAAATGGTTGCTGAAGCTGGGGATACGTTTGATATGGAAAAAGTGATGCGCGGAGATCAGACGCCTGTCTTTTTCGGAAGTGCTCTCGCCCCATTCGGAGTGGAAACTTTCTTCAATTCATTCATTGATATGGCACCTGAGCCGGCGCCGAGAAAATCGACAGAAGGTATCGTTTCTCCAGATCATGAAGAGTTCTCTGGTTTCATCTTTAAGATTCAGGCGAACATGAATCCACAGCACCGCGACCGGATCGCTTTTGTAAGAATCTGCTCAGGAAAATTTGAACGTGGAATGAACGTTACGCTTTCCCGTACAGGAAAAACGTTCAAGCTGGCACAGTCCCAGCAATTCGTGGCTTCTTCCCGAGGAACCGTAGAGGAAGGGTATGCCGGGGATATTATCGGAATCTATGATCCGAACGTCTACCGAATTGGGGATACCATCGTGACCGGAAAGTCCAATTTCGAGTACGATGAACTTCCACAATTCCCTCCTGAATTATTTAAGAAAGTAACAGCGAAGAACGTCATGAAATCCAAGCAGTTCCGAAAAGGGTTGGAACAGCTTGTGCAGGAAGGCGCCATTCAGTTGTTCAAACGCTATCGATTCGAAGATTATATCATCGGAGCGGTTGGTGAGCTTCAATACGAAGTCTTTGAATATCGCATGAAGAACGAGTACAACGTGGACATTGAATTGACTCCTCTAGGCGAGCGCATCCCTCGCTGGTTGAAAGAAGATCAGGTGGATGAGTCGCTGTTTGATGAGCGAAACATGCTCGCAGAAGATCGAGAAGGCAATCCGCTTGTCCTCTTTAAAAACGACTTCTCTCTACGTTGGTTCAAAGATAAAAATCCAGACATCGAGCTGACCGATCTGTTCGAAGTCAACGAATACAACCAAACGCTGAATTCCTAATAAACGAAGCACTTTGCAATCTGCAAAGTGCTTTTTTTATCGTTGAAAATGGGATAAACTGGATGACCTGGTGTGGAATTTTATTCCACACCAGGTCATCCAGTAATTGACAGTTAACACTCAGATGCGAATGTTTGTTCGTTCGATGTTAGAATGGTAAACTGTTGTGGTAAACTAAAAAGTACGAGTATAGACAATGAACGGAGGTTTTCGTCGTGGAGGAGAAGTTTGAATTAGTTTCACAGTATTCACCTCAAGGGGATCAACCGCGAGCGATTGAGGAACTTGTTCAAGGGATTGAACGAGGAGATAAGCATCAGACATTGCTCGGGGCCACAGGTACAGGGAAGACATTTACGATGTCCAATGTCATTGAGCGAGTGAATAAACCGACACTGATCATCGCCCATAACAAAACGCTTGCTGGACAGTTATATAGTGAGTTCAAAGAGTTTTTCCCGAACAATGCTGTCGAGTATTTTGTTAGTTATTATGACTATTATCAGCCAGAAGCTTATGTGCCTTCATCAGATACCTTTATCGAAAAAGATGCGAGCATCAATGATGAGATTGATAAATTGCGTCACTCAGCTACCTCTGCCCTGTTTGAGCGGAACGATGTCATCATCGTTGCTAGTGTTTCTTGTATCTATGGTCTCGGTTCTCCCGACGAATACCGCAGCCAGGTGCTTTCTATTCGAACGGGAATGGAAAAAGACCGCGATGAGTTATTGAGAAACCTTGTAGATATCCAGTATGCGAGAAATGATATCGACTTTCAGCGCGGGACGTTCCGAGTACGTGGGGATTCCGTTGAAATCATCCCCGCATCAAGAGAGGAACATGCGATGCGGGTGGAATTTTTTGGAGATGAAATCGACCGCATTCGTGAAGTCGACGTACTTACGGGTGAAGTTGTCGGAGATCGAGACCACGTAGCGATTTTCCCTGCTTCACACTTCGTCACGCGTGAAGAAAAGCTGAAAAAAGCGATTAAAAATATAGAAAAAGAGTTAGAAGTCCGTCTAAAGGAATTGCGTGACCAAGATAAATTGCTGGAAGCCCAGCGGCTTGAACAACGGACAAATTACGATCTGGAAATGATGAACGAGATGGGCTTTTGTTCTGGAATCGAGAACTATTCGAGACACCTGACTTTCAGAGAAGAAGGCGCAACACCTTACACCTTGCTTGATTATTTTCCAGACGATTTCCTTATGATGGTGGATGAGTCTCACGTTACGCTTCCTCAAGTGAGGGGAATGTATAACGGGGACCGAGCGCGAAAACAAGTACTGGTGGACCATGGTTTCCGACTGCCTTCAGCAATGGATAACCGGCCGCTCATGTTTCCTGAATTTGAAGAACATATCAATCAGATTGCTTATGTTTCTGCGACCCCGGGTCCTTATGAAATTGAACATACACCGAAAATGATTGAACAGATCATTCGACCGACAGGGTTACTGGATCCTGAAATTGACGTCCGCCCAATACATGGTCAAATTGATGACCTTGTAGGGGAAATCAATAAACGGAAAGATAAGAACGAACGTGTCCTCGTGACGACATTAACGAAGAAGATGTCTGAGGATCTGACCGATTACCTTAAAGACCTGGGAGTCAAGGTTGCTTATTTACACTCGGAAATTAAGACACTGGAACGTATTGAGATCATCCGTGATTTAAGGGTCGGTAAATACGATGTTATTGTCGGAATCAACTTGCTTCGTGAAGGACTGGACATTCCCGAAGTCTCCCTCGTCACTATTTTGGATGCGGACAAGGAAGGTTTCTTGCGCTCCGACCGCTCCCTCATCCAAACGATTGGTCGAGCGGCACGTAATGAAAACGGCCGAGTGATTATGTATGCGGATAAGATGACAAAATCCATGCAGTTTGCGATTGATGAAACGTACAGACGTCGTGAAAAACAAATCGCTTATAACGAAAAGCATGGCGTCACACCGAAAACGATCAAGAAGGAAGTACGTGACGTGATTAAAGCGACGAACGTTGCCGAAGACGAAGCTGGATATGATACAGGTAAGAAGCCTTCAGAAATGACGAAGAAAGAACGTCTAGAAATGATCGATAATTTGGAAACCGAAATGAAACAAGCCGCACGCGATCTCGATTTCGAACGGGCAGCCGAACTGCGTGATGTGCTGTTGGAATTAAAAGCGGAGGGATGAAAAGAGTATGGCCAGTAAACATATCAGTATTAGAGGAGCACGTGCTCACAATTTAAAAAATATCGATATCGACATCCCGAAAAACAAACTGGTCGTCATGACCGGTTTGTCCGGTTCAGGGAAGTCTTCTTTGGCCTTCGATACGATTTATGCGGAAGGACAAAGACGCTACGTTGAATCACTAAGTGCCTATGCACGACAATTTTTAGGTCAGATGGACAAACCTGATGTGGATTCCATAGAAGGCCTGTCCCCTGCGATCTCCATTGATCAGAAAACAACTAGCCGTAACCCACGATCAACTGTAGGTACGGTAACGGAAATTTATGATTACCTTCGTCTGTTGTTCGCCCGCATCGGTCGTCCGACTTGTCCGAAGCACGGAGTGGAAATCAGTTCACAAACGGTTCAGCAGATGGTCGACCGTGTGATGGAATATCCGGAAAGGACGAAGCTTCAAATTCTTGCGCCTGTTGTGTCTGGTAGAAAAGGTGAACACGCCAAAGTCTTTGAACAGCTCCAGAAGGAAGGGTATATCCGCCTTCGAGTCGATGGGGAAATGCGCGAAATTTCCGAGGAAATAAATCTCGAGAAAAATAAAAAGCACTCGATTGAGGTCGTCATCGATCGAATCGTCGTAAAAGAAGGCGTGGAAGGCAGACTTTCTGACTCTATTGAAACAGCTCTTAAACTTGGTGGCGGGCACACGATTGTGGACGTTATAGGTGAAGAAGAGTTGATGTTCAGTGAACACCACGCATGTCCAATCTGTGGTTTTTCCGTTAGTGAATTAGAGCCGAGAATGTTCTCATTCAACAGCCCTTATGGAGCTTGTAACCGATGTGACGGGTTAGGCACACAGCTTGAAGTTGACATCGACCTTGTCATCCCGGATTGGAGTCGCTCCTTGAACGAACATGCGATTGCTGCCTGGGAACCGCAGAGTTCTCAATACTATCCGCAGCTTTTGAAAAGTGTTTCCGATCATTACGGAATCGATATGAATAAACCGTTCCGTGACCTGCCGGAAGAACATAAAGAGAAAGTGCTTTATGGAAGTGGTGAGGACAAAATCTACTTCCGCTATGAAAATGATTTTGGAAAAGTACGGGAAAACGATATTTTCTTCGAGGGCGTCATTCCAAACATTTCTCGCCGTTACCGTGAAACGAGCTCTGATTACATTCGTGAACAGATGGAAAAGTACATGGCTCAAAAACCGTGTCCGAAATGTAAAGGAAACCGATTGAATGAAGAAGCGCTGGCGGTTTTGATCGATGGAAAGCATATCGGCATCACAACCGATTATTCCGTGACTGAAGCGAAGGAGTTCTTCGAGGCCCTTGAGTTGACAGAAAAAGAAGAAACGATCGCCCGTATGATTCTTAAAGAAATTTGCGAACGTCTCAGTTTCCTAGCGAACGTAGGTCTGGATTATTTAACCCTCTCGCGTTCGGCAGGGACACTATCCGGTGGTGAGGCCCAGCGTATTCGACTGGCGACCCAAATCGGTTCAGCCCTTACTGGTGTCTTATATGTGCTCGATGAGCCTTCAATTGGTCTTCACCAGCGGGACAATGACCGTTTGATTAATACTTTGAAGCGAATGCGTGATCTTGATAATACGTTGATTGTCGTCGAGCATGATGAAGATACGATGCTGGCGGCGGACTACTTGATCGACATCGGACCAGGAGCAGGCGCTCACGGAGGAGATATCGTCACTCAAGGAACACCAAAACAAGTGATGAAAAGCCGTAAATCCTTGACGGGTCAATATCTTTCAGGCAAAAAGTTCATTCCTCTTCCAGCCGAACGTCGGAAGGCGGATGACCGTTTCTTGAAAATTAAAGGGGCGGAAGAAAACAACCTTAAAAGAGTAGATGCAGAGATTCCGCTCGGAGTCTTCACAGCCGTGACAGGAGTTTCCGGCTCCGGTAAGAGTACACTTATTAACGAGATTTTGTATAAGTCCCTTTCTATGAAGCTTCACAATGGAAAACAAAAACCCGGAAAGCACAAAACGATCGAAGGGATGGAACATCTGGATAAAGTGATTGACATCGATCAATCTCCAATCGGCCGTACGCCACGTTCCAACCCGGCTACTTACACGGGTGTGTTTGATGATATTCGTGATGTTTTCGCACAAACGAATGAAGCGAAAATCAGAGGATATAAAAAAGGCCGGTTCAGTTTCAATGTGAAAGGTGGTCGCTGTGAGGCTTGCCGTGGGGATGGAATCATTAAAATTGAAATGCACTTCCTGCCAGACGTTTATGTCCCTTGTGAAGTTTGTGATGGGAAAAGGTATAACCGTGAAACATTGGAAGTGAAGTATAAAGGCAAGAGCATCGCTGATGTATTAGGCATGACGATTGAAGAAGCGCTTGATTTCTTTGCGAACATTCCTAAGATTAAGCGAAAGCTTCAAACGGTTGCCGACGTAGGACTGGAATATATTAAACTCGGTCAGCCCGCCACTACCCTGTCGGGAGGAGAAGCTCAGCGGGTGAAGCTCGCAAGTGAACTCCACCGTCGATCGAATGGAAAGTCCTTTTATATCCTGGATGAGCCGACAACCGGTCTGCATGTCGATGACATTTCAAGATTATTGAAAGTGTTGCAAAGACTTGTAGATAACGGTGATTCCGTATTGATCATTGAGCATAACCTTGATGTCATCAAAGAAGCCGACCACATCATTGACCTCGGACCAGAAGGTGGAGAAAACGGGGGAAGAATTATTGCAAGCGGCACTCCTGAGCATGTATCGGATCAGGAAATTTCTTATACGGGACGTTATTTGAAACCTGTTCTAGAACGAGACAGGGCACGGATGGATAAGAAAATGAATGCGCGTGAAAAAGTAGGGAACAAGTAGATGTTTTGACGCTTGTCTCTAAATTGAGTATCGTTAAACAAGAATCGTTTGACGGGAGGAATACTAGTGGATGCCATTCAACAAAAAGTTGTTCAAGAAAAGATTGATCAACTAGCGAATAGAGAAGTGTATGTACACTTAGAAACAACAAACGGAGCTTATGCTAGCCACTTTGATGAAAATGCCTACAACGTCGGAGCTTTCATCCGAAATGCGCAAGTCTCTTATCAACACGGGAAAATTGTCAGTACCGGAGGATCATACCGTGTAGGTCTGAAACTGGACTTGGGCTGGGTATATGCCGAAGGATTGACGGATTACGAAATTGATGAGAAGAATCGGTTGCTCATGGCAGGTCATGACCGTGAAGGCCGTTTGATGGTTGCTCTTGAAATCAGCGAAACACCTTTTTCACATGAGGCGGATCCTGATGAGTAAAGAAAGAGTGGTTGTCATTTTCCCTCATCCGGATGATGAATCGTTCGGAGCGTCTGGAACAATTTCTAAATTCCGTGATGAAGGCGTACCGGTCACCTATCTATGCGGTACGCTCGGGGAGATGGGCCGAAACATGGGCAACCCTGTATTCGCTAATCGCGAAACGCTCTCCTCTTTTCGAAAAAAGGAGCTTGCTGAAGCAGCGAAACAGTTGGATATAGATGTTGAAATGCTTGGCTACAGGGATAAAACATTAGAGTTTGAACCCCGACAGCAAGTGGCTGAGCACCTGAAGAAACGTATTGAATCATTAGGAGCTACCATTATCATTACTCACTATCCTGGATATGCTGTTCATCCGGATCATGACGCGCTTGGTGCAGCCGTGATCAAGGCTGTGGAAAACATGCCAGAGGAGAACCGCCCTCAAGTGTGGATGCATGCCATTTCCAATCAGTCGGAACAAGATTTAGGGAAGCCTGAGATCATTACGGATGTACGACCTTACTGGGAAAGAAAATTGGCGGCCATCAAAGCTCATCTCTCCCAGGCCGACGGGATGATGAGTTTGATTGAAGGTCATGATCAGGCATCTGAACAATTAGAGCGGTTGAAAACGGAACGCTTTTACACGTACAACTTTCAATGAAACCTTACACCTGAGAAACGCACCAAGTTTTCTCAGGTGTTTTTTAGTTTTTGAATCCTTTAGATAGGGAAAAACGTAAGAGATGAAAAGGAGCTGATGTTATGAATGAAGAACGTATGAAAATTCTACAAATGATCGAAAAAGGCACCATCTCTGCAGAAGAAGGCGCGAAACTATTGGAAGCTGTAGAAGAACCTTCTCCCAAAGATTCAGAGCAACGCGAGAAGTCTAAATACGGCCTGAGAAATTTCCTGGATGACGCTATGGAAAAAATTAAAAATGCAGATTTCGATTTGTCTTTTGGGGAATACGTCGAATTCAGTGATGATACGGTTCTTCCGAAAGAGGAATTTCATGATGCCGACCTTTCTATCTCCAACGGTTCTTTAAAACTCCATACTTGGGACCAGGAGGATGTGAAAGCTTCCTATCAGGTTAAAGTCTATCAAGTGGAAACAGAAGAAGAGGCGCGAACAAGGTTTCATGATGAATCACAAATGGAGATTAAAAATGGTCTCCTTCGCATCGCAAGCCCATCTAAAAAGATGAAAATGAATGTGGATTTATACATTCCGAATAAAAAATACGAATTCATTAAATCACAATTAACGAATGGAAATCTTGACCTTGAGAATATCAAGAGTGATCATTTTCAGATGAAAACATCAAATGGAGCTGTTAAAGCGAAGCAGCTCTCTGGAATGACATGTAAAATACAAACCGGCAACGGAGCGGTCGAGCTACAGGGGGGCACTTTTGATGAGTGTGAAACAGACACAATCAATGGAGCCATTACACTTTCAGGAGATATTGGAAAAGCGGATGCTTCTACGGTCAGTAGCGGTATAGCGGTTGATTATAGCGGATCAAAAGCGCACACAGGTTTTTATAAGACGACGACTGGAAAAATACAAGTATCTCTTCCTACAGAAAAGAAAGTTGATGGGGTCTTGAGAACGAAATTCGGTCAAATTCAATGTGAATTGGAGAATTACAAGATCTTAAAAGACCGAAAAGATGTTACTAACAAGATGTTGGAATTCGAAGCGTACGAACAATTTGAAAATGCATATCATATAGAAGCAGAGACGAAGACGGGTTCTGTCACCGTACAACCTCCTGTCCAGCTCTGAGAAGAGAACGATTTATGAAAGGCAGGCTGAAATTATGAAGAATTGGTTAATCCATATCGTCGTCAACGCCATCGCCATTATTGCGGTCGGAGCACTCTTTGATTCCGTAATGATTGACGGCGTTGGAGGCGCATTGCTCGCGGCACTGATTTTATCGATCCTCAATGCCATCGTAAGGCCGGTCTTAGTGATCCTCACTTTACCGATTACGATCCTATCGCTCGGTCTATTCCTATTCATCATCAACGCCATTACCTTATGGCTGACGGATGCTTTCCTAGGAAGTACTTTTGAAATTGATGGCTTCGGCATGACCATCATCGCCGCCATTATCATATCCCTGATCAACCTTGTGTTGAACAGCTTATTCAAGGATATGAAAAAATAACCCCCCGTACCGTATGAGCCCGCTCATACGGTGTTTTTTTGTTCTCTTTCTTCCACTAAAGCTCCCGATTGTGGAAGGCTCCGTTTCGGGGTGTTTCCGGGGCTCGTTGCCTGGTTGGGCGTTAGGGGTGGCTGGGAAGCAACTCGCTTTCCTGTGGGGGAGCGCCGAGCTTCCTCGGACTACGCCCTGCGGGATCTCGCCTGTCTCCTTCTCCCACGGGAGTCTCGCAGCTTCCCAACCACCCCATTCGATATAGGTGC
Source organism: Halobacillus trueperi (assembly GCF_003386945.1). Classification (NCBI taxonomy): domain Bacteria; kingdom Bacillati; phylum Bacillota; class Bacilli; order Caryophanales; family Bacillaceae; genus Halobacillus; species Halobacillus trueperi. The sequence goes on along the minus strand of NZ_QUAE01000003.1, from coordinate 123,398 downwards.
GTAACGAACCCCTTTACGCGCTTTATGCTTCTAACAGTCGGAGAGTGGAAGACAAATCCAACTTGGTAATTCCATCAAGCTGAATGGCTGTTTTTAGAGAAGTGGTTTCGAGGCACAAATTAGGCAAAGGGGCGGAGGGGGATGAGGAGACTCCTGTGGGAAAAAAGTGCTTGGTGAGACCCCGCAGGACGCAGTCCGAGGAGGCTCACCGCGCTCCCACGGAAAGCGAGTCATCCCCCGCAGCCCCCATCCACTCCACAAAAGTCTCGAAACTGAGTCTTCAAGAATCCTGCCAGATTGTTTAATAACTCCCTACGATAGGGGGGGATTTGTTAATTGGAAATACTGGTAAAAAACCTCCCTATCCAAGATTTATTGAAAACATGCTACAATAGGGGACAGTGATTGATGAAAGAGGAGGTTGATGGACAAATGAGCAAGGTCCGTACACAAGATTTGTTAGAACAATTTGCGCTTGAACTCGTTGCCGGTGCTGACGGCGTCCACCGTGAAATACATATGAGTGATATTTCTCGTCCTGGAGTAGAAATGACAGGGTATTTCAAATTTTATCCGAAAGATCGTCTACAGCTGCTCGGCAAGACAGAACTCTCTTACTTTAATGAACTGACGAAAGATCAGAGGAGAGAGAGAGCGGAAAAACTTTGTACAGATGTAACACCTGGAATCGTTATTACCCGGGGAATGGATATTCCTGATGAGCTTTATGAAGCTGCCAATGACGCGGGCGTTCCGCTGATGTTGTCGCCATATAAAACGACAAGAGTGATTAGCCGCCTGACGAATTATCTGGAATCCAAGTTTGCTCCGTTTACGGCTATCCATGGTGTGCTTGTCGACATTTATGGTATCGGTGTTTTGATTACGGGCCAAAGTGGTGTCGGTAAAAGTGAGACGGCCCTAGAGCTGGTTAAGCGAGGGCATCGTCTTGTGGCTGATGATAGTGTTGAAATTCGACAGGAGGATTATGACACGTTAATCGGAAACAGCCCTCCGCTTATTGAACACCTTTTGGAAATTCGTGGACTAGGCATTATTAATGTGATGACATTATTCGGTGCGGGAGCTGTTCGAAGTTACAAACGGATCACGCTCGTCATCAACCTTGAATTATGGGAAAAGAACAAACAATACGACCGTCTTGGTTTAGAAGAAGAAACGATGAAGATCATGGATGTTCAAGTTCCGAAAGCAACGATTCCTGTTCGTCCTGGTCGGAACCTTGCTGTCATTATAGAAGTTGCTGCTATGAACTTCCGTTTGAAGCGTATGGGCGTCAATGCTGCTGAAGAGTTTTCAGAGCGTTTGACGAAAGTTATCGACCAAGATCAAACGCAGGAGTAAAGGAGGAAACCACTAATGATGTGTACACCTGAACCGTTGAATCCGGTCTTCCTCCAGTTCGGTCCACTTTCGATATACTGGTATGGCTTAATTATTGCCACAGGAGCTTTTCTTGGACTATGGATTGCAACGCGAGAGACCGAACGTCTCGGTTTGAAAAAAGACTACATGGTCGATATCGTCGTATTTGCGATTCCGGCAGCCATCGTGTGTGCCAGACTTTATTATGTCATTTTTGAATGGGATCGTTATGCTGGTGGGCCATGGTGGAAAGTTTTTGCCGTGTGGGAAGGCGGGATCGCCATTCACGGTGCACTGATTGGCTCAGTGTTGACTGCTTATATTTATACGAAAATTAAAGGATTGTCCTTCTGGATGATGGCGGACATTGCTGCACCAAGTATTATTCTCGGGCAGGCGATTGGTCGCTGGGGAAACTTTATGAACCAGGAAGCACACGGCGGCCCGGTATCCGAATCTTTTTATAATAACTTTATGCAGTATTTACCCGGGTTTATCAATCAGCAAATGTGCATTGATGGTACGGTCTATCACCCGACCTTTTTATATGAATCTGTGTGGAATATCATCGGATTTATATTGCTGTTAGTTTTGCGTCATAAATTTAATCCTCGCCGCGGAGAAGTGTTCTTAAGCTATGTGATTTGGTATTCTGTTGGTCGTTTCTTTGTAGAAGGTATGAGGACAGACAGCCTTTATCTCTTTGGTGAGATTCGTACGGCACAATTTATCTCCATCGTGCTTGTCGTTGGAGCGGTCATTGCGATCATTTACCGGAGAAAGAATGGTATGGCGAATAAATATTATAACGGAAAGAAAGTAAAATAAGGGAGCAGGTAGCATGAAGGGGATTTTAAAACGCGGAAGTAAAAAGGGATTGGCATTGACGTGGACGCTCGGAAAAGTCATTTTTCCCGTAACGTTAATTGTCACGATTCTTCAATACACGCCGGTCCTCCCATGGGTGATGGAGAAACTGGAACCTTTGATGGGATGGATCGGACTATCCGGTGAAGCTGCTGTTCCTCTTGTTTTAGGTAACTTTTTAAACCTTTATGCGGGCATTGCGGCGATCATCTCTTTCGAATTCACGGTAAAAGAAGTGTTCATTCTTGCCGTGATGCTTTCCTTTTCCCATAACTTACTGATCGAATCGACGGTTGCTAAAAGGGTAGGTGTGAGCTGGTGGTTTGTAGCCGGCGTCCGGTTGGGTCTCGCATTGGTCTCGGCTGCCCTCATCAACGTTTTTTGGAAAGGCGGAGGCGAAACAGCGAAATATGGCTTTGCGCCTGAGAAGACAGCCGATCCGAATGGATGGACAGAGATCATTTTTCAGGGCGTGCAAACCGCCTTCATGGGGATCGTGCAGCTTGCATTGATTGTCATCCCTTTGATGATTTTCATGCAGTATCTACGTGAAAAAGGATGGCTTGACCGTTTTTCAGGCTGGGTAGCTCCTGCAACTAGGTTTCTCGGAATGGAACGCAACACATCGATGACCCTTGTCGCAGGACTGACGATTGGGCTCGCATACGGTGCAGGCTTGATGATTCAGGCAGTGGAAGAGGACGGCGTTTCAAGGAAAGATATGTATTTAGCCATTCTCTTCCTCGTCTCCTGTCACGCGGTCGTTGAGGATACGCTGATCTTTATTCCGCTCGGTATTCCGGTTTGGCCATTGCTTTTGATTCGTCTATTGACGGCGATTGTGTTAACGGCTGCCGTCGGCTTCGTTTGGAACAGACTACAACAGAAAAGAAAGGATCCTTCCAATGAGCATACGTACCATTCTCTTTGATTTAGATGGGACGTTGATCGATACGAATGAATTGATCATCGCTTCTTTTACCCATACGATTAAACAATATTCTGATCGCTCTTATGAGCGTGCAGAGATTCTCGACTTTATCGGTCCTCCTTTAAAGGAGAGCCTGCACAAAGTGAACCCTGACAAAGTGGAGGAAATGGTCGAGACGTACCGTAAACATAACATTGAAAACCACAACCGTTACGTGAAAGCCTATGAGGGCGTGGTGGAAACGATTGAAACACTGAAAGAGCAAGGATATAAATTAGGTATTGTGACGACGAAAATGAGGAATACCGTTCATATGGGTCTTCAACTGACAAATCTGGATGGACTATTTGAAACGGTCGTCACGCTTGATGATGTTACAAATGCGAAGCCACACCCTGAACCGATTGTGAAGGCTTTGAACCACTTGGATTCGCAAGCTTCTGAGGCGATGATGGTCGGAGACAACACGCACGATATCGAAGCAGGGCAGAATGCAGGAACGAAAACAGCCGGGGTCGCCTGGACGGTTAAAGGAAGAAAAGTACTCGACGACTTGAACCCTGATTACATGCTTGATAATATGCGTGACCTATTAAAAATTACAGGAGGATGACTGTATGAGGAAAACGGAACGCCACCCGGTCAAAGGAGCCAATTCACTTTGGCACATATATAAGACGGTCCCGTTTTTCAAAGTGGTCAAAAACTTCATCGTTATTCAAATGGCCCGGTACACCCCGTTTCTTTCTATGAAGAATTGGTTGTACCGGACTTTTCTCCATATGAAGGTGGGCGATCAAACGGCTTTTGCCTTGATGGTCATGGTGGATATTATGTTTCCCGAAAAAATCAAGGTAGGGCGGAATTCGGTCATTGGTTACAATACAACGATTCTCGCTCATGAATATTTAATCGAAGAGTACCGTCTAGGAAATGTTGTGATCGGGGATGAGGTTTTGATAGGAGCGAACACAACGATTCTTCCTGGTGTAACAATCGGTGACCACGCCGTTGTCTCTGCTGGTACTTTGGTGCATAAAGATGTGCCTGATGGTGCATTCGTAGGAGGAAACCCTATGCAGCTCATCTATACGAAAGAACAGATGGAAGAACGGAGAAGGAACGGGGGAGAAAAATGACTTTGACCCAGTCGGTTCTGCCTGCAGTAAAAAAAATCAAAGAATTTGAAGCCTTGTTAGAAAGTGAAACGGATTATATCATCCTTTTGGAGAGCCGATTAGGTCTCTTAAGAAAACTCGTCAAGATCGGACAAAAGGCTGGTAAAAAAATATTTGTCCATGTAGACTTAATTCAAGGTTTGAAAGCGGATGATTATGGCATGGAATACATAGGGCAGGAAGTGAAGCCTGATGGTGTCATTTCAACGAGAGCTCATGTTATTCATCAAGCAAAAAAGTATCATCTTGTTTCTGTCCAGCGATTGTTTTTAATCGACAGCCAGGCGATTGAACATAATGTGAAGATCATTAAAAAAACTGAGCCGGACTTTGTTGAAGTTTTACCGGGCGTATTACCGGGAATGATAAAAGAGATCAAGGAGCATATCGGCATTCCTGTCATTGCTGGAGGCTTGATTCGTTCAAAGCAAGAAGTTGAGCAAGCGCTTGCCTCGGGTGCTTCTGCAGTCTCTACTTCACGTTCTGAATTATGGCATTTTAACAGCGAGAATACATAATCACCTTTCGTGAAGAGGCTGACGGATTATCCACACAATGATTAGATCAAACTAATGTTGTGTGGTTTTTTGTACGTCAATCGTGGTACACAGAAAGGAGATCGCATCATGACTGAATTCATGGGTGAGCTGATTGGCACCATGATCCTCATTATTTTCGGGGGAGGCGTCATCGCAGGTGCTAATTTAAAAGCAACAAAAGCAGAAGGGAACTGGGTGCTGATTACCATTGCCTGGGGACTTGCCGTAGCGATGGGTGTCTACGCTGTAGGGAGAGTGACAGGTGCTCATATCAACCCTGCCGTTACACTCGGACTTGCAACGGTCGGTGATTTTCCTTGGAGCAAAGTTCCGATGTATATTACCGCGCAGATGGCGGGTGCATTCTTAGGAGCTGTCATCGTTTTCTTTCACTATCTTCCTCACTGGAAGGATACAGAAGATCAGTTGGCGATCAAGTCGATTTTCTGTACAGACCCTGCCATCCGCAGTCCGATTTCAAATCTTGTCAGTGAGATCATCGGAACATTTGTATTAGTCATGGGAATCTTGTTTATCGGCGCTAATGATTTTACCCAGGGATTGAACCCTCTTATTGTCGGTTTGCTGATTGTGGCGATCGGGATGTCCCTTGGTGCGACAACGGGTTATGCAATCAACCCAGCCCGTGATTTAGGTCCTCGATTAGCTCATGCTTTGTTACCAATTCCAGGAAAAGGGGACTCGGATTGGGGATACTCCTGGATCCCTGTTTTCGGCCCGGTGATCGGCGGCATCTATGGCGGGTTATTTTATCAAGCCATTTTCGAAACGAATGCAAATGGCTGGTTTTGGATTGGCACCATCATCATTTTACTTATTTTACTTTCCTCCATGCGTGTGGAGCTGAAAAAAGTGCAGAAATCTGAAAAAGGAGTGGAATCATGAAACAATACATTTTATCGATTGATCAGGGTACAACAAGTTCAAGAGCGATTTTGTTCAACCATGAAGGGCAGATTGTAGAAACCGCTCAAAAAGAATTCGAGCAGCATTTTCCAAAACCAGGTTGGGTAGAACATGATGCGAACGAAATTTGGACCTCTGTTCTTGCGTGTATTGCGGATGTATTAAGAAAATCAGATGTTGAAGCGAGTCAGGTCGCAGGCATTGGAATTACAAACCAACGTGAAACCACAGTCGTTTGGGACAAAAATACGGGCAAACCGATTTATAAAGCGATTGTCTGGCAGTCCCGTCAAACGCAGAGCATCTGTAATGAATTGAAAAAACAAGGTTTGGAAGATACATTCAGAGATAAAACAGGTCTCTTACTCGATCCATACTTTGCAGGAACAAAGGTGAAATGGATTTTAGATAATGTTGACGGAGCGAAAGAAAAAGCGAAAAACGGAGACCTCATGTTCGGAACGATTGATACTTGGCTTGTCTATAAGCTTTCTGGACAAAAAACACATGTGACAGACTATTCCAATGCATCCCGTACATTGATGTACAATATCCATGACTTGAAGTGGGATGACGAACTACTCGATATCCTGGATGTACCGAAAAGCATGTTGCCGGAAGTGAAGCCTTCGTCAGAGGTGTATGCGAATACTGTGGATTATCATTTCTACGGAAAAGAAGTCCCGATTGCCGGAATTGCCGGTGATCAGCAGGCGGCTCTTTTCGGACAAGCATGTTTTGAAAAAGGGATGGGCAAAAACACGTACGGAACCGGTGGATTTATGTTGTTGAATACTGGAGAAGAAGCGGTCAAATCCGAGCATGGACTGTTGACGACGCTTGCCTGGGGCATTGATGGAAAAGTCGAATATGCCTTGGAAGGAAGCATCTTTGTGTCAGGTTCTGCCATCCAATGGCTTCGTGACGGTTTGAACATGGTTGAATCTTCCCCACAGAGTGAAGAAATCGCCGGGCAGGTGAAATCTACGGACGGTGTCTACGTCGTACCTGCCTTCGTCGGTCTTGGCACGCCTTATTGGGACAGCGAAGCTCGTGGGGCTGTCTTCGGTCTGACGCGTGGAACGACCAAAGCTCACTTTGTACGAGCTACGCTTGAATCTCTTGCGTATCAGACGAAAGATGTCGTGGATGCGATGATCGAAGATTCAGGCATTGAAGTGAAAAAACTTCGTGTCGATGGAGGTGCCGTTAAAAACAACCTCTTGATGCAGTTCCAAAGTGATTTGCTTGATGTGACGGTTGAGCGACCGGAGGTTAACGAAACAACGGCTCTTGGTGCGGCTTACCTTGCCGGTCTTGCAGTAGGTTTCTGGGAAAATCGACAGGAAATCGCGAATCAATGGAAAGTGGAAAGAGAATTCGAGCCGAGTATGAATGAGGAGAAAAGTAAGAAACTATACAAAGGCTGGCAAAAAGCTGTGGAAGCAACAAGGGTGTTCAAACAAGAAGAATAAATCCTTGAAAACATCTCCCTCTCTGATATAATAGAACTACAAGTTAATGAAATCGGTCGGAGATACGGAGAGACCACGAAGCTTTATGCCATTCGCATAAAGGCTTTCGTGGTCTCTTTTTTTATATTCTTATCACACATTCGCTGCGTAATCCAACACATATTCTTCGCTGGAATAGGGAATACCCGTATCAGACGATGATTTGAAGACAACGGAAGAAGGAGAGATAGCATGCAATCATTTTCAAGTTACGAAAGAGAAAATCAGTTTAACCGTTTAACTCAGGAAGAGTGGGATGTGCTTGTTATTGGTGGAGGGATTACAGGATCTGGAATCGCTCTCGATGCGGCAAGCCGCGGCATGAAAACAGCTGTCGTAGAAATGCAGGATTATGCAGCAGGTACGTCCAGTCGTTCTACAAAACTGGTCCACGGCGGTTTGAGATATTTGAAACAGTTCGAAGTGAAGATGGTCGCTGAAGTTGGGAAAGAGCGAGAAATCGTTTATGAAAATGGTCCCCATGTGACGACACCGGAATGGATGATGCTTCCATTCCATGAAGGTGGAAACTTCGGGCCGTTCTCAACAAATGTCGGTCTTCGCGTGTATGACTATCTTGCAGGAGTGAAAAAGTCAGAGCGCCGCACCATGATGAGTGCAGAGGAAGCTGTGGAACGGGAACCTCTTGTGAAAAGGGATGGTTTGAAAGGCGCAGGGTACTATGTGGAGTACAAGACAGATGATGCCCGCCTTACGCTCGAAGTCATGAAGAAAGCCGTAGAGCATGGAGCATGTTCTACAAACTATGCAAAAGTTGTAGATTTCATTTATGACGACAATGGAAGTATCGTTGGTGCAAAAGTCGAAGATACGGTATCAGGCGAACAGTATCATGTCAAAGCGAAAAAAATCATCAATGCAGGTGGACCGTGGGTCGATGAGCTTCGTGAAATTGATGGTTCGAAAAAAGGCAAAACACTGCAGCTAACAAAAGGAGTTCACCTAGTCTTTGATCAGTCGGTCTTCCCGTTGAGGCAGGCGATTTATTTCGACAGTCCAGACGGCCGCATGATTTTTGCCATTCCGCGTGACGGTAAGACCTATATCGGAACAACGGATACGACCTACGATCAGGAAATCGCTCATCCGACAATGACGGAAGAGGACCGCGATTATATTTTGGACGCGATGAAGATGATGTTCCCAACCGTGGATGTTACGGCTGATGACGTAGAATCAAGCTGGGCAGGCCTGCGTCCACTGATCCATGAAGAAGGAAAAGATCCGTCCGAGATTTCTCGTAAAGATGAAATTTTCGTTTCCGATTCTGGCCTCATTTCCATGGCCGGTGGAAAACTTACCGGATACCGTAAAATGGCACAAACCGCTGTCGATCTCGTTCGTGATCAGTTGATGGAAGAGTACGGCATTCGTTATTCCGATTCCGAAACAAAAAACATGCCGATCTCTGGTGGCGATGTTGGAGGTTCCAAAGGCTTCAAGAAATTTAAAGAAGAGCGGGTTCAGATTGGTGAATCTCTAGGACTGAGTCAAGAAGATGCCGATAAATTGATCCAGCTATACGGTTCAAATGTCGACAAAGTCTTCAACAACTTCAAGGATCGTAAAGAAGAAGCATCCCAAGAAGGGGTCGACCCAGTCGTCTTTGCCCAGCTCGTATATGCTCTGGAAGAAGAAATGACGTACAAACCTGTCGACTTCTTTGTCCGACGAACGGCCGCTCTATTCTTCAACATTCAGTGGGTACGTGATCATAAAACGTCCGTTATCGATTATATGGCGAAAGCCCTGAATTACAGTGAGCAGCAAAAGCAGGAATATATGGAACAGCTCGATCAACTTTTAGAAGAAGCTGTCACACCAATCGAATACGTGTAAAACACAGAGACTTCTCCTTCATCGGAGGAGTCTTTTTCTTACATAATGTTGAAACTTATTTCGCTTTCATTCGTACTTATAGAAAAGCTTCTTTTTTTAGGAGGATATAAGATGTCGCTTGTTCAGAACATGATTTATCAAGATGCAAGAAGACAATTATGGAGCGGAGTACTTCTCTCATTCATATCTATCGTTTTTATCCTGGGTATGGTCACATTCAATCCCAGCAGTTTTATTATTTCTGTCGTGTACGCAGCGATTTTTGCCATCACGGGAGCTGGACTTCTAAAAGGTGGCTATGCCGATCTTCAAAAATCCAAAACCGTTTCGGATTTTGAACAGGATCCTACGCAAGATTCCTTAGAACGAGTTCCTGCAAGAATGTATATGGGGCAGAATAAGCTTAAATCCTTTCAGGCTAGCTTGTTTGATATGGATGGGAAGAGCTATGGGGAAATTCAAGAAAACATCCAGTGGAAACATAAAGCTTTAACGATGTTTACAGCCGTATTTTCCTATGACCACTTCAGACCGGCGATATTCACTTTAAAAAGCCAAATCGGCGAACCGCTTTATCAGATTGAGAAAAAAGGCGGTTTTAAGTGGAGAGGGTATATCCAGCACAAAGAAGGAGCCTATGTGGCTTATACAAAGCAAACCAAAAATAAAACGACCGGACAGCGCATCACTCGCTATATAGAAGGAGATCAATGCCGCTGGAGCGCAGAAGGTGACGACTTCATCGGACATTTTAAGATTAGAGACCATGAAGGGAATTTATGGGCAGTTATTAAAAGAGGGGCTATTCCCCGTGAAGCTGCGGAGCGATTTGAAGACATGCCCGGTTATTTGGTCGAATGGAACATCCGCGACAACGTCCCAGCCTCCCTCCTAGCTTTTCTATTCCTCCTCCACTCCAAAGAAAGATAACTACCTTCTTTATTAAATAATATGGCAGGATTGTTGAAGATTTGATTTCGAGATGTTTCGGGGTTCGTTGCTGAGTTGAGCGTAAGGGGTGGCTGGGAAGCAACTCGCTTTCCAGTGGGGGAGCGCCGAGCTTCCTCGGACTGCGTCCTGCGGGATCTCGCCTATCTCCTTCTCCCACGGGAGTCTCGCAGCTTCCCAACCACCCCATACCATGAAAGTGAGAAACGAACCCATTTACTGTGGGAGGGTGCCTTCCACTATCCTGGTCTTATACGCAAAAAGCGCTCTATAACAAGCTTATTGCATGCAGAATAGTGTGCTTAGGAGTTGATTCCCCTCCAATAACCATGTGCATAAAAGCAGCTAATTCCGAAAGTGGTTTCGAGATACTTAAATGGCAAAGGGGCGGAGGGGAATGGCGAGACTCCTGCGGGAAAAAAGTGCATGGTGAGACCCCACAGGACGCAGTCCGAGGAGGCTCACCGCGCTCCCGCGGAAAGCGAGCTATTCCCCGCAGCCCCATCCACTCAACAAAAGTCTCGAATCTGAGTCTTCCACAATCGGGAGCTATACTTTAAGAAAGCATCTTCCTATAGTAAGGTGCTTTTTTTATTGGAAATTCCATATTTTTATAGTTGAACTTTACGTTAACGTTAATGGTATAGTGAAATTGTTAGAATTTTCATTCAATGAGAGGGGATCGAATGACAGGACGTTTATCTATACAACAAGTGGCCGAAAAATTTGATGTCACTCAGCGGACCATCCGATACTATGAAGAACTGGGGCTGGTCAGACCTTCCCGCAGCTCGGGCGGGCACCGTTCTTTTTCTCCGAAGGATCTGACACGCCTCGGGCTTGTTTTTCGTGGGAAAAAGTATGGCTTCCAGCTTGATGAAATCAAAGAGATGATCCATCTTTTCGACCAGGACCCCTCAGGTGTCCGTCAGCTTGAACGGACGCTTGCCTATGGCAGAGGAAAGATGCAGGAGGTGGACGACCGGATTCGGGAGTTGGAACAGTTAAAAGCGGAAATGGGTCACTGGCTCGACAAATTCGAAGAAGAATTGAAGGAACGGAGAGGAGATCCTGTATGAATCTTTCTGAATTATTAGCTTACCAGTCTCGTAAATACCCGGAAAAAGAGGGGATTGTTACACCTGAAGAACGTCTGACCTATCAAGAGTGGAACAGTCAGGTGAACCAGTTTGCCAGAGGTTTGATGAGGGCAGGGATTCAGGCTGGAGATAAGGTGATCATCCATATGCCGAATACGAAGGAGTTTATCATCAGTTACTTTGCCATCCACCGGCTTGGAGCGATCGTCGTCCCGATTAATGCTCGATTAGTATTGAATGAAATTACGTATATTTACGACCACAGTGATGCCGTCGCCTTGCTCACACATGATTTGCTTATTGATCAAGTGAGAGGACTTGCAGATGAAAGAGAGGGCACATTCATAAAAACAGGGAATGCGGACGGGGCATGGCACTCATTTTCTGAAATCCTTGCAAAAGAAGAACCACTGGAAATGGTGAACGAAGCGCATGAAGATGAAGAAGCTTCGATTTTATATACATCAGGGACAACGGGGCAGCCGAAGGGGGTTGTCTTTACCCACAAAAATATTTTGACGGTCTCTTCGATGATGGCTGTGGAACTGGAAATGAAGCCAACCAGCCGTATGCTTCATATGATGCCATTCAGTCATTCCGCGCCTTTGCATCTCTTTTTAGCAGGGGGCACGTTCGTCGGTGCTACGCACATCATCGCTCCTACTTTTACTCCAGACTTATTGCTTAAGCTTGCTTCGAGTGAACGGGCGTCACACTTTTTCGGAGCACCTGTCGCTTATTTAATGACGGCCAAGCATACAAAAGTGAAGGAAACGGATTTGAGCTGGGTGAAATATTGGACATATGGAGGCGCGCCTCTGTCTAAAAAAGAAGTCCAGTTTGTGAGAGAGCAGTTTGAAACGGACAGCCTCTGCTGTTTATATGGTCTGACGGAAGCGGGACCAAGCGGGACGTTGCTGCTTCCACAGGAGCATGATGAAAAAGCCGGCAGTGTAGGGAAACGTGGGGCGCTTCATTGTGAAGTGCGTATTGTTGATGAAAATGGGCGAGAAGTAGGAAACGGCCAAGTGGGCGAAATCGCACTAAAAGGTGAAGGAATTATGAAAGGCTATTATAAAGATGAAGAAAAAACGGCCGCCACCTTCCGTGATGGTTGGCTGCTTACAGGGGATATGGGCGAAAAGGATGAGGACGGCTACTTGTGGGTCATTGACCGGAAAAAGGATATGATTATCTCGGGTGGTGTCAACATTTATCCACGCGAAGTAGAAGAGCTTTTGTTACAGCATCCACACATTGAAGATGTGGCTGTCGTAGGCGTTCCACATCCAGATTGGGGCGAGACCGTGAAAGCGCACATCGTTCAAACCGGGCAAATGACAGATGTGGAAAATGAATGCCGTCTCTTTTTGCAAGAACACCTGGCGGATTATAAGATTCCGAAACTCTATGAGGAAATGGACGAGCTACCGAGGAACGCCACAGGGAAATTGTTGAAGCATCGTTTGCGTGAACAGGCGCGTCAAGCCTAAGGGGGTGGTGGAATGAACTTTTACGAAAGAGATGTGAATCTTCAAGATCTCTTGAAGGAAGTGTGGGACGAGTCTTTTTACCAGTGGGCAGATGATCGACTCCGGTTTTTCGGTGGGAAGTGTGCAAAGGAGATCGATGAACGGGCGGTTCACACCGATCGTGAAGGGCAGCCAAAGTTGATCAAGTATGACAAGATGGGCAACGACATTTCAGAAGTGTGGTTGAACGAAGGGTACAAAAAAACAATAGAAGAAACGTATGGCGAAGGGATCGTCGGTTATCTGCATAAGGACATCCCTGAGCTTGGACAAAAAGGCGACTACATGTATTCGTATGCTCAAGGTTATCTTCTCTCCCAGACAGAGCCTGGTTTTTACTGCCCGGTGACGTTAACGATGGCCATTGCCTATTTAATCGATCATTATGCGGACGAAGAGTTGAAAGCCAAATATTTACCGCATGTGTTATCGACGGGAGATGTGGAGTTGTATGAAGGCGCGACTTTTCTTACGGAACGCCAGGGCGGTTCTGATGTGGGCGCCAATGAAGTGAAAGCCATTAAAGAAGGAGATCATTATAGAATCCATGGTGAAAAGTATTTTGCCAGTAATGCGGGTGCTTGTGGCGTAGCCATGGTTCTTGCCCGAGTAGAAGGCGCTCCAACAGGAACGAAAGGTCTCAGTTTGTTTCTCGTTCCCTGGAGGAATGAAGAAGGGGACTTGAATGGCATTCAAATTCGCAGACTGAAAGATAAATTAGGCGTCCGTGCTGTTCCATCCGCTGAGGTTGAATTTACCGGGGCAAAAGCGTTTATGGTAGGAGAAGCGGAACGTGGGTTCTATTATATGATGGAAGCCTTGAACCTTTCCCGTGTTTGTAATGCGGTTGCTTCTATTGGAATTATGCGGCGTTCTTTAACGGAAGCCCAGGATTATGCCACTAAAAGAAATGCGTTCGGCCAGGCGTTGATACAATATCCTATGGTGAAGGATACGCTTGTTTCCATGACGGTGAAGCAGGAAGTGGAGACGAGGGCTGTTTTCGATCTGATCCAACCCTTTGAAAAAGTGGCTCGTAAACCGGAAGAAGCGAGAATTGAAGAACATATCCTAAATCGGGTTCGGATTGCCATCATGAAAAAAGAAACAGCCGAACAGGCCGTCCATTTTACACACGAAGCGATTGAGATGCACGGAGGGAATGGATACATTGAAGATTTTGTTACACCAAGACTTTTGCGTGATGCTCAAGTGTTGACGGTTTGGGAAGGAACTGCGAACATTCTCGGCCTTGAAGTCTTGAAACTTTTCAATAAATATCAAGGTCATGAGTTGTTCGTTCAACATGTTCAAGAACGCTTGAACATGGTTACGAATAAAGGGAAAGAGTACACACTCGTGAAAGAGGGTGTACTGAACTTCATCCCATATGCAGATGAAGTATTAAAACAGCCGGCTGAAGTGCAAACCTATTACAGTAAATCCCTGGCTGAAAAAATGGCTTTGCTTTATGAAGCCGTCGTTGCTTTGGAGATGATGGAAAAGGGAGCCCGATTTGAAAAGGTTGGGCGACTGTTCATTCACCAGCAGATGCAAAAAGAGGAACCGAATGCCGAACCACTCGCTCTTCGTTACGCTGATGAGATTCTCCATTTGAATAAGGCTTTAACCTGACCAAACGGGCGCACACTTTTGTGCGTCTTTTTTTGCGTTAGGCGAGATCTAATGTCCTTTAACTCGCTGTCAATGTCCCCTAACGATTGGTTAACGTCCTCGATCCCCCTCCGATGTCCTCTATCGGATGTTTAACGTCCTCCATCGCCGATTCATTGTACTCGAGCTGAAAAAAGCTCTCCCTATGAGTCCGTATTTATGAAGCGGTTTCTGCTATGATAAGAAGGGGAACAAAGCTAATGAGTTTCTTCATTGACGCTCTATCTTTATCATGTTAGCATATTAGCAAGCTAAAGGATTTGAGGAAAGGATGAATTCCATTGGTTAAACGCCTGATGTTTGAAAAACCACTGGGAATGCGGGATACGCTTCCCTTTTTTTATAACCAAAAATCAAAAGCGCGCCAACAATTATCAAATGCGATTCTTTCGTTCGGATATTCGTTCATGGATACGCCGATCATGGAATATCACGAAACGGTAGGAAAAGTGAGTGCGACGCTTGATCAGCAATTGTTCAAGCTTTTGGATCAGCAGGGACACACACTTGTATTGAGACCGGACATGACTGCACCAATTGCCAGGGTGGCTGCTTCTCAGCTGAAGGACGCTGAGTTTCCGCTTCGTCTCGCTTATGAAGGCCCGGTGTTCCGTGCCCAGCAGACAGAGGGAGGGAAGCCGGCTCAATTTGAACAGGTCGGAACGGAATTGATTGGCGACCATTCCTCTTATGGAGATGCAGAAGTCATCGCTCTTCTCGTCGAATCATTGAAACAGACAGGACTTGACGATTTTGTCATCACGGTCGGTCACATTGGTTATGTGAAAGCCTTCTTCACAGATTTGCTTGGTGATGATGAAGATACGATTGAATACCTTTTAAACTACTTATATCGCAAAAATTACGTCGGTTACAGGGAAGCGGTAAAGGAGTTATCTGTTCCAAAGGATAAAAAAGATGCTCTCCTTCAGCTGCTCACACTGAAAGGCGGCGAAGAAATTTTTGATAGCAGCCGCTCGCTTGCGCGGAATCAAGCTTGCATGCAGGCGGTGAATGAATTGAAGCAATTGTATCGTCTGCTGCAACAGTATGAGGTTGAAAAGTATATTCACTTTGATCTGAACTTGATCAGCCACATGGATTATTATACGGGGATTTTGTTCGAAGGCTATGCGCCAAACCTCGGGGCCCTTCTTTGTAACGGGGGCCGCTATGATACGTTGCTGCCTTCTTTCCAGCTCAGTGCCTCGGCCACTGGTTTTGCCGTCCACCTGGAACGCTTGGTCGAAGCATTAAACGAGCAGGAGTCGGATGACGGGCGCATCGGTGTCATCGTCGACGATGATAGTTACGGACAAGGATTGCAGGAAGCGAAACACTACCGTGAGGATGGTCAGGCGGTTCTTTTACAACACGTGGACCAAATTCCGGACTTGCAAGCATTCAAAGCGGAATTATCAGAAACGATCGATTTGACAAAAGGCGGAGGTGAGCGCGATGAGTAAGCCGTTGACCATTGCCATGCCGAAGGGCCGTATTTATGAAGAAGCGGCGGAACTAATGAAAAGAGCGGGCTATGAGCTTGAAGCGGACATGGATGAGTCTAGAAAATTAATCTTGGAATTTCCTGAACAGAACATCCGCGTCATGATGGCCAAACCGATGGATGTCGTCACTTATGTGGAGTATGGAGCGGCAGATATCGGGATTGCCGGCAAAGACGTCCTGCTTGAACAGGACCGGGATGTGTACGAAGTGCTCGATTTGAAAATCAGCCCTTGCTATGTAGCCGTAGCTGGATTGCCTGATCAACCGCTGAGCCGGATTGCGCCGAAAATTGCTACGAAATATCCGAAAGTCGCATCTGACTATTTCCGTGAGCAGGGCGAACAGATTGAAATCATTCCTTTGAATGGTTCCATTGAGCTTGCGCCCCTGATTGGATTGGCGGATCGCATTGTCGATATCGTATCGACAGGTCGTACGTTGAAAGAAAATGGACTGGTAGAGTACGAGAAGATTACAGATATTACGTCGCGTTTGATTGTGAACCCTGTCAGTTACCGGTTGAAGAGTACCGAGATTGAGGAAATGGTAAGCAAACTAAGTGAAGTGATGGAAGGGGAGCGCTGATGAAGATCATTAATAAGTCAGATTTAAAGTCATTGAAGCGTTCCGTCGATCAAGGTACGGAAGAACAGCGGAAGTCCGTCCAGGACATCATTGCACAGGTGAAGACCCGTGGGGATGAGGCGGTCAAAGAATATACGGAGCGTTTTGACCAAGCTACTTTAGAAACCTTCAAAGTTTCTAAAGAAGAGTTTGAACAAGCGTATGCCTCTCTCGATGGAGAGTTCGTCCAAATCTTACAGGAGGCCGCGGACAACATCCGAGCTTTTCATGAAAAGCAAAAGACCACCTCCTGGTTTGACAGCTCGGAAGACGGTACCCTCTTAGGGCAAAAAATCACCCCGATTGATGCCGCAGGTGTTTACGTGCCTGGGGGGACGGCCGCTTATCCTTCCTCTGTCTTTATGAATGTGATTCCGGCACAAGTAGCAGGCGTAGAGCGTGTCGTCATGGTGACTCCTCCCGGGCATGATGGGAAAGTACCTGATGGTGTCCTTCTTGCTGCACAGATCCTTGGCGTTGAAGATGTGTTCAAAGTAGGGGGCGCACAGGCGATTGCTGCTCTTGCTTATGGAACAGAAACGATCCCTTCGGTTGATAAAATTACAGGTCCGGGCAATGTCTTTGTTGCGCTAGCGAAAAGAGAAGTGTTTGGGGATGTTGATATTGATATGATCGCTGGACCAAGTGAGATCGCGATCCTTGCTGATGAAACTGCTCGCGCGGAAGAAATTGCTGCTGACCTTCTTTCTCAAGCGGAACACGATGCCCGTTCGTCAAGCGTACTTGTGACAACGAGTGAGAGGCTTGCAAAGGCTGTGGAAAAAGAAGTGCAATCACAGCTGGATTCCCTGCCTCGTGCTGATATCGCAAGAAAGAGCGTGGAAGACTATGGAATGATTGCCCTTTGTGAAACATGGGCAGAAGCGGTGGACACAATCAATGAAATTGCACCCGAACACTTGGAAATTGTGAGCGAAGATCCTTTTCAGGAATTAGGTAAGATCAAGCATGCGGGCGCGATTTTCCTTGGACCTTACAGCAGTGAGCCTGTCGGAGACTATTTTGCAGGACCGAACCATGTGCTGCCAACGAATGGAACGGCGCGTTTCTCAAGTCCTCTCAACGTGGATGACTTTGTGAAAAAATCGAGCGTCATTTCATACAGCAGACAGGCCCTCGAAACGAACGTTGACAAAATTGCCAGGTTCGCCCGATTGGAAGGGTTGGAAGCCCATGCGCGCGCAGTAGAGACACGTAAGGAGCGATGGAAATGACAGAAACGAGAGCGGCAAGAATTGAACGCAAAACGAGAGAAACAAATATTCAGCTTGAACTTGGCATCGATGGAGGGGGAAAAGCGGACTTGGATGTCCAGGTTCCTTTTCTTTCTCACATGCTGGAATTGTTCACAAAACACGGCCTCTTTGATTTATCCGTTGTCGGAAGAGGCGATGTGGAAGTGGATGATCACCACTTAACGGAAGATATCGGGATTTGTCTTGGACAGGCGCTGCGAGAAGCGGTCGGCGATAAATACGGCATGAAGCGTTACGGATCCATGACTCTTCCGATGGATGAGACGCTTGTCACGGTAGCGGTTGATTTGAGTGACCGTCCGCACCTCGAGTGGCGCGCAGAGCTACCGAAAGATCGTGTCGGTACCTTTGATACGGAAAATGTTCACGAATTTTTCTGGAAGCTTGCTGTAGAAGCTCGGATGAATTTACATATCGTCTTACATCATGGGCATAACACCCATCATATTATTGAGGCGATGTTCAAAGCCTTCGCACGTGCTTTGGATGAAGCGACTCAAATCGATCCACGTGTCAAAGGAGTTCCGAGTACGAAAGGAAGTTTATAATGATAGGCATCATCGATTATGGAATGGGAAATTTATTTAGTGTTTCAAAAGCGCTTGAACGACTTGGAGTGGACTATAAAATCGGGGACCGGCCACAGTCATTGGGAGCCTGTGATGGTTACATCCTTCCTGGGGTGGGAGCATTTCCGGATGCGATGAAAGCACTTCAAGAGCATGGATTCATTGATTTTATAAAAGATAAAGTGGCCGAAGGTGTACCGGTCTACGGCATATGTCTCGGGATGCAGCTGTTATTCGAGAGCAGTGAAGAAGGCGGACTTACGGAAGGTTTAAGATTGTTCCCTGGCATCATTTCTCGTTTTCCAGGGATGGATGATCAAGGACGTTCTTACAAAGTTCCGCATATGGGATGGAACGAACTTGACATCCATCAGCCGGATAAACCGTTGATGACAGATGTAAAGGAAGACCATGTTTACTTCGTTCACTCTTTCGTTGTGAAGACAGATGATCCTTCTATTTTATATGCGACATCTGATTATCATATGGAAGTGCCTGCAATTATCGGAAGAGAAAATCTTGTAGCCAGCCAGTTCCACCCGGAAAAAAGCGGGACAGCCGGCATGCAGTTATTAGAGAACTTTTGTAAAGTAATGTGCAAACAGTGAGGAGTTTTAATGATGAGCTTTACGATCTATCCAGCGATTGATATGCGTGACGGAAAATGTGTGCGACTTGAACAAGGCGATTTTGATAAAGAAACTATCTATGGAGAGAACCCTTTTGAAGTGGCAAAGGAATTTGTAGAAGCAGGGGCTTCATGGATCCATATGGTCGACCTTGATGGAGCGAAACAAGGTTCCAAGCAAAACGCAGAGCATGTGTTGAGAGTGGCGAAAGAATTGGACTGTCGCGTGCAGATTGGCGGCGGTATCCGCTCAGAAGAGGATGTCCGCTTTTACTTGGATGCGGGCGTTAATCGTGTCATCATCGGTTCACTTGCTGTCCGCGATGTGGAAACAACCAAACAGCTTCTTTCAAAGTATGGGGAGCAAATTGCGATTGGTCTGGATGCGCGTGACGGTTTTGTTTCGACAGCAGGCTGGCTGGAACAATCGGAAGTGAAGGCGGTTGATTTAGGAAAAGACCTCGCTTCCGCGGGCGCGAAGACGTTCATTTATACAGATATCGCAAAAGACGGTATGCTTTCAGGTCCGAATACGAAGGAAATCGTCCGTTTGGCTGAAGAAACAGGTGTGGATGTGATTGCATCTGGGGGTATCAAAGGCCTGGATGACCTTGTCGAGCTGAAAGAATATAAGGATCGAAATGTCATTGGTTCGATAGTCGGAAAAGCCTTGTACACGAACCAATTCACTTTAAAAGAAGCGCTCGATGTGGAGGTGGACTGAATGCTGTCAAAGCGAATCATTCCCTGCCTGGATGTAAAGGAAGGCCGTGTTGTTAAAGGCATACAGTTCGTGGATATCCGCGATGCCGGTGACCCTGTTGAACTTGCAAAAGTGTACGATGAACAAGGGGCGGATGAGCTTGTGTTTCTCGATATCTCCGCCAGTCACGAAGGAAAGAAAACGATGATTGATGTCGTCCGTTCCGTTGCTTCTGAACTTGCCATTCCTTTTACAGTTGGCGGCGGAATTCGGACGCTTGAGGATATTAAGGAAACTCTCCGTAATGGAGCAGATAAAGTATCCTTGAACTCTTCCGCTGTGAAAAGGCCAGCCTTGATCACGGAAGGAGCAGATTACTTCGGAAGTCAGTGCATCGTTGTCGCGATTGATGCGAAGTATGATGAAGAGGTAGCGAACTGGCGTGTTTATACGCATGGGGGGCGGACACCAACCGATTGGCTCGTGACGGACTGGGCGAAAGAAGCAGTCAAACTTGGTGCGGGAGAAATTCTACTTACATCGATGAATAAAGATGGAGAAAAAACCGGCTTTGACCTGCCTTTATTAAAAGCCGTACAGGAAGTTGTGAATGTTCCTGTCATCGCTTCCGGCGGGGCAGGGTCCAGTGAACATTTTTATGATGTATTTACGGAAGCTGAAGCAGATGCTGCACTAGCCGCATCGATTTTTCACTATAAAGAAACGTCTGTGCAAAACGTGAAAGCGTATTTGAAGGAAAAAGGAGTGCCTGTCCGATGAATATCGATGACATTCAATTCGATGCACAAGGTCTCGTTCCAGCGATTGTGCAAGATGCCAAGTCAAAAGCTGTCCTGACCTTAGCCTATATGAACGAAGAATCTTTGAAAAAAACGTTGGAGATCGGTGAAACAGTATTCTACAGCCGCTCCCGTCAAGAGTTATGGCACAAAGGGGAGACTTCCGGAAATACACAGGAAGTGAGAAGCATCCATTACGATTGTGACCAGGATGCCTTGCTTGTCCAAGTGGTGCCATCGGGTCCAGCGTGCCACAAAGGGGATTATAGTTGTTTTTCTGAAGAACTGACCGATTCTGAAACTAAGCCAAAAGAAAATCGCTATCAAATTTTGGATGAGCTTCAAACCGTATTGGCTGACCGTAAAGCAACTCTTCCTGAAGGGTCTTACACATCCACACTTTTCCAGGAAGGGGTCGACCGGATTGCGAAGAAGATCGGTGAGGAAGCGGGGGAAGTCATCATTGCTGCAAAAAATGATGATCCGGAAGAACTTGCTTTGGAATCTGCGGATCTTTTATTCCACCTCTTATTAATCCTGACTGATCGTCAAGTCCCACTGGATGATGTTCTGGATGTTTTGGAGAAACGTCATTCGTAAATAGATTACATTTTTCTCCTATTTCTCTGTGACCATTTATGTTATACTGCATAATTAGTGAGATTTGAAACGGAAATAGGGGGACAGTCATGACGACTACACTTAAAGGAACTACAGCACAACAGGATACGAACATTATCCCATTTGTACCTACAGGTTCATTTTATTTTTCTCATGGGATTCAGGCTTTTCAAAAGCGTCGTTTCAGTGCTGCTGTCAAGTGGCTGAAAAAGGCGATTGAAGCTTCTCCCGAAGAACCATTATACCCATGCCAACTTTCTGTTGTTTATACGGAAGTTGGCTCTTATCATGCCGCCAATCAGGTACTCACCGAGGTATTGGCTGAACACGGCAGAGAATACGTCGATTGTTACTACCTGATGGCCAATAATTACGCACACCTCGGTCTTCTTAATGATGCCAAAAAATATGTCGATACCTATTTAGAACAACCAGGGGACGGCGAGTTTGAAGAAGCGGCTAAACAATTGAAGGATATGTTGGATTCTCTAGAGGAAGAAGATGAAGATGATGATTGGGCATTTGAAGATGAAGATGAGCTGATCATCTATCAGGAAACAGCTTTTTACCATTTAGAGCAAGAGGAGTGGGATGAAGCGTTAAGTGTCCTTGATGAAATGATGCAGCTTTTCCCGGAATTCAAAATCGCCAAACATCGATACGCCTACGCATTGTTCATGAACGGAGACCGTGAAGAAGCGATTCAGCTTGAAAAAGAGACCTTGGGAAAAGAACCGGCGAACATTCACTGTGACGTGAATTTGGCTGCTTTTTATCTGAAGCAGGGTATGACGGAAGAAGCGGCATTTCATATTGAACGGCTCCGCAATGTATTTCCTATGCATGAACAGCAAAAACTAGCCGTAGCTGAGACTCTTGCAAGAGCAGGCTATTACCAAGAAGCGGTCGAACGGTTCAGGTCGCTTCGTGATAAGCAGGTTACTCGCCGCAGAGTTTACTACAAATGGTACAGCATCTCTGTTTATCATACAGGTAATCCATCTAAAGCGTTGCAACTATGGGAAAAGGGATGCAAGCAGTTCCCGAAGATGGGGAACGAAGGCGGACCCTGGGAGCAGGAATAGGTAAACATGCATTTCTTTCACCAGTAAGCACATTAATGGACGGTTTTCGTATGATTTACTATGATATGTACAGGAATTGCAACTGAGATTATTTGGATTCATAAGGAGTGAAGATTGATGAGTGAAGATCGCATTTATGATGTCATTATTGCCGGGGCAGGTCCTGCTGGGATGACAGCAGCTGTTTACACTTCTCGTGCCAACCTGGATACGCTTATGATCGAGCGTGGCATTCCAGGTGGTCAAATGGCGAACACGGAAGACGTTGAAAACTACCCAGGCTTTGAAAGTATTCTTGGCCCAGACTTATCTAACAAAATGTTCGACCACGCGAAAAAATTCGGCGCAGAATATGCGTATGGCGACATCAAAGAAGTCGTAGATGGCAAGGAATACAAGACGGTCAAAGCCGGCAACAAAGAATACAAAGCACGTGCCGTCATCGTAACGACAGGTGCTCAATATAAAGAACTTGGTGTGCAAGGTGAAAAAGAACTCGGCGGCCGCGGTGTTTCCTATTGCGCGGTTTGTGACGGTGCATTCTTCCGTGATAAAGAACTAGTCGTTGTAGGCGGAGGAGATTCTGCAGTCGAAGAAGGCGTCTACCTTACACGCTTTGCAAGCAAAGTAACGATTGTTCACCGTCGTGATGAATTACGCGCACAAAAGATTCTTCAGGATCGCGCTTTTGATAACGACAAGATCGACTTCATCTGGGATACCGTTGTCAAATCCATCAATGAAAAAGATGGAAAAGTGGGAAGCGTCACGCTTCACAATAAAAAAACAGATGAAGAATACGAATTCGATACCAATGGTACGTTCATCTATATCGGAATGATTCCATTGTCCACACCATTCGAAAGTCTAGGCATCACGAATGAACAAGGATATATCGAAACAGATGAGAATATGGAAACGAAAGTACCGGGCGTATTCGCTGCCGGAGACATCCGTGAAAAAGAATTGCGTCAAATTGTGACAGCCACTGGCGATGGAAGTATCGCCGCACAATCTGCCCAGCACTATATTGAAAATCTTTTAGAGGAATTGAAGGTCGTCAATTAAAAAGAAACACCATTTTAACTCGGGTGTAACACCTATGAAATATTTTCCTGTTACGATGGAAATGATTAATTGACCCCCTTTTAATAGATTAATCTCTATGAGGCACAGGTGCTCGTCATCTGTGTCTTTTTTTGTTTTATAAATGGACTTTTTGAAATGCAGAACTCTTATTAGTAGATATTCCTTTAATTTTTAGCTAAGGTTTCGTTCCATTCATTCTCAACATAATCAAGAAAATCTTTTTCCAAATAAGTTTAAAGGAAATAGTTTTCAATAACGGCTGTGGAACATAATATTGTAGCAACCTGTGTATTCATTGTATAATGGGTGGAGATGCCCTCTAGAAAGAAAATGAGGTGACCATAACGATGCAGCGTGTAGCGAATTGTATTTTGAGAGTTGATGATTCTATATTGATGTTAAAAAAACCACGCAGAGGCTGGTATGTAGCCCCTGGCGGAAAGATGGAAGCCGGAGAGAATATCAAAGATTCCGTCGTCCGGGAGTTTAAAGAAGAAACGGGGCTCTCAATCGAAAACCCAGAGCTTCGTGGTTCCTTTACATTCGTCATGCGGGAAGAAGAGAAAACCGCTCAAGAATGGATGATGTTTACTTTTTACAGTACGAGCTATTCAGGGGATTTGCTTGATGAAAGTGAAGAAGGTGAACTGGAGTGGGTTCCAGTTAAAGAAGTTCTTCAAAAGCCGATGGCAGAGGGAGATCGGAGAATTTTCAAGCACATCTTAAGTAGTGAAGAGCAAGTATATGGAACATTTGTATATACGACGGACTTCCGCTTGATCGATCAAGATTTGGATCCGTCACGACCTGACTAATGGGGAGCGATGAAAGATGGAAGTAAATGCCAACGATACTCAGTTAGTAATCATCACAGGGATGTCAGGGGCAGGGAAAACCGTAGCTGTTCAAAGCTTTGAAGATCTCGGTTTTTTTTGTGTCGATAACTTACCACCGGCCCTGCTTCCGAAATTTCTCGAACTGATGAAAGATTCCAGCAACAATATCCAAAATGTGGCTCTAGTGATGGATTTACGTGGACGAGAATTTTTCGATGCGCTCTTTGATTCTCTTGACCGTCTGGGAAAAGAGGACTGGCTGCAAGAACATATTCTTTTCCTTGATTCAGAAGATCAAGCGCTTGTTTCCCGCTATAAAGAAACACGAAGATCTCATCCCCTTGCTAAAGAAGGGCTGCCGCTTGAAGGTATTCGTAGAGAGAGAAAAATGCTGGATGAGCTGAGAGGCCGTTCTCAAACGATCATTGATACGACATCATTGAAACCAAAAGAACTGCGGGAGCGCATCATTGAAAAATACCGTCAGAAGGAACAACAGGTGTTTTCTATTCAAATGGTATCCTTCGGTTTTAAATACGGCGTTCCCATTGATGCAGACTTGATGTTTGATGTGCGTTTCCTGCCGAACCCGCACTATGTCGAACATATGCGTCCGTTGACAGGGTTGAACACAGAAGTATCTTCTTATGTTTTTAAATGGAGCGATACCCAGAAGTTCCTTGAAAAGCTGAAGGACTTGCTTCAATTCATGCTTCCTCAATACAAACGTGAAGGAAAAAGTCAGCTTGTCGTTGCTGTCGGCTGTACAGGCGGTCAACACCGCTCTGTAGCGCTTGCTGAACATTTATCGGAATACTTCTCTACTGACTTCGTGACCCATGTCACTCACAGAGACATTGATAAAAGAAAGGGTTTGTAACGGATGGATCATAAGACCAAGCCGCGTGTCGTCGTTGTAGGTGGCGGGACCGGGATGCCTGTGCTCTTGCGCGGGTTGAAAAATTTACCGATTGACCTGTCAGCGATTGTTACGGTTGCTGATGACGGTGGAAGCTCCGGCCGCTTACGTAACGAGATGGCTATTCCTGCGCCGGGGGATATCAGGAATGTCGTGGCTGCCCTTTCCGATGCTGAGCCTATGCTCCTTGAGCTTTTTCAGCATCGTTTTGCAGCGGGTAACGGCTTGTCTGGTCATTCCATGGGAAACCTTTTGCTAGCTGCGATGGCATCCATGACGGGAGACTTTTATAAAGGGATAAAAGAAATCTCCAGAGTCCTGAATGTGCGCGGTCATATTTATCCGATTGCCAATCATTCCATGAACCTTCATGCGGAGATGGAGGATGGAACGGTTGTTACCGGTGAGTCAAGTATTCCGAAACAGAACAAGAAAATAAAAAGGGTGTACGTAAGCCCTACGCCGATTCAGCCTTTGCCAGAAGCTGTAGAGGCAATCAAATCCGCGGATTTGATTGTCATCTCTCCGGGAAGTCTTTACACAAGTATATTACCGAACATCATCATCCCGGAAATCGGGCAGGCATTGAAAGAAACGAAAGCGATGGTCACTTATATATGCAACGTGATGACACAGGAGGGGGAAACTTCTGGTTACACGGCAGCTGATCATATCCAGGCCTTATTTGATCATATTGGAGAAGGTGTGTTACAGTCAGTGATTGTGCATAATCAACCGATCGATCAAGGGGTGAGGGCTGCTTATGCTGAAGAAAATGCGGAGCCCGTCATTTACGATATTGAAAGAATTAAATCCATGGGATTGAAAGTCATAGAAGAAGATATCATCGACCACAGCAAGCCTATGTTACGTCATGACACAGAAAAATTAGCAAAGTTATTGCACTCCATGCTTTAGGTGTTGCGTGGTAGGTAGAAGGGGGTGTACATCATGTCATTTGCATCAGAGATCAAAAAAGAATTAACGAATGTAGAAGCAGATACTTGCTGCATGGAATCGGAATTGGCTGCCCTTGTCCGTATGAACGGCACATTTTCCCTTTCCAATCGTGAATATATTCTGGACGTACAAACAGAGAATGCGGCGATTGCCAGAAGGATCTACACGTTAATCAAAAAGCTTTATCCCTACCCGGTAGAACTCCTTGTTCGGAAAAAAATGAGGTTGAAAAAGAACAATGTTTATATTGTAAGGATGAAGGAGAAAGCGAATGTCGTTCTTGAAGATCTTGAAATCTTGAAAGGTCCTCTATCCATTAATCCAGACATCCCTCAAAAGTATTTGAACGATACATGTTGTAAAAGGGCTTATTTACGGGGAGCATTTCTTGCGGGCGGTTCCGTCAACAACCCAGAAACCTCTTCCTATCATCTTGAAATTTATTCTTCAGATGAGGAACACAACGAGGCGTTGTGTAAGCTTATGAATAGTTTTGGGTTACATGCAAGGACGCTCAGTCGTAAAAAAGGATACATCACGTACTTGAAAGAAGCGGATAAAATCACGGAGCTTATCAGCAATATCGGAGCCCACCAAGCTCTTTTCAAGTTTGAAGATGTGAGGATCGTCCGGGATATGAGAAACTCGGTGAATCGTCTCGTCAATTGTGAGACAGCTAATTTAAATAAGACGATCGGTGCAGCTTTCCGCCAAGTGGAGAACATAAAATTCATTAAACGGACAGTTGGCTTAGAAGCCCTCCCAGATAAATTGCAGGAGATTGCATCTTTAAGGCTGCAGCACCAGGAAGTTTCTTTGAAAGAGCTTGGGGAGTATGTTTCTGGTGGGTCGATTAGTAAATCAGGCATCAATCACCGCCTGCGTAAAATCGACGAGTTCGCCGAAAAAGTTAGAAAAGGTGAAGTCATAGAAAACACAAGAAATTAATGTTTCCTTAACAAATTCATGCTATAATGAAATACAATTATAAACGCTTTCTACAAGAGAGCGTTCTTTTTTCTCAGTATTGAATCCGCTTACAAAGAAGTTGAAATATAGAATGAGAGGAGAATGACAGGTGATTGAGAGGACGATAACGATTGAGCTTGAGACAGGTTTACAGGCAAGACCAGCAGCACAATTCGTACAAGAAGCGAACAAGTTCACCGCTGATGTTTTTATCGAAAAAGGTGAGAAACGTGTGAATGCCAAAAGTATTATGGGGTTAATGAGTCTTGCTGTCGGAACCGATGAAGACATTAAGTTAATTGCAGACGGTTCTGATGAGGAAGAAGCTGTTCAGGTGCTTACTGACTTCGTGAAGAATGAGTAATCATTGTTTATGTGAAAAAATGAACGTTCTCCAATAAGGGAACGGTTTCATACAGTACAAAAAAATCCGCTGTGTCATCACAGCGGATTTTGTGTTTTTCTTATTGTTCGTTTTTCTCCATGACTTTATCGATCAAGCCGTAGTCAACAGCTTCATGGGCAGACATGAAGTTATCACGATCCGTGTCGCGTTCGATGACTTCCATCGGCTGTCCAGTACGCTCAGCAAGAATCTTATTCAGCTTCTCACGCATTTTAATAATACGCTTTGCGTGAATTTCGATATCTGAAGCCTGGCCTTGTGTTCCTCCAAGCGGTTGGTGAATCATGACTTCACTGTTAGGTAGTGCATAACGTTTACCAGGTTCACCAGCGTTCAGCAAGAAGGCACCCATAGATGCAGCCATACCTGTGCAGATCGTGGATACGTTCGGTTTGATGAACTGCATCGTATCATAAATCGCCATACCTGCTGTGATCGATCCACCAGGAGAGTTGATGTATAGGGAAATATCTTTTTCTGGATCGTCAGCCGCAAGGAAGAGCAACTGCGCAACAACAGAGTTTGAGATGTTATCATCAATCGGGCTTCCCAGCATGATGATACGGTCTTTAAGTAAGCGGGAATAAATATCATAGGCACGTTCTCCGCGGTTTGTTTGTTCAATAACTGTAGGGACTAAATTCATTTGAAATTCCTCCTTAACATCAAATTAATAATGATGGAATACATTCATCATACCTATAAGGTCAATAAAGGTCAAACAAAAACAATCGACCTTTTATTCTTTATTTCATCAAGGGTGGTTACGCCTTTTAAGTATGAAAAACGGCTATTCTTATTCGTTCTATATGATGTGTTCCAATTCCTTCTACCATCATACCCTAAATTTACCTATATAAACGTCTGAACCTATAATTAAGCTATATGGCAGGATTGTGTAAGACTCGATTTCGAGATGTTTCAGGGTTCGTTTGCCGTGTTGAGCGTTAGGGGCGGTTGGGAAGCTACTCGCTTTCCTGTGGGGGAGCGCCGAGCTTCCTCGGACTGCGTCCTGCGGGATCTCGCCTATCTCCTTCTCCCACGGGAGTCTCGCAGCTTCCCAACCACCCCATTCGATGTATGCGTGAAACGAACCCCTTTGCTGAGGATGAGTGTCTTACACAATTCCTGATCTATAGTAATAAAGCGCTCTATAGCAACCTTTTATCCAGAATAGCGGTTATGGAAATTCATATTGCTCCACTTTCCTTGTGAGTAAAATCATCTTATTCCGGAAGTGCTTTCGAGACACTTATATGGTAAAAGGGCGGAGGGGAGGCGGAGATAAAGGAAACACGAAGAACGGAGTGATTCGATGTTGACTTATCGTACAGAAGCGAGGGAAGTCTCACTAGCCGCTAGGCGCCGGAACCGGATAACTAAGAGGAAAAAAGTGCATGGTGAGACCCCGCAGAGCGAAGCTTGAGGAGGCTCACCGCGCTCCCGCGGAAAGCGAGCCATTCCCCGCAGCCCCCATCCACTCAACAATAGACTCGAAATCGAGTCTTCCACAATCGGGAGCTTTTGTGGAAGACTATAAAAATGGGTTGCGTTTTTGGGCGATTCTCCTTATAATATTAAATGCATGTCGCTTTTGCGCCCGTAGCTCAGTTGGATAGAGCGGTAGATTCCGGTTCTACGTCAGTCGGGGGTTCGAATCCTCTCGGGCGCGCTAAACTAGAAGGACCTTCCTTAAATGTAAGGGAGGTCCTATTTTTTACAGGAATATCATTATATTAATATATTAATACTTGTAGAATCCTTTGCGGTTACATCAGTGTTATTTAAATATGGATTAGACAGAAATATCACAAGAATTATACGAACACTTATTTGGTTTATAGTATCGTAATGTATTTATTTCGGCCTTTTTCTATGTTATTATTGAATAAATAAAGTCAGACTTTTCGCTTTATTTAGAAGAGGGGTATATATGACAAAACTAATCCGTTACAAAATGTTGTCGACTGAAGAAGTTTCTGAAGACAGGCGGATTCATGTGTTCGACATGCAGGAGCAGCAAAAGTTATCCTTCAACTATGAGTCATTGAAACGAACACCTGAAAACTATGTAGGCGAAGAGTTAGCTCATTTCTTGGATAAACGTAAGTTGAAAATCGATAATGGTTTTTATGATAAAAAAGGACATGCTTCCTGAAGCATGTCTTTTTTGTTTGTTAATTTTAGTCAGCAAGTTATTCAAAGTAAATGGCTGAATAGTGTAGGATATATTTCGAGATTCTAGAGTTCGTTACCTTAATAAGAGTCAACGTTGATTCCAGGGATCTCCAAATGCTATCAAACATATCGGGCCCCTAAGTATCTAGAACCTGGGTTTCCGGGATGGATGGGGTAAGCTCCCTTTGATATGATGAAAATGAAAGTTCAGGGAGGACTCTATATGTCTGAAGTTATATTATATGTAAAAGAAAACTGTGGGTTATGCGATGAAGTTAAGGACTTGTTGTCTTTGTTTGATGTCAAAGTAATATTGGTTGATATTGAAAGCGATCCTGCATTGCTTGAGAAGTATATGCTCGAGATACCGGTTTTGAAAATCGGTGAGGAAGAGTTGGATTATCGTGAAATTGATTACTTCGAACTAATGAAGCGTTTACAATGAAAAACGTCTAGGTTTTCGCTTGCACGTGGACTACCCCACTGTTAATATAAAATTGAGATAAGATATTTTTTTGCTCCGAGCGGGACATAATATGACTAGCTGGGACGTAATACATCCCGGTTGGTACCATTTCAAAGAAGGGGCTTTTTCCATGAGAGCGTTCATCGACTTACAAAAAAAATTATTCCCGGATGTCCTGGACGTTATACAGCGCCGTTATCAGCTGTTGTATTACATCCAGATCATGCAGCCTGTGGGCCGAAGAGCGCTAGCTGAAAGTGTTGAGCTTGCTGAACGTACGGTTCGAAGCGAAGTGGACTTTTTGAACAAACAAGGAGCTGTAGAGATTACCTCAAGAGGTATGCACTTAAGTTATGAAGGGCAGAACATTCTTGAACAGCTAGCCGAGTTTATTAAAGAGGTCTCTGGGATTAAGGTTTTAGAACAACAATTAAAGGATAAATTAAATTTAGACCATATCGTTGTTGTTCCAGGTGATAGCGATGAGCTTAATTGGGTAAAACAAGAGATGGGAAAAGCATGTGTCCAATATTTGAAAGAACATATGTCGCCGGATCAGGTGATTGCCATTACAGGCGGAACAACGATGGCATCCGTCGCACAAGTGATGACGCCGCTGTCTGGAGCTGATCAGTGCTTATACGTTCCTGCGCGTGGAGGCTTAGGTGAAAGAGTTGAAAACCAGGCCAACACGATTTGCGCGGAAATGGCGAAAAAGGCTAGGGGTGATTATCGTCTTTTATATGTACCCGATCCTCTCAGTGAGGAATCCTATCAGACGATAAAAGAAGAACCTTCGATCAAAGAAGTGTTGGACATCATCCGAAACGCGGAAATCGTCATTCACGGAGTCGGTGATGCGCTCACGATGGCAGAACGGAGAAAGACTTCCCCTGAACAATTGGAATTGATCAAAAAGCACAACGCGGTAGGCGAAGCTTTTGGTTACTATTTCAATGTGGAGGGTGAGATCGTTCACAAAGTTCGTACGGTCGGTCTGCAATTAGAAGACCTGAAGCGTGCGAAACATGTCATTGCTGTTGCTGGAGGTCGTTCAAAAGCACAAGCCATCTCATCTTATTTCCAACCGGGCCAGAGTAATGTCCTGATCACTGATGAAGGTGCAGCCCAAGAGTTAATAAGGGGTTTATCCCTTTAAATAAATATGATTTCAATCATCCTAAGGAGGAATTTTGCATGACAGTAAGAATTGGTATTAACGGATTTGGACGTATTGGACGTAATGTTTTCCGTGCTGCTTTGAACAACAATGAAGTAGAGGTAGTAGCGGTTAACGACTTGACAGATGCAAACATGCTTGCACACTTGCTTCAATACGATACTGTACACGGTAAGCTTGAGCAAGAAGTGACAACAAATGGTGACAACCTGATTGTCGGCGGAAAAGAAGTTAAAGTACTTTCTGAAAAAGATCCAGCTCAACTTGGTTGGGGAGATCTTGGCGTAGATATCGTTATCGAATCTACAGGTCGCTTCACTCAGCGTGACGATGCGAAGAAACACTTGGATGCAGGTGCTAAGAAAGTCGTTATCTCTGCTCCAGCGAAGCAAGAAGACCTTACAGTCGTTATGGGTGTAAACGAAGACCAGTACGACAAAGATTCTCACCACGTTATCTCTAACGCTTCTTGCACAACGAACTGCTTGGCTCCATACGCAAAAGTTCTTGACGAGAAGTTCGGTCTTAAGCGCGGTATGATGACAACTGTTCACTCTTATACGAACGACCAACAGATCCTTGATCTTCCACACAAAGATTACCGTCGTGCTCGTGCAGCTGCTGAGAACATCATCCCAACGACAACTGGTGCTGCACAAGCCGTTGCAAAAGTTCTTCCACACCTTGATGGCAAGCTTAGCGGTATGGCTATGCGTGTACCAACATCCAACGTTTCAATCGTAGACTTGGTTGCTGAGCTTGATAAAGATGTAACAGCTGAAGAAGTGAACGAAGCTCTTCGTGCAGAAGCTGAAGGTAACCTTAAAGGAATCCTTGGCTACAGTGACGAGCCACTTGTTTCTACGGACTACAATGGCAACACTCACTCTTCTATCATTGATGGTCTTTCTACACTAATCCTTGAAAACAACATGGTTAAAATTGTTTCTTGGTATGACAACGAAACTGGTTACTCCAACCGTTGTGTAGACTTGGCTGTATACCTTAAAAACCAAGGCTTGTAATATCTGAGCCGTTTTAGAAAATACTATGAAAAAGCTGGAAAGGAGGAGGTCTCAGGTCCTCCTCCTTTATCCATGTTTTTTCGCATCCTGCTTATCGGCGTTTCTGCACAATGAAACTGTGGAAACGTACATAAGGGCAGGCGATGAACCTGACCACAAACCAAGGAGGTTGTCATTCTATGAATAAGAAAACAATCCGCGATGTTGAAGTGAACGGGAAAACCGTTTTTTGCCGTGTTGACTTCAACGTACCGATGAGCGAGGGAGAGGTCACAGACGACACTCGAATTAAAGCTGCCCTCCCTACAATCAAGCACCTGACTGGAAACGGTGCGAAAGTCATTCTTGCCAGTCACCTTGGACGTCCAAAAGGGGAAGTTGTCGAAGACCTTCGTCTTGATCCTGTAGCCAAGCGTCTGAGCGATGTTCTGGGACAAACCGTTACAAAAACGGATGAAGTATACGGCGGTGAAGTGAACAAAGCCATTTCTGAAATGGAAAACGGCGATGTTCTTCTGATCGAAAACGTACGCTTCAACCCTGGCGAAGAGAAGAATGATGCGGAATTAGCCAAAGCCTTTGCAGACATGGCTGACCTCTATGTAAACGATGCTTTCGGTGCTGCCCACCGTGCGCATGCTTCTACAGCAGGTGTTGCTGAGCATATTCCTGCCGTTGCTGGTTTCCTGATGGAGAAAGAAATCAACGTTCTAGGTAAGGCGCTGTCTAATCCTGAGCGTCCATTCACAGCCATCATCGGTGGTGCGAAAGTGAAAGATAAAATCGGCGTTATTGACAACTTGATTGATAAAGTCGATAACTTGATCATCGGTGGAGGTCTTGCCTACACATTCGTAAAAGCCCTGGGTCACGAAATCGGTAAGTCTCTACTGGAAGAAGATAAAATTGATCTAGCTAAAGAATATATGAAGAAAGCAGAAGAAAAAGGCGTCAATTTCCTTATGCCTGAAGATGTCGTCGTTGCTGATGATTTCTCTGATTCTGCAAACAAGAAAGAAGTCGGAATCGACAGCATCCCAGCCGACTGGGAAGCACTGGATATCGGTCCGAAAACGAGAGAAAAATATGCAGAAGTCATTAAAGATTCTAAATTGGTCATCTGGAACGGACCAATGGGCGTCTTTGAAATCGAATCTTTTGCTAACGGTACAAAAGCTGTAGCGAACGCTCTTTCTGAAACAGATGGCTACACGGTCATCGGTGGAGGCGACTCTGCAGCAGCCGTTGAGAAATTCGGATATGCAAATGACATGGACCACGTCTCCACAGGTGGCGGGGCTTCCTTGGAATTCATGGAAGGTAAAGATCTTCCTGGTGTATCCTTGTTGAACGATAAATAAAAAGGAGAGGTGAAACCATATGCGTAAAAAAGTAATTGCTGGTAACTGGAAAATGAATAAAAACCATCGTGAAGCGGAAGATTTTATTCAAACAGCTAAAAACGAAGTTCCTTCCTCTGAGCAGGTAGAATCGGTTGTTTGTGCTCCATTTCCTTTTCTACAAAAACTGGTAGAAGAAACTGAAGGCACAAGTCTTAAAATCGGTGCTCAAAACATGCACTTTGAAGAAAGCGGTGCGTTTACTGGTGAAGTAAGCCCAGTCATGCTGAAAGAACTTGGTGTTTCTTACGTCGTACTTGGCCACTCCGAGCGTCGTGAAATC
Organism: Halobacillus trueperi; assembly: GCF_003386945.1. Taxonomy (NCBI): domain Bacteria; kingdom Bacillati; phylum Bacillota; class Bacilli; order Caryophanales; family Bacillaceae; genus Halobacillus; species Halobacillus trueperi. Next base: position 89,415 of record NZ_QUAE01000003.1, on the reverse strand, counting down.
TTCAAGGAAACCGATGAAGAGGTAAACAAAAAAGTTCATGCGGCATTTAACCACGGCTTGACACCAATCATTTGTGTAGGGGAATCTCTAGAACAACGTGAAGCAAACGAAACGATGAACGTCGTTGAAACACAAGTGAAAAAAGCATTGGACGGTCTGACAAATGACCAATGTGCAGAGACAATCATTGCTTATGAGCCGATCTGGGCGATTGGTACAGGTCGTACAGCGACATCTGAACAAGCGAATGAAGTTTGCACACACATTCGTAAAGTCGTCAGTGATTATGTAAGTGCGGAAGCAGCGGAAGCTGTTCGCATTCAATACGGTGGCAGCGTGAAGCCTGCAAACGTTGATGAACTACTATCTCAGTCCGACATCGATGGTGCTCTAGTAGGAGGAGCCAGCCTTGAAGCTGATTCTTTCCTAAAACTAGTGGAGGCAGGTAAGAATGAGTAAGCAGAACCTTGCTGCCTTAATCATCCTTGACGGCTACGCTCTTCGTGATGAAGAGAAAGGCAATGCTGTCAAACAAGCGAACACACCAAACTTTGATCGTTACTGGAACCAATTCCCGCATTCTCAATTAACGGCATGCGGGGAAGCTGTCGGACTGCCAGAAGGTCAAATGGGTAACTCTGAAGTCGGACACTTGAACATCGGCGCAGGCCGTGTCGTTTATCAAAGTCTGACAAGAATTAACCTTTCCATCCGTGAAGGGGACTTCTTTGAAAATGAAGTGTTGCTGAACGCGGTTCGTGAAGCGAAGGCGAAAAGTAAAGCTCTTCATATTTTCGGTCTTTTATCTGATGGCGGGATTCACAGCCATATCGACCATATGATTGCTACCTTGAAACTGGCTAAAGAAGAAGGTCTTGAAAAAGTCTATATTCATGCCTTCCTTGATGGCCGTGATGTAGGTCAGCAATCGGCGAAGACTTATATCAAACAGGCGCTAGAAGCGATTGAAGAAGTAGGCGTAGGGCAAATCGCTACCCTTTCCGGACGTTACTATGCGATGGATCGTGACAATCGCTGGGAACGTGTGGAAAAAGCTTATGATGCCATCGCCTACGGTGAGGGTCCGACGTACAAGGATCCAATCAAGGCAATTGATGATTCTTATGAGCAGGAAGTGTACGATGAGTTTGTTGAACCTGTTGTCTTAACAGATGAGGACAACAACCCTATCGGCACGGTGGAAGATGAAGACAGTGTTATTTTCTTCAATTTCCGACCGGATCGCGCCATCCAACTTTCTCGTACATTCGCAAACGACGACTTTGATGGTTATGAGCTTGGTGACAAAGCACCGAAGAATCTTCACTTTGTGGGGATGACTCAATACAGCGACCAGGTCAAAAGTAAGATTGCTTTCCCACCGAATGACTTAAAAAACACCGTCGGGGAAGTTCTCGCTGATAATGATATGAAACAGTTGCGTATTGCAGAGACAGAGAAGTATCCACACGTGACGTTCTTCATGAGTGGCGGTCGTGAAAAAGAATTCGAAGGGGAAGAGCGCATCCTCATCGATTCTCCGAAAGTTGCGACGTATGACCTGCAGCCGGAAATGAGTGCTTATGAAGTTACAGATGCACTTCTTGAGGCACTGGATGCAGAGAAACACAACGCGATTATTTTAAACTTTGCCAATCCTGATATGGTTGGACACTCAGGGATGCTTGAGCCGACCATTAAAGCGATTGAAGCCGTAGATGAATGCTTAGGTAAGATCGTAGATAAGATCCATGAAAAAGGTGGGCATGCGATCATTACAGCTGACCATGGGAACTCTGATGAGGTGACGACCTTGGATGGAGACGCTATGACAGCTCATACGACAAACCCTGTACCCGTCATTGTAACGAAAGATGGGGTGGAACTCCGTGATGGAGGAATCCTTGGTGATCTTTCACCAACATTGCTAGAACTTTTGAACATTGAACAACCTGAAGAAATGACAGGAAAATCACTAATTAAAAAATAAGGGAGAGATATTCATGCCTTACATTACTGACGTATATGCACGTGAAGTCCTTGACTCTCGTGGTAACCCGACTGTTGAAGTAGAAGTTTATACAGAATCAGGAGCTTTCGGTACAGCACTTGTTCCAAGTGGTGCTTCTACTGGTGAATACGAAGCAGTAGAGCTTCGTGATGGTGACAAAGAACGTTACCTTGGCAAAGGTGTACAAAACGCTGTGGATAACGTAAACGAAAAAATTGCTCCAAACCTTCTAGGTATGGACGTGACTCAACAAGTGATCATCGACCAAATGATGAGAGAACTTGATGGTACAGAAAACAAAGGAAACCTTGGAGCGAACGCAATCCTTGGTGTATCCATGGCTGTTGCACATGCGGCTGCAGACGTTGTAGGTCTTCCACTTTACAAGTATCTTGGAGGTTTCACAGCGGCTACTCTTCCAACACCAATGATGAACATTCTGAATGGTGGAGAGCACGCAGACAACAACGTAGACATCCAGGAATTCATGGTTATGCCTGTTGGTGCACCAACATTCAAAGAAGCCCTACGTATGGGAGCAGAAATTTTCCACTCTCTTAAGAAAGTTCTTTCCAGCAAAGGATATAACACTGGCGTAGGTGATGAAGGTGGCTTCGCTCCAGACTTAGGTTCTAACGAAGAAGCTCTATCTACTATCATCGAAGCGATTGAAGCTGCTGGCTACAAGCCTGATGCTGAAGTCAAGCTTGCGATGGACGTTGCCTCTTCTGAGATTTATGAAGATGGCAAGTACAACCTGAAAGGTGAAGGTGTTGTACGTACGTCTGAAGAAATGGTTGATTGGTATGAAGAGCTTGTGAACAAGTACCCAATCGTTTCAATTGAAGACGGTCTTGACGAGAACGACTGGGAAGGAACGAAACTTCTTACAGACCGTATTGGAGACCGCGTACAGCTTGTCGGTGACGACCTGTTCGTAACAAACACAGAGAAGCTGGGCCGTGCGATTGAAGAAGGCGTTGGCAACTCCATTCTAATCAAAGTGAACCAAATCGGTACACTTACAGAAACATTTGAAGCGATCGAAATGGCAAAGCGCGCAGGTTACACAGCTGTCATCTCTCACCGTTCTGGTGAAACAGAAGATGCAACCATCGCGGACATTGCTGTTGCGACAAATGCAGGACAAATCAAAACAGGTGCTCCTTCCCGTACGGATCGTGTCGCGAAGTACAACCAGCTTCTTCGTATCGAAGACCAGCTGCTTGGAACAGCGACATACGCTGGCGAGAAAGCATTCTACAACTTGAATAAATAAGTTTTAAAATGAGCCTCTCTGATGATTCAGAGAGGCTTTTTTCTATGATATGATGGAACATATATTCAGGGAGTAGGAGAGCCAGGAGATATGAAAAGATTCATTCAGATCATTTTATTCTTGATGCTAGGCTATGCATTATACACGGGGTATTCCGTGTGGACCTATGGAGATGAAACAGCATCAGAAGCTGATGCAGCCATCATCCTCGGTGCCGCCCAATGGAATGGAAAGCCAAGTCCGGTTTTTGAGGGGCGTTTGAAGCAGGGGATTGAGTTGTATAAAGAAGGACAAGTTGAATACTTGATTCTCACGGGTGGTAAAAGTGAACAAGCAGCCTCCTCTGAAGCAGAAGTAGGAAAAGACTATGCGATGGATCATGGAGTAAAAGAAGAGGATATTCTGTTTGAGGATCGATCACTAATCACCGAAGATAACTTGAGTAATGCGAAAGAAGTCAGTCATGAAAAAGGGATTCGTTCTTTTTTAATTGTCAGCGACCAATTTCATTTGAAAAGAGCTGTGGCTATGGCCGAGCAACTGGATATGGAGGTCGAAGGTGTCCCGACTCAGTATTCAGCATATAAAAGTATGGAAACGAAAGTGCCATTCTTCTTGCGTGAATGGGGCTATTGGATGGGACAACCTGTGACAGAGTTGATTATGTTGTGAGGTGTACGTGATGGAATTGATGGAAGCGATTCAGACCCGCCGCTCGATTCATGAATATAAAGAGGAAAAAGTGGATCATGAAGTACTGGCACGTATTTTCGCTGAAGCTGCATGGGCGCCTAACCATCGGATGAAAGAGCCGTGGCATATACGATTATACCAGGATAAAGGGAAAGAAGCGTATGCCCAGGCCGTAATGAAAAGTTATCAAAGGCAAGGGTTCTTTGATGGCTATGACATAAACAAAACTCAAAGACTGCAGGACGGAATTCAGGACTTCTTATTAATTATTCCTCATCACGCTTTGATTTATATGGAAAGAGATGAGGATATTCGGAAGTATGAAGAAGATTATGCCGCTGTTTGTGCCTATATACAAAATGTTCAGCTTTTGGCATGGGAAGCAGGCGTAGGCGTTCTTTGGACGACGAGTCCATATTTGCATGATGATCAATTTTATCAAGATATTGGGCTGGACAGCCAGCGTTTTAAATTGGTTTCTGTGTTACAGATGGGCTACCCTAAAAGAATTCCGAAGCCGAAGATACGCACACCGATACAGAAAAAACTTTCCCTGTATGATGGAAAAGAAAAAAGCTGACGCTATGGTTAAGCGTCAGCTTTTTTATGCTCATCTTTATGATGTTTGTCGTCTGGTAACGGGTCAACGGTGTGCTTGTAATCGTAGCCTTTAGAGACAGCCATACCGAACATGGCGGCAATCCCTAAAACAATGGCAATACATACAATCAAGATCACAGTAAATGTCATGGAAACACATCTCTTTCTCATGAACTAGCCGAAAGGAAGTCGGCACACACCTATTGTCCCACACTCATCGTACAAATACTACTTCGTTTGTGTTTTTTCTTTAACAAAAGCGACAACTTCTTCTGCTGTTCCCATAGAAAGAATTTCTTCTTTATAAGAAGTCCATTCTTTCCTGGATAGATCTCTGATCTGCGTACGGGCAGGCAGAATGGATGTTGCACTCATGCTGAATTCATCCAAACCAAGTCCAAGTAGAAGCGGAATGGCAATTTCATCTCCAGCCATTTCCCCGCACATGCCAGCCCATTTGCCTTCCGCATGTGCTGCTTCGATCACATTGTTGACGAGGTTGAGAATCGCCGGGTTGTAAGGCTGATACAAGTAGGACACGCGTTCGTTCATACGGTCCGCTGCCATTGTATATTGAATCAAGTCATTGGTACCAATACTGAAGAAATCGACTTCTTTAGCGAACTGACGGGCAATCACTGCTGTTGCAGGAATTTCAACCATCATTCCGACTTCGATTTCATCTGAAACATCATGACCTTCTTCCTTAAGGTTCGCGCGCTCTTCGTCAAGGATTGCTTTAGCTTGACGGAATTCTTCCAGCGTAGCAATCATAGGGAACATGATTTTTAAGTTTCCGTGGACACTGGCACGTAGCAAAGCACGAAGCTGAACGCGGAAAATATCGTCGCGCTCCAGGCAAAGACGGATCGCACGGTAACCAAGGAATGGGTTCATTTCCTCAGGAAGATCCAAGTAGTCAAGCTCCTTGTCTCCACCGATATCCAGTGTGCGTACCACGACTGGCTTGTCTCCCATTTGCTTCAACACAGAAGAGTAAGCATCGAACTGCTCTTCCTCTGTCGGAAGCTGGCTTTTGCCCATATAAAGGAATTCTGTACGATAAAGGCCGACACCTTCGCCACCGTTGTTTAGAACGCCTTCAACGTCGTCAGGAGTTCCAATGTTGGCTACAAGTTCTACGTGGTCGCCTTCAGAAGTGACGGTCGCTTCATCTTTAAGCTTCGCCCATTCTTGTTTCTGCTTCTCGAAATCGTCCTGCTTTTGCTTGTATTCTGCAATTTGATCTTCGCTAGGGTCAATGATGACATCACCATTGATTCCATCGACGATGATCATGGTATCCTTTCCAGCCTGGGAAGTGATATTTTTCGTTCCAACGACTGCAGGGATCTCAAGAGAACGAGCCATGATGGCCGAGTGAGACGTACGGCCTCCGATATCAGTCGTGAAGCCTTTTACGTATTGTTTGTTCAATTGAGCGGTATCGGAAGGTGTCAGATCGTCTGCGACGATGACAACTTCTTCATTGATGAGCGCAGGATCCGGGAATGTCACACTAAGAAGGTGAGCCATTACACGTTTTGTTACGTCGTGGATGTCTGCCGCACGTTCGCGCATGTATTCATTATCCATGCCTTTGAACATGTCAATGAACATGTTTGCAGTCTCAGAAAGTGCTGCTTCTGCGTTAACATTTTCGCTCTTGATCTTATCTTCAATCGGTTGAATTAATTCTGGATCGCTCAATACCAATAGGTGAGCAGAAAAGATTTCCGCGTGTTCATCACCTAAAGATTTTCTTGTGTGTTCTTTAATTTTTTCCAGCTCTGATTTTGATGTATCCAGAGCCTCATGCAGGCGTTTGACTTCTTGTTCCGGCTGCTCAATATCTTTCTTATCGAAAGAAAGGTCCGGAGCTTCCAAGCGGTACACTTTTGCAATCGCAATTCCGCTGGAAGCTGCAATACCTTGAAGCTGTGTCATGCTGTTATTCCCCCAAGCCTTCGTTCTTCATTGTTGTTTCCAAATGGTCGATCGCTTCTTGTTCGTCACTGCCTTCCGCTGTGATTTTAACTTCAGCGTCTGCAGGAATCCCAAGGCTCATGATTCCCATGATGGACTTAAGATTTACGGATTTTTCTTTGTAATGTAGGTTAATATCAGACTCGTACTTTCCTGCATTTTGTACAAGTACTGTTGCTGGACGAGCGTGAACACCGTCGGACGATGTAATTTTAAACGTTTTCTCTACCATTATAATTCCTCCTTAAAACATGCTATTGTTTATGACTTACCCTAACTTTATTATTTTAAGCCTTTTGAAGGTCTTTTTTCAAGAATCCTACAACAATTGCTGAAAGAATTGCACCGGCAATGATTGCCACAAGATAAAGAACAATTTGCATAAACCCACCTTCTACAAGCGGGGCAACAATAATACCGCCGTGCGGGGCACGCAGCCCGATTCCGAATAACATGGTCAACATACCAGTCAAAGCACTACCTGCGACCATGGAAGGGATGACACGGGCGGGATCCGCTGCAGCGAATGGGATCGCTCCTTCTGTGATGAAGAAAGCTCCAAGCGGGTAAGCGGCTTTCCCTGTTTCACGCTCTTGTTTGGTAAATTTATTTTTGAAAAGGGTCGTGGCTAAGCCCATCGCAAGGGGTGGAACCATGCCACCAGCCATCGCAGCTGCGATAAATGTATAGTTCCCTGCATCAAGTGCCGCAATTCCGAATGTGTAGGCAGCCTTGTTTACTGGACCTCCCATATCAACAGCCATCATGCCACCGACAATTAATCCAAGCAGAGCTAAGTTGGATCCGCTCATACTTTCTAAGAAACCGAATAGAGCCGTGTAAACACTAGTCAACGCAGGGTTAATTAGTAACATGATCATTCCTGTTCCGAAAATCGCAAGGACCGGATAGAAAAGGACCGTTTTCATACCATCAAGGATTGTTGGTAAACCTTCTAACCATTTCTTAATAAGCAATGTCAGATAACCAGCTAAGAAACCGGCAATGAGACCGCCTAAGAAGCCAGATCCATTACCCGCACCTTCGACTGTTTGCGTGATAGCAATAAAACCACCAATCATACCAGGGGCAAAGCCAGGGCGATCAGCGATGCTCATCGCAATAAAACCGGCCAATACAGGGACAAGTAAGAAAAAGGCAGCATCTCCGCCAATAGTACTTAGCATTTGTGCGAACTGATTCTCTGACTCGATACCGAAGAAGAAGGAGATGGCAATTAAAATTCCGCCCCCGACAACAAATGGAAGCATGTTAGAAACACCATTCATTAAGTGTTTATAGACGCCTTTGCGCTGGCCTTTTTCATCTGATGTATCTTTATTGCTTCCTCCACCTTGATAAACAGGAGCATCTTTATTTACTGCTTTGTTAATCAATTCTTTTGGTTCGTGAATCGCTTTAGCGACCGGAACTTCAATAACGGGCTTGCCATTGAATGGTTCCATATCGACTTTCGTATCTGCTGCAACGATAATGGCGTCCGCTTCTGCAATATCTTCCTTGGTCAGGCGGTTTTTTATACCTCCAGACCCGTTGGTTTGCACTTTAATGTTCACACCCATTTCCTTTGCAGTAGCTTTCAATTTATCAGCGGCCATAAAGGTGTGAGCAATACCGGTTGGACATGCAGTGACGGCCAGAATCTTTCCTGCTGGCTGATCTGCCGTATCTTCATCACCATCTTCTTCTGCTTCTTTTGCGTTAATGGCTTCGATGACATCAGCTTCCGATTTGGCTGCTTCCAGTTGTTCACGGAATTTGTTATCCATTAAAAAGGAAGAAAGACGGGACAGGGTTTCTAAGTGTGTGTTGTTAGCGCCTTCAGAAGCTGCAATCATGAAAAAGAGGTTCGTCGGCTGGCCGTCCAACGATTCGTAATCTAATCCATCCTGAGACCTGCCAAAAGCGATGGCAGGATTCTTTACGGCAGAAGTTTTCGCGTGCGGGATGGCAATTCCTTCTCCAATTCCTGTGGTGCTTTGCTGTTCCCGAGCCTCAATGGCTTGCTTGAAATCATCGCGATCATTCAGCTTACCGGCACGGTCCAATTGACCGACAAGCTCATCGATTGCTTCTGGCTTGGAAGAGGCAGACATATTCAATACGATGGTTTCTTTCGTCAGTAAATCTGTAATTTTCATGGTGATTCACTCCCCTTAGTTTATATTGGAAACGTGGATTTCAGTCAGCAACCGTTCTACATCTTCTTTTTGACAAAGATCATCCTGAAAAGCTGTGGCACTTCCTGAAGCCACACCATAACGGAAAGCTTGTTCAATTGGTTCGTCAGTTTCCAGTCCTGCTAGAAAACCCGATACAACGGAATCTCCCGCTCCGACAGAGTTTTTTACATGACCTTGAGGTACATTGGCGAACATTTCATGGTTTCGCCCTACATAAACAGCGCCCTCTCCGCCCATGGATACAATCACGTGCTCAACGCCTTGTTGGATTAACTTCCTTCCGTAAAGGGCTGCCTTTTCTTTTGTATCTATCTCAACGTTGAAAAGCTCACCCAATTCATGATGGTTCGGTTTCAAGAGGAAGAGCGGGTGGCCGAGCAATTGTTCCAATGCTTTCCCTGACGTATCAGCAACGACTTTTGTTCCATTTTCAGCACAGATTGAAGCCATGGTTATATAAAAGTCGGACGGCAGGGAAGAGGGAAGACTTCCAGCTAGTACAAGTGTGTCTTTATTTGAAAGATTTCTCACTTGCTCTAAAAGTTCTTCCTGTAAAGATTCTGATATTTCCGCTCCAGGGCCGTTAATTTCTGTTTCGTTGTTACTTTTCAACTTCACGTTTACTCTTGTCGTTTGTGATGTTTCGATAAAAGCATGGTCAATAGCTTCCTGATTTAAAAACTGTTGGACAAAAGCACCTGTAAAGCCGCCGATATACCCGAGCGCTTTGGTTTTGACACCAAGGCGGTTCATGACACGAGAAACGTTTATCCCTTTCCCTCCAGGGTAATAGAAGGTTTCTTTTGCCCGGTTCAAAGCCCCTGCTTCAAATGCTTCAACGTTCATGATGTAATCGATGGAAGGGTTTAATGTACACGTGTAAATCATGTTGTCACAACCTTTATATTGGTTTTCTTACGATAGTCTTCAATTGATGCACCATTATAATCTGTAATGATTTCTGCTTCTGACAGATTAGAGAACTTCATGAAAGCGACCTTCTCAAATTTGGAATGATCGGCAAGGACGTAACGATTCTTCGATAAGTTCAACGTCATCTGTTTGATCGCCGCTTCTTCGGGATCGGGTGTTGTGTACCCATCCTTTAGAGTGACCCCGTTCGCTCCCATGAAACATTGGTCGAAGCGGTATTGTTGAAGGTTTTGAATCGCACCGGCTCCGACGACCGCGCCTGTCTGGTGTTTAACAAGACCGCCAAGGACGTAGGTTTTGATCTGATGGGTGTTCAAGGCTTCCAGGTGACTCAAACCATTCGTTACGACAATGATATTTTTCTCTTTAAGGAAAGGAATCATTTCAAAAGTGGTCGAACCAGCATCAATGAAAATACAGTCTCCCTCCTGCACGAGGGAGGCGGCGAATTGGGCGATCGCCTGTTTCTCGCTGTGAAACTTTGTGACTTTTTCCCTCATGGTCGGTTCTTCACTCGCGGAGCTTCTCAATGACGCTCCCCCATGGACACGCCTTAAGAGTCCTTGTTCTTCCAACTGATCTAAATCACGGCGGATGGTCGATTCTGATGCACCTGTCACTTCAACTAAACGTTTGATTTTGGATGTATGATCGTTTTTGACTGTTTTTAATATAAGTTGTTGTCGTTCTGGTGTAAGCATGTTCCTACACTCCTTGCTTGTTCTCTATATTTATAATAAAAGAAAACCCTTACAAAAATCAACCATAAACTTTCAAAATCAATCAAAATCATTCATATCTGTTCAAAGATGAGCAGATTGAATAAGATTTAGATTTTATATCATCCTTTAAGAAGGGGTCCGTACCCAAAGAATCTTCTGCAAAAATAATTTGTCCTTTCTATCATTAAATAAGTTTTATTTCCTATACGACATTCTCTCTCTTTTCAGTTCGTCCATTACCTGTGTATAAACCTTTTATGAATTTAGAATAAGCTTGCTGATGAAAGGCTTTTATGCTACATTTAAACTAGTTATCTGTACGTTTTTAGGAGGTGTGGGCACATCATGGAAACACTTGCAATTACTTTACTAACCATCAACACGATTGCAATGATCGTCCTTGTACTATTGCAATCTGGAAAGAGTGCCGGTCTTTCAGGAGCGATTTCTGGCGGAGCGGAACAACTATTTGGGAAGCAGAAAGCACGGGGAATTGACGCAGTGTTGCACAAAGCAACGGTAGTAACAGGCGTTCTTTTCTTTGTTTTAGCTTTCTTAACTGCATATATCCTCGGTTAATCAAAAAAACTGCGCTTCATAAAATGAAGCGCAGTTTTTTTATGTTCTCCTAATTCAAATCTTAACTAGCGCTAAAGCTCCTGATTGTGGAAGGCTCAGTTTCGAAATGTTTGTGAGGTGGATTGGGACGTCGGGGGATGGCCCGCTTTCCGCGAGGGTGCCAGGAGGATCTCCCAAGTAACCTTGAAGAAAGCCTTGTCTGGTTGAAGCAATGAATGACGGATTCCTTGCCATGGATACGGGGTCAGGGAAACGACGATTTGCGGTGTTTGGAATCCGTTCGTAGAAAAACACACACGTTCAGGTCTCCTTTCGCTTTTCATGCGGACGTTTCCCAGACCCTGTTCCCTCGCCTTATTAGTGCAGTTTCTAATGGTTGGAACGACTATTAATGAAAATACGCTGACGATCGTTGCTCCGAATGAATTCGCAAGAGATTGGCTTGAAAATCAATATGAGAGCTTTATTATGGAAACTTTATATGAGTGACTTTCCTGCCAATCTCGGCAGATCCATTTGAAGGGAGGTCGAGAACCTCATATGGCAAAGGGGCGGAGGGAAAAGGTGAGACTCCTGTGGGAAGTGCGTGGTAGATGAGACCAGACCCCGCAGAGCGTTAGCTCGAGGAGGCTCATCACTCGCCCACGGAAAGCGAACCTTTTCCCGTAGCCCCTAAACTCCCACATAAGTCTCGAAATCAAGTCTTACACAATCCTGCCACTTCGTTTCATAATAGGGGGAAATGGTTATTCAGGTTCAAAATGTGCCAGGGGAACTTAATTTTGGTAAAATAGAATACATTGCACTTTAGAATGAAATCTTAAAAACAGGACATAGATGAAGTAAGGAGAGAATGACATGAAAATTAAACAACCTCAGCCATTTACGTTTGAGGAAGGAGAACGTGCGGTATTATTACTACATGGTTTTACTGGTCACTCTGCCGATGTGCGGATGCTTGGCCGGTTTTTACAAAAGCACGGCTATACGACACATGCACCTATTTATGCAGGGCATGGACAAGAGCTTGAGGCATTGATCGAGGCAAGGCCTGAAGATTGGTGGGCGGATGTTCAAAACGCCTTGAACCATTTGCGCGAGCTTGGGTATGAGAAAATTGCTGTCGCCGGATTGTCACTTGGAGGCGTCCTTGGCCTGAAACTTGCTTATTCGGAACCAATCAAAGGAATCATTACGATGTGTTCCCCGATGTTTTTTGACAATGAGAAACAATTAACCCAAGGTTTTGAATTCAAAGCAAGGCAGTATAAACAACTAGAAGGAAAAGATAAAGAAACGATCGATCGCGAAGTAGAGGATCTTCTGGATCAATCAAAAGAGATGTTCAAGCAGTTGGGCGGATTTATTACAGAGGTTCATAACGAAGTCGATCAAATTTATACTCCTACCTTTGTTGTACAAGCAGAAAATGATGAAATGATTAACACAGAAAGTGCAAACTATATTTATGAACAAGTAGAAGCCGATCAAAAAGATATTAAATGGTACAAAAACTCTGGTCACGTGATCACAATGGATAAGGAAAAAGAGCAGCTGCACGAAGACGTCCTCGCTTTCCTTGAGTCTCTGGACTGGTCATGACGCCGGAGTCTTGTCCTTCATTTAAAAGGAGGTAAGACAATTGAGTATAGAGTTAAAACAGCAAATTTTAGACTTTTTCAAAGAAACAGCATCAAAACCACTATCTGTACAAGAACTTGAAGAGACATTAGAACTTGGGAGTTCTGATGAATTCAAGGACCTCATGAAGGTACTGAATGAGCTTGAGGAAGAGGGAGAGCTTGTGCGGACGCGTAAAAACCGCTTTGGTCTTCCGGAGAAGATGAACCTGATTCGCGGACGTATTCAAATGCATGCGAAAGGCTTCGCTTTTCTAATCCCTGATGAGGAAGACAAGGATGATGTGTACATTCATCATTCCGACCTTCATTCAGCCATGAACAATGATAAAGTTCTCGTCCGTATTGAAAAACGGAAAGAGGATGGGACGCGGCCGGAAGGTACGGTCATCCGTATTTTGGAAAGGGCCACGACGCGTGTCGTTGGAACATACGAATCCAGCCGCAATTTCGGTTTTGTCATCGCTGATGATAAGCGTATTCCAAATGATATCTTCATTCCTAAGAGTCAGAACAATGGCGCCATCGATGGACATAAAGTGATCGTGAATATAACGAAGTTCCCGGAAGATCGTATGAGTGCTGAAGGGGAAATCGTAGAAATTCTCGGCCATAAAAATGACCCTGGCATTGATATCATCTCCATCATTTATAAGCATGGCATCAAAGTGGACTTTCCTGAGGAAGTGTTGCAACAAGCGGCAGACACGCCGGATGAAATCCACCCAGATGAAATCAAAAACCGCCGCGATCTGCGTGATGAAATGATCGTTACGATTGATGGAGCGGACGCTAAGGACCTTGATGATGCCGTCATGGTCAAAAAGCTTGATAACGGCAACTATAAACTCGGCGTTTCCATTGCTGATGTCACCTATTATGTTGAAGAAGGCTCTCCGATCGATCAGGAAGCGAGGGAACGTGCGACGAGTGTGTATTTAGTGGATCGTGTTATTCCAATGATCCCGCACCGTTTATCCAACGGGATCTGTTCCTTGAATCCACAAGTGGATCGTCTGACATTGACTTGTGAAATGGAAATCAACAGCCATGGAGAAGTCGTGAACCACGAAATTTTCCAAAGTGTCATTAAGACCAATGAACGAATGACCTATAAAGATGTGAACAGCATTTTACAGGACGAAGATCCTGAATTGATCAAAAAATATGAAGAGCTCGTGCCGATGTTCAGAGATATGGAGAAGCTGGCGAGTATTTTGAGAGGAAAAAGAATGGGTCGCGGAGCCATTGATTTTGACTTTAAAGAAGCCGGCGTGGTCGTTGATGAAGAAGGTAAAGCTGTCGATGTCCGCTTGCGTGAGCGTTCTGTCGCAGAGCGTTTGATTGAAGAATTCATGTTGGCTGCGAACGAAACCGTAGCTGAACATTTCCACTGGATGGATGTGCCGTTCATTCACCGTATTCACCAGGATCCGGATGAAGATAAGCTCCAGAACTTTTTTGAGTTCGTTGCCAATATGGGGTATTCAGTAAAAGGAACGGCAGACAATGTTCATCCGCAGGCTTTGCAGAAGGTGCTGGAAGAAGTGAAGGGCACACAGGAAGATATGATTATCTCGAAGCTGATGCTGCGTTCCATGCAGCAGGCGAAGTATGACCCTCAAGGTCTCGGTCACTTCGGGTTGGCCACAGATTTTTACACTCACTTCACTTCCCCGATCCGTCGGTATCCGGACTTGATCGTCCACCGTTTGATCCGCACTTACTTGGTTGAAGAGAAGCTGGATTACAAGACACGGAAGCATTGGAAAGATCAAATGCCTGAAATCGCCCGCCATTCTTCCGAAATGGAACGAGCGGCAGTGGATGCGGAACGAGAAACGGATGATCTGAAAAAGGCTGAATTCATGCAGGATAAAATCGGAGAAGAATATGAAGGTGTCATCAGTTCAGTGACCAGTTTCGGAATGTTCGTCGAACTTCCGAATACCGTTGAAGGACTGGTGCACGTCAGTACATTGACCGATGATTATTATCACTATCATGAAAAACAGTATGCCATGATTGGTGAACGCACAGGGAATGTTTACCGTATCGGTGATGAAGTAACCATCAAGGTGACGAATGTCAATATTGATGAGCGAGTGGTTGATTTCGAAATTGATGGCATGAAACCGAGGAAAGAACGGAAACGCCCAGAGCGTCCGAAACAGATCAAGTCCAAAGGACCGGATCGCAAAAAAGAGAAGAAGAAAAACAAACAAAAAGGAAACAAACCTTTTTACAGAAACAAAGGCGTTTCTAAAAAAGGAAGCAAAAAGAAAAAATAAGAAAAACGCGCGAAATCATTCGCGCGTTTTTTAGTGAAGTTTTATGCACTGATCGTATTTTGAACAGTGGCTACATCTTGTTCATTCAAATAGCGTGCCGAATTGGTAAGGTCCAGATTTACGAAACGGGACCACTGAGACAATTCATCGGCTTCCACGAGGTGGTTATTCATGATGCTGCCTCCGTTTTCAGAGCAAATGTGATAAGAAACAAAAAGTTTCCCCTGCATCAATTCGCGATCGTGAGAAACCGAAACGATCGTCCATTGATCTTTGCTTGTTTGTTCCCAATCAGATGCGAGAGCATCTTCTGTCGTTAAAGAATAAAAAGTAGGTTCATTATGATCAAAGAAAATAATTTTTCCTTTTTCATCTTTTACGATATATCCGGAATTCTTCCATGTATGACGTTCCAAAGCATGACCTTCATCTAACAGCTGTACGGCTTGCATAAAGTTCATAGTCTTTAATCCTTTCTTGCGTTAAAATTTTTCCTTAGAGGATTCTAAATACTATGAAGGAGCTTGTCAATATATGCAGGAGAATTTTCATAATTGTGGCTTTTTCCAAGAACCATAAAGAATCCATGGTTCCTGGACATCATAGGCGGTCAGTTCAGGAATGTTCTTAAATCCCTGGTCGGAAAAATCAATCCAGCAACCGACATTATCCGGGTTGTTATTCCAATGATGGAGGATGGTTTCAAACAAGCCGGGTTGAGCATAATGATCGTCCCAAAAGTATTTGACATGAGAATAATCGTATTTCTTTGTATCATTTTTTATGATGACAAACCGGCTTTGATCGGGATTCTCAAAAAAGGAGCACGCCTGTAAATAATCATCGGTGAATAGAGCCTCGTCAAAAGGGAAGGGATAGTAGCATTCGTATGGAAAAGTTCCTAAATAGTTTTCTTCCAAACGGGTCAACAGGCCGCGCTTTCTTTTTAAATCATGGACAGGATTCCATACAGGACCTGGCGTGTGTCCTGTCAACAAATCGGGGCGTTTTAAAGTCAGGTAATGGATGATTGGCCCTTGATCGATCCCGAGTTTTTCAAGGACACGTCTTGCAGGTAAATTTCCAAGGTGTGTATTCGCGCCGATCCAGCTTACTCTTGGATCTCTTTTCAATTGATCAACGACAGGCTTGAGCAATTCGGTGGCGTTTCCTTTCATATGAAAGCGGCGATCACTTCGCAGCCGGCCGAGCATAGCGAATTTATCCTGACCAAATAAGCTGTAGCCGCCAACAGCAAGCATCCGTCCATTTTGAAAGAGTCCGAAGAGTTCATGACTGCCAGAAGTGACGAGACGATCAAAAATCCGTACCACATAGTCGTCTTCTATCCCTGTATCCATTTCTTTGAGGGCGGGGTAGTCTTCTATCGTTAATGGTTTTACGTTCATGACTTGTTCCATTCGTTGTATCTCCTTTATCAAGCATGTGCAACTTAATATTCTCACACGCTGACAGAAAAAGTCTATTCAGACAGATCAGATTTCATCCGTTTGATATCAATTGGAAATGACAATGAGTTTTGGTACAATGAAGGGACGCAACAGAGGAGGAAAAGGTATGCCAAGAGGACATGGAAAAACGTTAGCTCAAAATAAAAAAGCCCGTCACGATTTTGCCATAGAAGAAACATTTGAAGCAGGAATCGTTTTACAGGGGACAGAAATCAAATCGATCCGTAATGGACGTTTGAACTTGAAAGACAGCTTTGCCCGCATCAATAAAGGGGAAGTGTATTTACACAACATGCACATTTCTCCATACGAGCAGGGGAATATTTACAACCATGAACCAACACGGGCACGTAAGCTGTTGCTGCACCGAAAGGAAATCAACCAGCTGATTGGTCAAACCCAGCAGAAAGGTTATTCTTTAGTTCCATTGAAAGTATATATTAAGAATGGTGTGGCTAAAGTGCTTGTTGGAGTTGGTAGAGGCAAGAAGAAATATGATAAGCGAGAAGATCTGAAGCGTAAACAACAGAAGCGTGAGATCGACCGTGCAATTAAGGACAGCCTTCGCTGACGCATACCCCCTTGAAAAATATTATATTTCTGCTATAATAGTATTTGTCGTCAACACGACATGGATTGACAGCTTGACTGTTATCCCTTAATCCTAACGGGGACGTTACGGATTCGACGGGGATAGGTCGAGCTCGGGTTGCGAGTCGAGCGACGCCTCGTAAAACCGTCATTTGCCTAAATATAACTGGCGAATCTAACGAAAACCTAGCTGTAGCTGCGTAAGTAGACTATAGCTGATCCTTCCTGGCATCGCCCATGTGCTAGATGAAGGGTCTCAAACTAAAGTGGGCTACGCGTTTTTCCACCGCCTGAGGAAAAACGAAGAGAACAATCAGGCTAGCTCCTCGGAAGCCTGTTGGTAGGCTGAAGAGGCAGTGAACTATAATATATCAACTACACTCGTAGAAGCCCGAGTGCCGATATCTCCGGACGTGGGTTCGACTCCCACCGTCTCCACCAATACATACATTGGTGGTTTTTTTATGCTTTATTTTTCTTGTATGGTCTTTTTCAAGTGTCATTCATGATAGCCCCTAAAGAAAATCTTCTCCTGCGTTCTTACTCATTTATTGTTGAAAAATGGTTTTCATTCTACCCCATTCATTAGTTAGATGAAATTTTTGTATTTATAACAGAATAAATTTGATAAAATATTCTTAAGGAAACTTTTAGCAAAACGAGCGAAGGAAAAGTATCTTCGAAAAGCTAGGGTCTTTTTTTATAAGAACAACCGGAAGCGTTTTCAATTTTATTGTGAAGCTATTCTATTCATAAATATTTCTTTGAAGGAGCGAATTCTAATGTCACAAAAAATTTTAGTGCCGATTGA
The DNA here is from genome assembly GCF_003386945.1 of Halobacillus trueperi. Classification (NCBI taxonomy): domain Bacteria; kingdom Bacillati; phylum Bacillota; class Bacilli; order Caryophanales; family Bacillaceae; genus Halobacillus; species Halobacillus trueperi. The sequence continues at coordinate 71,603 of NZ_QUAE01000003.1, read as the reverse complement.
TGGTTCAGATTTCTCGATAAGAGCTTTACAACATGCAATGGAAATAGCGAAAGCAATGGATGCAGAGATTCTCCTCTTAAATGTTCAATATAATTACAATTCCCCTAATATTAATCGGTTTGTAAGCAGAGAAGAAGTGCGTAAATATCAGCAGGAAAGTGCCAAAGAAGTGATTGATGGTGCACTGAAAGTAGTTGAAAATTCAGAGGTAACCGTACACACAAAAATGAGAATTGGTTCACCAGACTATGAAATTGCTAAAGAAGCAAAAGAATCGAATGTCTATAGTATCATAATGGGGTCTCGTGGATTAGGTGCGATTAAAAGTAAGATTGTGGGCAGTGTTAGTTTTAATGTCCTACATGTAGCGTCCTGTCCAGTCACAATGGTTAAATAAGTAAAAACAAGAAGCAATCATAAGTTTCTTTCATAGCTGTTATCTGTCACATGCGACAATGAAATGACCATAAAATAGAAGACCTGGTCCCTGATATAGAGTGACCAGGTCTTCTATTATATCTCATCATTATCTTCATATGGCGTCAGCTCTTCGGAGGCTTCTGTGCGCAGTTCTCCTGCTGGAGTGAATGCATCGTTGTCGGTTTCATTTTCTTCCATGGTTCTGACGACAGATTGATGGAAGAAGTACTCAAATATGGCTAAAGAGAGTGCAGAAAGGAAGGAAGCGGTGAGAACTCCATCCCCGATTGTAAGGGCTTCTGTCATAAAATAGACAAAACCGAAAATTAACACTACATCGATTAGTGTGACTGTTGTGTTTTTAGTACGGTCAAGAACGATTCGGTCTCCTACAGCATAGCCCACTAGACTAAGAACTAAGCTGATGAGAAAAACATCTCCAAAAGGGATATTAAAACCAGCACCTAAAAGAATGAAAAGGATCGCAAACGTGAAGATGAATTTCATTGCGAATAATTTAAGATGTTCCATAATAAACACCTCCTAATCTTATCCTTTCTCAGTACTTTATTTGTCATTCGTATAGAGAAAACGAATGTTGTAACGTTCAGAAGAAGAGAGCACGCATACACATGCTTTCTAACTTCTACGCTCAATAGGCAAGGTCATACAGCGAATTCCGCCCCCGCCAGCTTCCAATTCATCAACATCCACTTCAATCAGCCGCTTCTTTATCAAACGCTCATGGCGAAAGATTTTTTTGTGAGCTTTCGTGCTGATGAGTAACGTTTCTGGATCCAGGTTCAAGAAGTTGATATCTGCCACCGTATGTTTCACTTCATCGGTCCAGATGATCTCATATCCATGACGATGAAGGAATTCGTGCATCATGACATACGTGGATCCTTTTGCAGATAAAATTTCGACAGGAAAATAGCGCATATAACTTTTAGCTAAAGCTAGTCCTCCTCCAGCAATATTGAAATTCATATCTAAATGCATCGTATCTCCACGACGGGGAAGGTCGATGACACCGATCTCAGAAAAACCGAGAGGGATTAATTTATCTTTTAACGCTTTTGCGCTTTCATAGCTTGACCGCATTCCCACATTGATAAAAACCGCATCCTTGCTTAAAACAAATACATCCCCATTCTCAAGCGCATTTGCTGTATCATTTTCGTGGATGGAAAAATGTGCTTCATTAAACCATTGCTCAAAAACCTTATGTGCATGAATATATTCAGGTCTCCTCATGGTGGTTCCCGCTTCCCCAGGGATTACATGATTCCCGAACACACAGGCGAGATCACGGACAAAGACGCGGTTGATCAACTGTTCATGGAAAGCCCTTTCCTCATCTTTGAGGAAATTGGAATAGTCAACAACTTGAACCCCCGCGTTACTCATGGCGTCGACCATTTTGGTGAAACATCGTCTCATCTTATTGCTATCTGCTGTCTTTTCCCAACGGAGATCCGTTGCGGTTTGTTTATCAGGGACATGGAGGGCAGAGGGTGTACAAACGACGACACTCTTAAGCTCGTCGAATTCATTCCAGCAATTAGGGGTCAATGTAATCAAGAATGCCACGCTCCTTTTTTCATCTCTTGATACTTTCTCCCCATCACAAAAAAACATTCTTGCTTCCCCGCACATAATCCTGACAAATCATTTCAAACTAAATGCAGGAGGAGGGGTGGGAATGGCTGACGTACATAAAAAAGGAAAGCTGGCTTGGTGGCAGCTTTCATTCATTGGAATTGGATGTATTATCGGAACAGGGTTTTTTCTCGGATCCAGCATTGCCATCGAAAAAGCGGGACCAACTGTATTGCTCGCCTATTTATTGGCGGGGATAGGGACCTATATCGTTTTCCGTTCGCTGGCCGCCATGACCGCGAACCACCCTGAAAAAGGGTCGTTTCGGACGTATGCCAAACAAGCCTTTGGGCGATGGGCAGGATTCAGTAACGGCTGGGTTTACTGGTCCTCAGAAATGTTGATCATGGGAAGCCAGCTGACAGCCCTCGCCATTTTTGCACAGTTTTGGTTTGAGAAGATTCCATTGTGGATGTTGGCCTGTGTTTTTGCTGTCCTCGGCCTCTTGGTCATCTGGCTTGGTGTACAGCAAGTAGAGCGGATGGAGAATGTTTTTGGACTAATTAAAATATCTGCAATCGTCATGTTCATTCTTATCGCCATTCTTGCTTTGACTGGAGTCATCGGTGGAGGCGAACCGAAGGCTATGACAAGCCCGATGTCTTCCTTTTTTGATGGAAAGTGGTCCGGACTTTGGATCGCCCTGCTCTATGCATTTTATGCGTTTGGGGGGATTGAAGTCATGGGATTGATGGCTAATGAATTGAAAGATCCAAAAGATGCGCCGAAGTCTGGAACGTTGATGCTCATCGTGCTCACCGGTGTTTACCTGGCCGCCTTTTATTTTGTTATCACTCTTACCTCGTGGAAGAATATCTCCACAGAAGAAAGTCCTTTTCTTACAGCCTTAACCGAATATTCCCTTCCATGGGTCCCTCATGTATTCAATAGCGTCTTGATCATTGCTGGTTTTTCAACGATGGTCGCTTCCCTTTATGCGGTTACAACGATGATGATGACGTTGAGTGAGGAAGGGGATGCCCCTAGGATATTCGTAGAAAAAGAAGAAGGTAAAGTCTCAAAGCCTGCGTTTCTTCTGACAATCGGTGTGGTCATTCTTTCTATCATTCTTGCCGTCCTGCTTCCTGATCGGATATTTGAATATGTAACAACGGCAGCAGGATTGATGCTATTATACAACTGGGCTTTCATCCTCCTGTCTTACAAGAAGTTGATGGTGAAAGGGGTAAAGGGGACTATACTCGTGCTCATCGGGATCAGTCTAATCCTTGTAGCGGTAACAGGTACGTGGATTGATTCCATGACTCGTATCGGTTTTTTTGTAAGCTTAGCTTTCCTTGTCTTGATTGGCTTCGCAACATTGGTGAAGCAAAAGAAAACACCCCATTCAGGGGCGTAAACTTTTCCATTTGTTCTTCATTGCCATAAAAGGACATTTGGATAGGGATGATTCGTCATCTTTCAAGAAGTATTGCTTCCACTCATGGTTGTCTTTTTGTCCATACCACTTTAAAGCAGGGTGAGTAGGTATGCCGTCATACTCAACCAAACGCTTACGAATCACCTTTTTAATCCTCCTGCCAAAAGCTGTAGAATCATTGATCTCATCAAAAACCCAGCGAGGCTGGAAAGCGAGCAACAGACAAGGAAAACGACGGCTATTTCTTATTTCATGGGCAGGAGTTGCACAGAAAGCAAAGTAAGGTTCTCCATCAAAACAGAATTCCCACGCCGGGTTCTCAGGATCTTTAGGAATACCTTCAGGCCAGGGGGTGGTATCTTTTTTGTGCGTTTCGTTGAGCATATTCCAGAAAAGCTCTTCATATCTATCGATGGTCGTTTGTTCATCTAATAAGGCACGTGTATCACAAAAGATAACGAGGGAAGCATAGTTCCCCGTGTCTCTTGAAATTTCTCCATATTCTTTTAACAACTCAGCCAACTGATTTGTACTTTCATCTGTACGTGGATCATCCACAAACCCGAAACGTAACATGTTTTTCATGAACCCTTGAATGCCGGGTACACATGGATATGGAGTTTCCCGCTGATTCATCATGCTCGAAAATTGTTCGTAGACCTCGTGCTGCCAGAGGTCGAAGTCAATGACGTGGTTCTCTATATCTTCTTTGGTGTACAACATAAAAATTCTCCCTCCTAGGATACATCCATATCCTATTGGAGAGAGGAGTTATAGGTGACTGTCTATCCAACAAACATCTTGATTGCTTGATATCCAAAATACAAGCCAAAACCAATCAGCATTAGCCCTGATAGTACAGAGACACCTCTAAGTAACCTTGATGTCATCCATCTTCTAGCACCGGTAGCGGCTCCGGCCATCGTCAGATCCCACAACATGATTCCGATAAAAATGCCACCGCTGTACACAAGCAGCTGTGCTTGTTCATATTGAGAAGAAATCTGAGCTAGAATGGAACCGTAAATGCCGATCCAAAAAAGAATGTTCAAAGGATTGGATAAAGCCATCAGAAATCCCGTTCGGAAAGCTTTCATTTTTGTAGATGAAAGGGAGCGGGCTGTTTCTTTTGTGTGGGAGGCAGTCATGCTTTCTATGCCTGTATAAATCAGTACGAAAGCTCCGAAAGACCAAAGGAACGTTTTCACTAGAGGGAGTTCTACGTATTGAGCAAGTCCAAGGTAGATCATAAGCATAAATAAGGCATCCGCGCACATCGCTCCCACCCCGACAAGCCAGGCATGCCAAAAGCCATACCGAATACCCTTGTCCAACTGGGCAGCATTGATGGGACCAATCGGAGCGGATAATGATAGGCCGAGAAGAATATAACTGAAAAGCAAGATGAACGGCCTCCTTTATAGGTGTATGTCCCTATACTATATTAAAGCGCTGCTTCTTGTATTAATAAAATCGCAAATCACCTTATTCCAATTTCCCGATTGTGGAAGAATCAGTTTCCAGACTTTTGGTGAGTGGATGGGGGAATACCTTGCTTTCCGCGGGAACGCAAGGAGCACATACCGCGCATCATTAAAGGAAGCCTTGCATAGTTAAAAAAATGAATGACAATTCCTGGCCATGGATACGGGGTCAGGGAAACGACGATTTGCAGTGCTTTGAATCAGTCAGTAGAAAAACACACACGTTCTTGTCTCCGTAAAGTTTACATGCGGACGTTTCCCAGACCCTGTTCCCACGCCTTATTTGTGGAGAATCTATGGTCAAAACGACTCTATAACTGCGGGGTGAGCAGGTCTTCATTACTGAACTCGCCAGGTTACTGTTAGAGGGATTTCGAGAACCTCATATGGTAAAGGGGCGGAGGGAAACGGTAAGAGTCCTATGGGACGTGTGGGACAGGTTAGACCCCGGAAGGCGTAGCCTGAGGAGGCTCACCGCCCGCCCCATGGAAAGCGAACCTTTTCCCGCAGCCCCTAAACTCTTACAAACATCTCGAAGTCAAATCTTCACAATCCTGCCATATAGCTTAAGATGTAATTGAATTAAATAAGGACGCCTGCTTAGAAGCAGGCGTCCTTGTTTGTTTAGTGTGGCATGTTTCCTTGAGGAGCGGTTGTATAGCTTTGCAGCATTTGGTTCATGTCCTTTTGTTGCAACTGTGGAACTTGGTAGTACCCATGCTTGTTCTGATAAAGGAAAATCTCATAACTCATCTCGATGAAGTTCGGGACGCTGTCTGCAACCACACGGCGCAAGACAGGGTTCGTCATTTCCAACGCTGTCATAGACAATAAAGTTGCAAGCGTCTTTGTTTGTCCCAGCATATAGGCGGAGAGCCCTTTATCTGCGAGTTCATTGACCGATTGGTTCGGTTTCTTTGGTTGGCCGGGTTTGATTCCGTAAACGACTTCGTTGCTTTGCTGCATTTTATATTGTTGAGTATCTTGAGCTGGATCTTGACCTGTGCTGAAACTCTGGACAATAGTATTGTACATTTGAGTCACAAACGCATGTTGACGCTGCTGAATGCTTTGAAGCTCAGGGTCCTGGATATGCTGTGCATACATCTGGTACTGATCAAGCATATTGATTAAGCTTGCGATGACTTCATGAGCATCAAATAACTCATGTCCTCCGTGGTTGGGATTCATCATGTTTTGTGGCATTTGCTGTCCTTGCTGGTTTTGATTTTGACCTTGATTTGGATTCATATCTTTACCTCCTCCTTTTTCATCTTTTAAGTTTTCCTTATTTTCTTGTTTCATGTACAGGGAAAGAAAACCACATGATAAACGAAAGGAAAAGGAGGCAGGCAGATGAAGGTACTAGGATATCGATACGTGAATGAAGCTGATCATGCTTTGCAGGTGAATATTCTACAAAAGATATAAATGTGACAAACTGGAAACGGTTTCTTTTTACTTATGGACAACTTCGAAGAAAATGGTAAAATAAAGTCATCCTGGAGTAGAGGGAGATTGTCTGAAATGAAGCCACTAATGAGAAAAATATTTGTTGTACTCATATCTGTCATGACTTTAGGCCTTTATGTACCGCCGATGCAAATCGACACAGACGCAGCCGATAAAAAAGAATTATCGGCCGATCGGCATATTCAAGAGTCACCTCATACCACTAAAACGGAAGAATTCGATATAACCCCGCCATCATCGGTAGAGCCTCTGACCACTGATGACTGGATTGAAACAATTACGGAGCAAGCTAAGACACAGACGATCACAAAGATGGGGCCACGAATTATTGAAAAAGTAGATGAAGACATGACGACAACGATTCTACCTAAAATCGAAGAGGTCATGGAAGAGATACTTACATCTGCGGATGAAAACGAAGTTCCTTATTATGAAATTACTGAAGATCCGTCTCCGGGATACGGTGAAAGAATTTTTAATATCCAAAACAAATACACAGGCGAAGAAGTTGCTCGTTTTCATGTCCGCAGAGACAAGCGGCCTGGAGAAGGATATTGGTTTAATTTCCATTATCATTTGCAAGAGGACGACTTCATGAAACACCACGAACTAGGCGAGGTTTATTGGGAGAAAAACACGCCACCGAAATGGATGTCTTAAACCAAGAAAGCGACCTTACAAGGTCGCTTTTATTTTTTCATAAAATCCTGGCCCGTCCAACAGCTGTTCATCTGAATCCCTTGTTCTTCAGCGTAATCATCCCCCCATTGACACATTCCATAAAGCACAGGCTGAAGCTTGCGGCCGAAGTCCGTTGTAGAGTACACCACTCTTGGAGGGACTTCTTCAAAAACTGTCCGCTTCACAAGTCCGTGTCCCTCAAGCTCTCTCAATTGTTGTGTCAGCATTTTTCTGGTGATCTCAGGGATGGTTCTTCTCAATTCATTGAACCGTTTGTCCCCTTCATTTAAATGCCAGAGTAATAACACTTTCCATTTCCCTCCGATTAAATCAATCACTAAATTGATGGCGCATTGGTATTCCGATTGCAGCTCTTTCATTGTGTTTTCCTCATTTCTAACCATGGTTAGGTTACTCTTTAGTAACTCAGTTACTGAAAAGTGCCTTCTTGTTTCTTCTTGAACCTCTCGTTAGTATATAGTATATCGTTTCGCATGTTGAAGGAAACTGTTTAGGGAGGAGATGAAGACGGATGAAAGCACTTGTTTTACAAGGTAAGAATCAATGGAAAGAAATGAAGGTGGAGGAAGTAGAAAAGCCTCAGCCACAAAAAGGAGAAGTTCTTATTGAGGTCCATGCGGCTGGATTGAACCCGGTCGATTATAAAACCGCAACGAATGGTAATCCCAATTGGACGTATCCTCATATCCTTGGTCTGGATGCTGCGGGTACAATTGCTGAGATTGGAGAGGGTGTGACTGAGTGGAGGAAGGGAGATCGAGTGGTCTTCCATGGTGATTTGCTCAGAAAAGGGGCTTATGCGCAATATACTGTAACAACAGCCCATACGATCTCACGAATTCCTGATGAAATCAGCTTTGAAGAGGCTGCTGCATTGCCGACAGCTGGGTATACCGCTTACCAAGCAATCCACCGTAAACTTCCGCTGGATCAAGTGAAAACCCTTTTGATTCACGCAGGAGCAGGGGGTGTCGGAGGTTTTGCTATTCAACTTGCAAAAGCGGCAGGAAAGACGGTCATTACGACAGCGTCTGCCCACAATCACGATCATGTCCGCAAGTTAGGCGCAGACTTCGTCATTGATTACCGTAATGAAGAAGTACATCAACGAGTTAAAGAAATTACAGAAGGTAAAGGTGTCGATGCAGTTGTGGACGCAGTAAGTCGTGACAATGCTACCGCATCATTGGACTTCCTTGCTTTTATGGGTCATCTTGTCTACATCGCGGGTGCGCCGGACTTTGCTAAAGTGAAGCCATTTACCGACGTAGTATCCTACCATGAGGTTGCTCTAGGAGCGACCCATCAAGCAGATGTTGAGTCTCAAAAAGATCTTGCTGTTATTGGGGATAAGATGCTGGAGATGATGGTTGAAGGAAAACTTTCGTCTCTACTGGAAGAGACCATCTCATTGGAAAAGGTTCCACAGGCTCTTGAGCGACAGTCCGAACGGCATGTAAAAGGTAAAATCGTAGCGAAACTAACATCATGAAAAAGGAGTTTTGAACCATGTACCCATATCCAAGAAGTTTTTCACATATCGGTTTGTCTGTACCAAATTTAGAAAAAGCGATTGAATTTTATACAGAGTTATTCGGGTGGTATGTCATTATGGAACCATCAGACGTTCATAACGATGATACGCCCGTCGGTCAAATGTGCCGTGATGTTTTCGGCAATGACTGGGACACATTCAGAATCGCTCATCTATCTACCGGAGATAAAATAGGCATAGAGCTTTTTGAATTCCCAAATCAGGAAGAGCCGGAAAACAACTTTGAATATTGGAAGACAGGCCTATTCCATTTCTGTATTCAAGACCCGGATATCGAAGGCGTTGTCGAGAAAGTGAAGGCCAAGGGTGGAAAACAGCGCATGCCTATTCGGGAATATTACCCTGGGGAAAAACCATACAAGATGGTTTACGTAGAAGATCCTTTCGGCAATGTTTTCGAAATTTACACCCACAGTTATGAATTGACCTATTCCAAAGGTGCTTATTAAGGAATAACGATATGTCCTTATTCATAAACGAGCCGTTTTGCCAACTTCGAAACGGAGTCTTCAAGATCATGGAACTTAGGTGGGGAATTAGAAAGAGCCTGCGCGTTGCGCAGGCTCTTTTTTAGTCTTTATCATCACCGATGATTCGAACTTCTCGTTCCAAATCGACTCCGAATTTATCTTTGACCGTTTTTTGAACGTGCTCAATCAAAGAGATATAATCAGAAGTCGTTGCATTATCTTTATTAATGATAAACCCGGCATGCTTTTTAGAAACTTCTGCACCACCGATATTGGTGCCTTGAAGATTGCTGTCTTGAATCAGCTTTCCAGCGAAATATCCCGGAGGCCGTTTGAAGACACTCCCACATGAAGGATACTCAAGGGGTTGTTTAGACTCGCGCTTGAACGTCAAGTCGTCCATCACTTCTTTAATATCTTCATATTTCGCAGGTTTCAGTTGGAATGTGGCCTCTACTACGATATCTCCATTATCAGATATGTTACTTGTTCGATAATCAAGATCAAGTTCAGCTGCGAGACGCTTCACGAGATTTCCGTGTTTATCTACCACATACGCGTAGTCGAGCACATCTTTGATTTCTCCACCATAAGCACCAGCATTCATGTATAACGCCCCTCCGACAGTTCCAGGGATACCACAGGCAAACTCTAATCCGGATAACTTTTTATCAAGAGCATAACGAGAGGCGTCAATGATACGGGCACCGCTTTGGGCGACCACTGTGTTGCCTTCAGAATAAATGGCATCCAGATGTTTTAAGTTGATGACGATTCCACGAATGCCGCCGTCTTTAATAATTAAGTTGGATCCATTTCCAAGCAAAGTGAAAGGGATATTGTCTTCATTCGAAAGCTTCACGACATTTTGAATTTCTTCGTAGGATGTTGGGGTAATGAAAAAGTCGGCTTTTCCGCCAAGCTTCGTGTATAAGTGGTCTCGCAGCATTTCATCCACTTTCACATTTTCCTCTTTTACGAGTTCCAACAATTTATTATAGATCTTTTGCTTTTTATTCATAAACACCAGTCCTATTATAAGTTGATTATATTCTGATTGGACCTCAATCAGTTTTTCCAGCGATGTCTTTTCATACAATTTATGAAATAACGTGGGAAAAGTTCATTTTGACCTTTTACAATCACGCTTCCTATTCTATCACAAAACGGAGTGGTCATTGTGTAGGATTTTGCTTCAGACCTTTGTGGGGAGGACTGACACGAATATTCAACGTCCGTTCAGCAGAAAATAACGGTTATAGGGAGGTGTTAGAGGATGGCGCTGGATGTAAAATGTGAAGTTCGAAACTGTGTTCATAACAATGACGGAATTTCCTGCGGAGCGGATGAAATTTTCGTTGTCAGTCATAAAGGCAAAAAAGCGAGCCACAGTGAAGAAACGGATTGTAAAACATTTGAACCTGCAAATGTGTAAGATTCCCCCTATAAATCAAGGTCTGCTTTTTCAGCAGGCCTTTTTTTCATTTTTTTCTCTCGATGAAAGCGTTTTAATTGTAGGGAATGTTTATTATATTCAGAAAAATCATTGCTATGCTCCTTACTTGTTAGTATTATCATGGTAAGTTCATTCATTTACGAAATGATTCGACCATTTTTTAAGGGGTGTTAGGGATGGAGAAAACGAAAAAAGATCTAAGAATAAGAAGTAAAGACATCAGTGAAGGCGTCAATCGAGTCCCGAACCGCTCGATGTTGAGAGCTGTTGGATTTACAGACGAAGATTTCAAAAAACCGATGATTGGAATTGCGAGTACATGGAGTGAGGTTACTCCTTGTAATGTACATATCGATAAACTTGCACAAGAAGCGAAAAGTGGAGCCGGTGAAAATGGCGGAGCCCCGATGATTTTCAATACGATTACAGTAGCTGATGGGATCGCGATGGGACACGAGGGTATGTTTTATTCCCTGCCAAGTCGTGAAGTGATCGCGGATTCCATCGAAACTGTCACAAATGCTGAAAGATTGGATGGTCTGGTTGCCATCGGCGGCTGCGACAAAACGACACCAGGCTGTTTAATATCCATTGGCCGTCTGAATATTCCTTCGGTGTACGTATACGGAGGAACGATTCAACCAGGAAAGCTTGATGGAGAGGACATTGACATTGTGTCGTCTTTTGAAGCTGTAGGAAAGTACCATGAAGGACAAATTGACGACGAACAGCTGCACAGAGTTGAATGTCATGCATGTCCTGGAGCGGGTGCTTGTGGCGGAATGTACACAGCGAATACGATGGCTTCTGCCGTTGAAGCTTTAGGGATGAGTATTCCTGGGTCTTCTTCTACACCTGCGGTTAACGATTATAAAGAAACGGAATGTAAACAAGCGGGCGAGCTTGTCATCGAGCTGCTCGAAAAAGAGATCTACCCTCGCGACATTATGACCAAAGAAGCATTTGAAAATGCTATCACCGTGGTTATGGCCTTAGGTGGATCCACAAATGCGTTCCTTCACCTCCTTGCTATGGCCCATTCTGCAGGAGTGGACCTGGATCTTGATGACTTTGAGCGTATAAGACAGGAAGTCCCTCATATTGCAGATATGAAGCCGAGTGGTAAATACGTCATGCAGGACTTGTATGAAAGTGGCGGCGTACCGGCTGTTATGAAGTTGCTCCTTGAGGAAGGGTTACTGCACGGAGACTGCCTTACAGTCACCGGGAAAACGGTCGCTGAAAACTTGGCAGAAGTTCCTTCTCTTAAAGAAGGCCAAAAGGTCATTGTTCCTTTTGACCAGCCGATCAAAGAAAAAGGACCACTTGTTGTTCTAAAAGGAAATCTGGCTCCAGAAGGGGCTGTAGCTAAAATGTCCGGCCAGAAAATCAGCCGTTTCGAAGGACCTGCACGTGTGTACAACAGTGAAGATGAAGCGACGGAAGCAATCGTCAACGATGAAATCAAAGAAGGAGATGTTCTCGTCGTACGAAACGTAGGTCCAAAAGGAGGACCTGGCATGCCTGAAATGCTTTCTATTACAGCCATGATCGTAGGGAAAGGGCTGGGTGGAAAGGTTGCGTTGCTTACGGATGGTCGTTTCTCAGGTGGATCACACGGTTTCGTGATCGGTCACGTCGCTCCTGAAGCAGTGGTCGGAGGTCCAATCGGCCTTCTTCAAGAAGGGGATACGATCACCATTGATAGTGATACACAGCAGATTAACTTTGAAGTTGATGATGAAGAATATGAGCGCAGAAAACTTGAGTGGAAACGTCCAGAACCTAAGCATAAGAGAGGTGTCCTAGCGAAGTATGCCAGACTCGTATCTTCCTCATCCAAAGGCGCCGTTACAGATTTGGATCTTGATGAATAAAATCATATGTTCTATGAAAAGCCCGGACTCCGTTCCGGGCTTTTCTATTTTTCCCCAACAATCCTCCACTAAAGCTCCCTTTTTTGAAGGGTCAGTTTCGAGGTGGTTGTTGGAGTTTAGGGGCTCCGGGAAACAGTTCGCTTTCCATGGGGCGGGCGCTGAGCCTCCTCAGGCTACGCCTTGCGGGGTCTCACCTGTCCCACACGTCCTTTTAGTTATCCGGTTCCAGCGCCTAGCGGCTAGTGAGACTTCCCTCGCTTCTGTACGATAAGTCAACATCGAATCGCTACGCTCTCCGTGTTTCCTTTATCTCCTCCAGCTCAGTCCAGTCCATACGCCGCTGATCAAGGCGCCTCCACACTTAAAAATAGGAGTCTCACCGTTTCCCTCCGCCCCTTTACCATATCAGTGTCTCTAAACCACTTCTCGGATAAGTAGCTACCCGGCTTGAGGGGAGTGTAAGAATAAACTCCTATGCCGAGGTTTATGAATACTGAAAGCTTGATACAGAGTTCTTTATGCTTCTAACAGTCGGATAGTGGAAGACAATCCAACTTGGTAAAGGGGTTCGTTTCACACTACATCGAATGGGGTGGTTGGGAAGCTGCGAGACTCCCGCGGGAATGGATTGACTGGCGAGACCCCGCAGTGCGAAGCACCAGGAGGCTTGCCGTCATCCCCGCAGGAAAGCGAGCTGCTTCCCAGCCAACCCTGACGCTCAACACGGCAAACGAACTCCGGAACATCTCGAAATCGAGTCTTACACAATCCTGCTCTTATGTGTAATAAATACTGTATTAAAGTGTTTAAAGGATATGGTCATCTTGTTGTAGAAAAAGGAGGAGGGAGGGTGATTAGAAATGACGAAGGTTGCATGGGTTAGACATGGAAGTACACCATGGAATAAAGAAAAAAGGGCGCAGGGAAGCTCTGATATTCCATTGGACGAAGAAGGAAAGGCGGATGCTCGAAAATTAGCCGAACGCTTACATAAGGAAACATGGGATGTTCTTTATTCAAGCCCACTAAAGAGAGCGAAACAGACAGCGGCATTCATCAGTGAAAAAGTAGGGTTGGACATTCAATTTGATTCTCGAATAGTAGAAGCTAGTGGTGGTCAGATAGAAGGAACGACAGAGCCTGAAAGGATCGAAAAATGGGGAGAGGACTGGCGGTCTTTGGACTTGAGCATCGAAACCCCTGAGAGCGTTGTTTCCAGGGGGATGGCATTTATGGATGATGTTTTAAGAAAACATGCAGGGAAGAAAGTCATCGTTGTGAGTCATGGTGCTTTAATCAGTCATTTATTGAGAGAACTGGATAGTGAAAATGTTAGAGATGAACATATGAAAAACACTTCTTTGTCAGAAGTTCATCTTAGAGAAGAACAATGGTTTTGTGATCGTTTTAATTGTACGATCCATTTGGATTGAGAGAAGCGGCTCAGAGGTGAGCCGCTTTATTTATTGTTCTTTTGTGTAGTTTAAATCCCAAGTGATTCCGTAAGGATCTTTCACTTTCGCATACGTAGCACCCCAAAAGGTGTCCTGTAGTTCCATCATTACGTTTCCACCATCTTTTAACCGGTCGTAATAAGTCTGAATTTCATCGGCACTTTCACATTCTATTACGAGGGCAATATTGCTCCCGGTCTGAACACTTTGGTCTGTGAATGAATCGGAGACCATAAAGAATAAGGCATCTTTTCTGAATTGTGCATGCATGACTCTCTCGTCCATTTCCTTCGGGGTTTCAAAATCAGCCTCCCCAAAGGTTTGGAGATTGATAATCTCACCATGGAAGACTTGCTTGTAATAGTCCAGCGCTTCTTTTGCGTTACCGTTAAAGGTAAAATAAGGGGTTGCTTGATGCTTCATAGCCTTGAAACACTCCTTTTGGAATTTTTTATCCACCACCATTATAAGATGCTGAGAGAAATAAAACAAGAACATTTGTTCGTTTATTTTTTTAAGGTATGGTTCCAGGCATTCATTTTATCTAAGGCAAGTAAATCTTCCTTAATTTCTCCAGGTTTGACGGCATTCCCTATAACATAATCTTCGAATGACATTCCTACGAAATCGAAAATATGCCCGAACTGTTGAATCAGAGGCAACCCTGTAACATAAGGATTACTTCCGCCTGTAGTAATCACATAGGCTTTCTTTCCGCGCACCTGATTTTTGAAGTCAAATCGATCATCACGCATATATTGGGACCAGCGGTCGAAAAACAACTTCATGTGGGAAGTCATTGCAAACCAGTAAATAGGAGTGACAAAAATGATTAGATCATGAGCTAAAAACTCAGACAGCACGGATTCATAATCATCATCGACAGGTGAAAACCCTTCATCCGTATGCCGCATGTCATTGATCGGGTGTATTTTATAATCACTGAGGCGTAATTGTGTATGCTCAATTCCTTCCATTGCTTGTTTGAAGAGGTATTCAGAATTACCGTTCTCTCTGGAACTCCCTAAAATAGTCAATATTTTCATTCAGTGCTGCCTCCTTTGCTTTTAGAAAGAGTATATCATTGAACATGTCATCATTGTTATCTATACTTATTGATAATAACTATTGTAAAAAATGATAGAGGTGTACGTATGGATGTATCCTATTTTTATACTTTTAAAGAAGTGGCCAAGTGGGGGAGCTATACCCGTACGGGGGAAGAACTCGGTTATGCTCAGTCCAGTGTGACGACGCAAATTAAAAAGCTTGAAGATTACTATGGAGTGAGACTTTTTGAGCGAGCTGGACAGACGATGCGCTTAACCCAGTCTGGAGAACAGCTTCTATATTATGTCGACCAGGTCATCGGTTTATTGGAAGAAGCGGAAAGCATGCTTTCAGACAATATTCATATGCGAGGGACTGTGAGGATTGGAGCTGTTGAATCCTTAGCCGCTTATTTCATATCGAAATCATTGAAAGCTTTTAAAGAACAAAACCCTGACTTACGAATACAGTTGGAATCCGGACTCTGTCCAAATCTCAAAGATGGTGTGTTAGAAAGCCATTATGATCTCGCTGTTGTTCTTGATGAAGAAGTGAAGCATCCTCTTCTGAAAACTTCACTTCTACGAAAAGAAAGAATGGTTATTGTCGCTGCGAATGAACACCCTCTTGTTGGTGAGAAGAGGGTTAATTTACGGCGGATAGAGGATGAAACGCTCATTCTGACAGAAAAAGATTGTTCTTATAGAAATATGCTCGAAAGGCTTTTAAAGAAACGTGCAGTAGAACCACGTTCTGTGATTTCATTTACAAGTCTTGAAGCGATCAAACAATGTGTGATTGACGAGCTGGGTATAGCGATGCTGCCTGAAATGACGGTAGCCAGAGAACTTGAGGATGGAAGTCTTTGTGCTTTGGACTTTGATCATGAAGAATTGGACTTATACATCCAAATCATTCATCACCAAAAGAAGTGGTTATCTCCATCGCTAGAGAAGTTTACCGAGCTGCTTTACGAGAAAAAATGAAGAGGACTTTGACTGTATTAAAACAGTACTGTTAGGGGTTTATGGTAAAATTTGATTTCAAAAGTAAAGAATGTAAGGAAATAAAAATACAAAAAAGGCGCTGAACCCTTTGACAGCGCCTTTTTTGTATCCAACATATGCCTAAATTAAAAAAACTTTCAGAAAACGGTTGCAATTTCCTCTTCCTCACAGTAAACTGTACCATAACAGATAAACGAAATAACTTCTGTTATATCAAAGGAGGAGCTAAAATGAAAAAACAACAAAATGTCCCTTGTCCGCAGTGTGGTTCGAAAATCGAAGGTCATACTTACAATTACATGATGGAATGTGATCGTTGCCTTTCCAAAAAAGATGAATAACTTTTTTGTTTTAACTGTTATATATCAGTAGGGTTAATTGTTTGTTAGTATACAACAGAGGGTGGCGATTCAATGGAAACCAAATTGTCTGGAATACAAATTCACGGAACAATGCATGACGGATTTTCAGAGATTTTAAATGATGAAGCATTATCCTTCATCATTCAATTACATGAAAAATTTAATGACAAAAGAAAACAGTTACTGGCAGATCGAATAGAGACACAAAAGAAAATCGATCAAGGACAGCGGCCGGATTTCCTGAAAGAAACCGAGCATATCAGGAATGCTGACTGGACGATATCCCCCATACCTGACGATCTTAAGGATCGTCGGGTAGAAATTACAGGTCCTGTTGACCGGAAGATGGTCATCAATGGCCTCAATTCCGGAGCGAAGGTATTCATGGCTGATTTTGAAGATGCGAACTCTCCAACTTGGCTGAATACCATTCATGGCCAAATCAATTTGAGAGATGCAGTAAGACGGAATATACGTTTTGAAAATCAAACCGGAAAGGTCTATGAGTTAAACGAGAAGACTGCTGTACTCAAAGTACGCCCGCGTGGATGGCATTTAGAAGAAAAACACATGACTTACAATCAGGAACGGCTCTCCGGGAGTCTTGTGGACTTTGGACTCTACTTTTTCCATAATGCTAAAAAACTCATTGAAAATGGTTCGGGGCCGTATTTTTACTTACCGAAGCTTGAAAACCATCGTGAGGCGAAGTTATGGAACGATGTGTTTGTCTTTGCTCAAGACTATATGAATATCCCACAAGGAACGGTGAAAGCGACCGTCTTAATTGAAACGATTTTAGCCGCTTTTGAGATGGATGAAATCCTTTATGAATTAAGAAATCATTCCGCTGGATTGAACTGTGGCCGTTGGGATTATATTTTCAGCTACTTAAAAAAGTTCCGTCATGATGAAAGGTTTTTATTGCCTGACCGTGCAGATGTGACAATGACTGTTCCATTTATGAGGGCCTACTCGCGGTTAACCATTCAAACCTGTCATAAGCGAGAGGCTCATGCCATGGGTGGAATGGCCGCTCAAATACCAGTAAAAAATGATAAAGAGAAAAACGATGCTGCTTTTGAAAAGGTACGTGCGGATAAGGAGCGGGAAGTGAAAGATGGGCACGACGGGACATGGGTCGCCCACCCGGCCATGGTAGAGACAGCGATGGAGATTTTTGACAAACATATGACAGATGATAATCAGATCCAAAAAAATCAACCTTCCGTCTCCTATCGTGCAGAGCAATTGCTTGAAGTTCCTGATGGATCTATTACAGAGCAGGGGTTAAGAACAAATATAAATGTAGGGATTCAATATATGGCCTCCTGGCTGGATGGAAGAGGAGCAGCACCGATTCATCATTTGATGGAGGATGCGGCAACTGCGGAAATTTCGAGAGCTCAAGTGTGGCAATGGATCAGACATCCGAAAGGGATTTTAAAAGATGGCAGGGAGATTACGATGGAGCTTTACGCATCGTTGAAAGAAGAAGAGATGGAAGCGATTCGCTGGGAAGTAGGAGAGAGTGCTTTTGAAAAGGGTTCCTATATGGAAGCCGCCCAATTGTTTGACCGATTGATTCGAAATGATGATTTTGCTGAGTTTTTAACTTTAGAAGCTTATGACCATTTATCTTAAGGGGGATTTCATTATGAATGAGCGTGTAGAAAAATTGCGTCACCAGTGGCAGGACGAGAGTCGATGGAGCGGGGTACAAAGACCATATGAAGCTGAAGAGGTCATTCGGTTAAGAGGTTCCATGGATATTCAGCATACGTTAGCGGAAAAAGGTGCCGAAAAGCTTTGGAAGTTAATGAACGAAGAAGATTTTGTCCACGCGTTAGGTGCTTTGACAGGAAACCAAGCGATGCAGCAGGTGAAAGCGGGTTTGAAAGCCATCTATTTGAGTGGATGGCAAGTAGCCGCCGATGCCAACCTCTCAGGGCATATGTATCCCGATCAAAGCTTGTATCCGGCCAATAGCGTACCACAAGTGGTGAAGCGGATCAATCAAGCCTTGCAAAGAGCGGATCAAATTCATCATATGGAAGGCAAAGAGGACATTGATTGGTTTGCGCCCATTGTCGCAGACGCCGAAGCTGGTTTTGGTGGCCAGCTGAATGTGTTCGAGTTGATGAAAGGAATGATTGAAGCAGGTGCTGCAGCTGTTCACTTTGAAGATCAGCTTTCTTCGGAGAAAAAATGTGGTCACCTTGGTGGGAAAGTCCTTTTACCGACACAAACAGCGGTTCGAAACCTGATTTCCGCAAGATTTGCTGCGGATGTGATGGGAACTCCGACCATCATTATTGCAAGAACCGATGCGAATGCGGCAGATCTGATCACGAGTGATGTGGATCCTTATGATGCGCCATTCATTACTGGAGAGAGAACGGCCGAAGGTTTCTTTAAAACAAGGTCTGGATTGGATCAGGCGATTGCACGTGGTTTGGCTTATGCGCCATATGCTGATCTTGTCTGGTGTGAAACATCAGAGCCTAACCTGGAGGAAGCCCGACGTTTTGCAGAAGCTATTCACGAACAATACCCTGGAAAGCTTTTGGCTTATAACTGCTCTCCTTCTTTCAACTGGAAGAAGAAGCTGAATGATGAAACGATTGCAAACTTCCAGCGGGAACTAGGGGAAATGGGATACAAGTTCCAATTCGTTACATTGGCAGGGTTCCATGCCTTGAACCATGGCATGTTCGAACTTGCTCGTCAATATAAAGATCGTGGTATGGAAGCTTATTCTGAGCTTCAGCAGGCAGAGTTTGCGAGTGAGATTCATGGGTATTCAGCGACACGACATCAGCGTGAAGTGGGAACAGGATATTTTGATGAAGTCGCTCAAGTGATCTCGGGTGGAACATCTTCCACAACGGCATTGAAGGGTTCCACAGAGACTGAACAATTCAACTCTGAAACCGTCAGCCCTTCATAACAGGAGCGTATGATTTAGTGAGAAACGCCTGGAGTGTGAACCTCCGGGCGTTTCTTTTTCTTGTCCACAAAGCACAATTCTTCGCCGAATTAATATGGTATGATATCAGTTATTTTCAGTGATTGTGAAAATCAGGAGTGATATCATGCCGGTGATTTCAGGTGAAGAATATAAAAAACGCATAGACGCGATGAATGCGGAAGTTTGGGTGGGAGGAAGTAAAGTCACGGGTAGCATTTCCGAACACCCGGCCTTCAGGGGAATCATCCGCAGTCAAGCAGAACTCTACGATCTTCAGTGTGCCAATCAAGACGATATGACTTTTCCCTCGGAAACGACAGGGAACCGATTAGGACTGTCTTACTTAATTCCAAGAACGAAAGGGGAATTAGAAAGAAGGAGGAAAATGATTCAGCGGTGGGCTCTTCATTCAGGTGGGGTAATGGGGAGAAGCCCGGATTACATGAACACTGTAATCGCCGCTTTTGCTGCATCGATTGATGTATTGGATGGGGAAGAGAATTGTCATCCGGAACGGCTTCTGCAATTTTATGAATATGCTCGAGAGAATGATTTGTCGTTCACACATACTTTCGTTAACCCTCAAAGCAACCGATCAAAGTTAGCTTTTCTAGAAGAGGATGTCACCAACGCTAGGATCATGGACCGGACCGACCAAGGTTTGATCATTAAAGGTTCCAAACTTCTGGCAACACAAGGAGGAATAACGGATGAGATCATCGTCTTTTCCGCTCCTGGTGCTCAGGATAATGCTCACGCCTACTGTTTTTCTATCCCGAGCAACACGAAAGGGTTAAAGTTTGTATGTAGGGAATCATTCGCCAGTGATGGACCATCTTATGATTATCCTTTGTCCTCACGTTTTGAAGAGATGGACACCATCGTCATTTTTGATGATGTTCTCGTTCCCTGGCAGCGTGTCTTCATACACGATAATATCCGAGCAGCTACCCGTTTGTATGTCCAAGGGAAATTTGTTCCCTTCACGTTACATCAAATCGTTTCACGGCAGATTATTAAAACGGAATTTCTTTTAGGAATCGCCCAGGGGATCGTTGATACCATACAAATTGGCGATTATCAACATGTTCAAAGTAAAGTGGTGGAAATAGTCAAAGGGTTGGAAATTATGAGGGCGTTGGTCATCAAATCCGAACAGGAAGCGGCTGTCGATGCTACTGGTATCATGGTTCCTGCCAAAAAACCATTATATGTGGCTGTGAATCAGTTTCAGGAATCTTATCCGAGGTTTGCTGAAATCCTCCAGATTCTCGGAGCCAGTGGGATGATGTCGATTCCACATAAGGCTGATTTTGAAGGGGAAGTCGGAAAACAGCTGGATCACTTCTTGCAAGGGGTCGAAGTAAAAGGAGAAGATCGAGTCTCGCTTTTTCGGTTAGCCTGGGATTTGACGATGAGCAGTTTTGGTTCCAGACAAACACTCTATGAACGGTTCTTCTTCGGAGATCCTGTACGGCTCTCGCAAACCATTTATCAACTTTATGATGACAATAAAGCGTTAGAAACCATTCAACCGTTTATATCAAAAAAAGCTGACAAGTAAATGTCAGCTTTTTATCGTTTAGCATTCGCTTTTTTTGCTTTTTGTTCCAACTGAGAACGAGGCTGCTGATCAGCGACATCTTCTGAAAGTCCCTGTGGGTTCACTGTGTTGCCGGCATTTCGTTTGAATGCATTGCTTTTCTTACTCATAAGCACACCTCCTAAAGCTTATTTTGGAGTAATGCGCGGTTTTTATCCATGTTTTCTATAGGCAAAAGCTTACAACGAATGGGTTGTTCAAACATGCAAAAGCTAAGCGCAAAGGAGGAGTTAGGTATGAAGCAAAAGCAAAATAAATCCCATCGTAATCATAATCAAAACACAGATGACTTCAGTTCTCAGGGCTTAGCAACTACCCATGAGCAAGTATCCGACACACTTACAGAGGGTACGTACGACGCCAAGATTGATGAAGTGGATGAAAACGGTCAGTTAATCAGCCATAAAGGTGAAGATATCAAAAAGGGAAAGAAGCGTGACTGATGATGGCCAGAAGGAATAAACTGCTTGTTCCAGAAGCAAGGGCAGGACTCGATCAAATGAAGGCTGAACTATTAAAGTCATCTTCCCCTGAACAGACGAAATATGAAGTGGCCCAGGAACAAGGGATCCCTTTAAAAAAAGGAAACAATGGTGATTTAGCTACGAGGGATGCAGGTAAAATCGGCGGACAGATTGGCGGACGGATGGTAAAAGAATTGATTCGCAGAGCCCAACAACAGATGGAACAAGATCAAAAGTAAGAGGCGCATACCAGCGCCTCTTTTTTTAAAACCTTGTCATCCATTCGAATAAGCTTATTCGTTTTTAGCTAACATGTGTTTGGGATGCATCATCATTAACTGATCAAGTTCTTTTTTATGGTAAAGGAATTCGGATTTATTTTTACATACGAGGGACTGATCGATCTGATGTTGATGGACAAGAATTGCTAAATCCAGATCCATTTCTGTATAGAGTGAACGGTCTTCATACTTTTCATCGATAAAAGGAATGGACATATAAAAAGGATCAGCATCATTTTTTCTAACAGCGATATACCAGCCTGCATTGTCTACATAAAAGGGGTCTTCAAGGATGTGAAGATGATCGCCTTGGGTAAATTCAATGATTTCATGGCACGTACAATCTTGATTGCCTTTTTCATATGTGAACGTTTGTAGAACGGTTAAGGTATTCTCCATAGCCATTCTCCTTTCAAGGTGATAAAATAATAATAGTTGATAATGATTATCAATGTCAAACAAAAATACACTTCTTTTTCTAAGAATTTTGGTATAATGATATAAATAAAATGGCTTTTTCATAGAGGAGAATCTTTATGGGGAATATCAAAGATTTGGTGGGAAAAGTACAGTTTGACGGGGACCGTGCCATCGTTGTTCCCCAAGAGTTCCAGTGGATTGGCCAGGGAAGAAGTGCCGTGGTCTACCGTTTGAGGGGAACAGACCTGGCGATAAAGATTTTTTATCCAGGTTACGAGGATTTGGCACATATTGAAGGGAAAGTGTACGAGAAGCTGAACAATCATGATTTCTTTCCAGCTTTTTATGAACAGGGAGAGGGCTATTTGACGATGCAGTACGTGGAGGGCATCACTTTTTATGACTGTCTCGTCAATGGAGTGGCAATTACGGAAGAGATGGTCCAACGTGTGGATGAGGCGCTTGAATTTGCGTGCCGGTTAGGTTTCAATCCTTCTGATACTCATTTGAAGAATATCCTGCTCACTACAGATGGTGAAGTGAAAGTGATTGATGTGGTCCGCTTCACGCAGGAGTTTGATTGTCCGCATTGGCGTGACTTGAAAAAAGCCTATGAAACCTTTTATCAGCGCCGTTATGTCCCGAAAAAATTCCCGCGGTTTTTTATAGAGTTCATCATTCGTTTGTATCGTAAAAGGTTGTTACCGATTTAGACGTTTCTTTTGTTTGATCATCCATTTTTCTGGGAAAACCTTGAACTAGAAAGGTGGAATGTGATCATGACACAACATCGTTTGAGTGATGTAGAAGTCGGTAAAAATTACAAGGCAAAAGAGTTAGACAGTTTTGTATCCACGACAGATGTACTTGTTCTTTCTAACAATGATTCACAACTTTTCACAGAACCTGAAAGAGAGTATAAAGTCGTTGATGCATTTGATGGGTTTTTTGAACATTCCTCTGAGGATGGAGAAAAGTACTTCCGTGAAAAGAAAGCTTATGTGGTAGAAAAGGTATAAAAAAAGGCGTCCATTAAGGACGCCTTTTTTTTAAAACATCAATATCTTAGCTTCATAAGAATTTCCTTAATCTCCTCGTCGGCCATCAGTATTTTTTCGTATCTTTTCGTGATTTCAGTCAGTGCGACATCATGGTGGAAGAATTCAGTGAAGAATTTTACTAATGGTTTGGATAAGGTATGAATGCCTTGGAACACATCACTCTCCACACCTGCGAATAATATTTCCTTGTGATCAATGATGATAAGTTTATGCCTTTCAAGTGCTTCGTGTTTTTCGTCGGGCAGGAGGACATGGGCATGCAGCTTTCCTGTATCCAGTTCACCAACAGAAAGAAGTTCCACCTTGATGCCTTCATTCTCTTTTTCCTCAAGAAGAGGAAGAAGGGGGGCCAATTCATCACTCCAACCGGTAACCAGTATTTCCTTCCTTGCAGTTTGAATCCGCTCTCTTAATAAAGCATTGATGGAAGAATTATTTTGGATGGTCCAAACCCGTTCATCCGAGTCATGAAGTTTAAAAGTCGTATTTCTTATTTCGTCGATGTTGGCTTGAAATTCATCTGTCAGCTTATCAATGGTCGTTTCCAGTGGAAGGGCCGTGTAAAGTTTTTTCCTTTCTTGAAAAGAAGTAAGAATCAACCCTTTTTCAACTAGGCGCTGAAGGACTTCATAGATTTTAGACTTTGGAACTTGGGAGTATTTCACGATGGATGTAGCATCCATAGGCTCATCGCTTGCTGTGAGTACTTCAAAAACTTGGCTTTCATATTGAGTAAATCCGAATTTCTGTAACATCATGTACCTCGCTTATTGTGAACAGATTTTAGATTAGTTGTAGAATAACCTTATTCAATATATTGGCAGGATTGTTGAAGACTCAGTTTCGAGATGTTCCCGGGGTTCGTTTGCCATGTTGAGCGTCAGGGGTGGTCGGGAAGCAACTCGCTTTCCTGTGGGGGAGCAGCGAGCTTCCTCGGACTTCGTCCTGCGGGATCTTGCCTATCTCCTTTCTCCCACGGGAGTCTCGCAGCTTCCCAACCACCCCATTCGATTCAGGAGCGAAACGAACCCCTTCACTGTGGGAGGATGCCTTCCACTATCCTGGTGTTTTAAGCATAAAGCGCACTATAGCAACCTTTCCGCATACGCAATAGCGTCCTTGGGAGTTGATTCCCCTCCAATTACCATGTGCATAAAAGCAGCTTATTCCGGAAGATACTTATATGGCAAAGGGGCGGAGGGGAATGGGGAGACTCCTGTGGGAAAGAAGTGCTTGGTGAGACCCCACAGGACGCAGTCCGAGGAGGCTCACCGCGCTCCCACGGAAAGCGAGCTATTCCCCGCAGCCCCCATGCACTCACCAAAAGCCTCGAAACTGAGTCTTCAAGAATAGGGAGCTTTAGTGTAATAGAAGTTTTTTATTGATGCATTAGGTTTAGAATACATGGAGGAATGAAAAACGTAAACATTTCCTCTTGTTTTATCCTTTTCATATGGTTACCATTGTAGTGGTAACCTAATAGAAAGGGTCATGCAATTATGAATAAAAAAGTTTATTTGTTAGCACTTGTTGCCTTTGTCGTCGGAACCGTTGAATTGATTATCGGTGGGATTTTAGACCTTGTTGCCGATGATCTTGGTATCACCCTTGGTCAAGCGGGTCTATTGATCACTATTTTTTCCTTAGTATTTGCGGTGGCATCACCGGTTTTACTTACGGCAACCGCTCGGTTTGACCGGAAAAAATTGATGCTTGTCACGTTAGTTATTTTCTTTCTTGGAAACATGCTCGCCTATTTGAGCCCGAATTATTCCACAATTATGCTTGCAAGGGTATTAACAGCGGCGAGTGGATCATTGCTTGTGGTGCTCGCTGTGACAATTGCTTCTGCCATTGTTACTAAAGAGTATAGAGGAAGAGCGATTGGTACCATTTTTATGGGAATCAGTGGTTCCCTTGTTCTTGGAGTGCCTATCGGGCTGACTATTGGAAACAGCTTTGGATGGAGAGCACCTTTTCTACTGATTAGTGTACTGTCTTTACTCTCTTTTGTGGCTGTGTGGGTTTCATTAGGGAATATTGCTCCGAAACCTGTCATTTCTGTGAAAGAACAACTACGTACGTTAAAAAATAAAAAGATTTTTTCTGCACAGCTGACTTCGTTTTTGTTTTTGACAGGGCACCTTGCCTTGTATGCTTATCTGACTCCATTTCTTAAATCGGAAATGGGGATGAACGGGACTTGGGTGAGCATTGTTTACTTCATCTTCGGTGTCGCTGCCGTTATGGGGGGAGGAGTCGGAGGTTTTTTATCGGACAAATTTGGGTCTGAGAGAAGCATTCTCGGCATTATCCTCGTCTTTGCGGTCGCTATTTTCACAATTCCGCATGTCACATTTTCCCTTCCATTATTCTTAATGGTGATGGTGATTTGGAGTGCATTGAGCTGGGCTGTAACACCTGCACAACAAAATTATCTGATTTCCTCGGCACCTGAAACGTCAGATATTCAGCAAAGCTTGAACAACTCTGCATTGCATTTCGGAATTGCTTTTGGTTCTTCCATCGGTGGAATTGTCATTGAGCAGAGTTCCGTTATTCATAACGCAACTGTTGGAGGATTTTTCGTGCTTGTCGCTTTGGCCACCGCCTATTTCTCCATTACTCGTGGGCGACAAACGTATGAGCAGGAAGCTATGCAGCAATAACATAAGAACCCCACCGGACGCGGTGGGGTTTTTTTATTCTCCTTTATATTCAACTGCATTCCTTTCCCAGTATTCCAAGTGAGGGAGGGTAAAAGGAGAGTCGGCCATCGAAGGAACTGTTTATTTGAGGTCTGAAGTGTGCATGGTCACCTGGTTTTTGCTTGATCTTTATAAAGGTCTTGGATCTACGTGCTTTCCGCTTTAGAATCAAACTATTGAAAGATGAAGAGTAGAACAATCATTATAAATGATCGTGCTAGCAGTATTTTGTTCTCATATATAGATCAGCCTTATAACAAATGGCTAGCAGATGATCTGCTAGCCATGTTGATTTATTGAATATGTTAGATGGAGATTCCTTCAGGATTTGTAATCATCCAATCCTAAAGATAGGCTTGGATGCCCTTTATTTTTTCTTATCAGGCTTACCTGCTTTATCTTTTTTACCATTGAAGAAAATCTTCACTTTATGCTTTTCATCAGCTGGAACATTCACATAAAGAGCTTCTTCTTCATTGTCATAAAAGAAGGTCTCTTGAGTGGATTTTACTTCCTCTACAGAGCTGACTTCCTTG
This sequence comes from Halobacillus trueperi, assembly GCF_003386945.1. NCBI lineage: Bacteria > Bacillati > Bacillota > Bacilli > Caryophanales > Bacillaceae > Halobacillus > Halobacillus trueperi. The sequence continues at coordinate 45,206 of NZ_QUAE01000003.1, read as the reverse complement.
TACTTCGCTTTTGCAGCACGTACACGTTTAGGTGCTTCTTCGCCATTAAGCTTCAGTGTGTAAGATTCTAAGTCCGTATCGAAACCAGTAGCCTTTTCTTTTTTCTTGAATTCAATGTGCTTCCCTTTACGCTTCACTTCCAGGTCCGTCACATTGTACTCGCCATCCTTGTAATCTAATGTTGCGCCATCATCTTCATAGAAGGAATAGGTCGCTTTTTCATTCAGATAGGTATCTAGAACAAGGTTTTCAAGTGGCTTTTCACCTGTATATTGCTGTACTTCACGAGTAGGGATTATAGAATCCTTTTTGACGTAGATAGGAAGGTGATCAAGTTGTGCTTCTGTCGTGATGGTCTGACCTCCGTCAAACTCTTCACCCGTCCAATAGTCCACCCACGTTTCTCCTTCAGGCAAGTAAACGTCACGCTCAGTTTGTCCTTGTTCCACAATTGGTGCGAGCATCATTGCTTTTCCGAACATGAATTGATCACTTACATTATAGGTTTTCTCATCATCTTGGAATTGGTAAACAAGCGGTTGTTGAACAGGAGTCCCTTGTTCGGCAGCATCGATGAATGCATTATAAAGGTAAGGCATCAATTTGTAGCGCATCTCAATGTATTTCTTACTGATATCTTCGACTTCCTGACCGAAAGCCCAAGGTTCCTGCGCCTGTTTCTTACCTTCAGCTTTTTTATCACTATCATAGTGAATACGAGAGAATGGTAGGAAGGCACCGACTTCGATCCAGCGGGCAAACATTTCTGCATCAGGTCGTCCAGCGAAACCACCAATATCATTTCCTACGAACGGTACACCTGAAAGGCCGACGTTCATGTTCATTGGAAGAGACATTTCTAAGTGATCCCATTCACTGACGTTGTCACCTGTCCAAAGAGCTGCGTACCGTTGAGAACCTGCGTACATATCACGTGTCAATACAAACGGACGCTCATTTGGTTTGTACATTTCAAAAGCATCGTATGTAGCTTCTGCTTCATCATGTCCATAGAGGTTATGGTATTCCTCGTGTGTTCGTTTGTTTTCACCTTCGCCAAAGGTTACATCCAGTGGCATGGTGTGGTAAGGACCGTCGAATACAGCTGGTTCGTTCATGTCATTCCATACGCCATCGATTCCTTTATCAAAAAGGATGTCGTGCTTGCTTGCCCACCAGTCACGCACCTCTTCTTTTGAAAAGTCAGGGAACATGGAATCTCCAGGCCATACTTCACCTACAAAGTTTGATCCATCAGGATTCTTTGCCCAGTAATCGTTGGCTGTCCCTTCATCGTACATGAAGTAACCAGGATCTTTCTTGACAGCAGGATCGTTGATTGTGATTTTTTTGAAGTTCATGTCATCTAGTTTTTGATGAAGAGCTTCGTCACCAAATTTATCAGCCCACGTAAAGACACGATATTCATCCATATAGTCGATGTCAAAATGCATGGTGTCTACGGGAATCTTTTTTTCGCGATACGTTTCAGCTACACGTTCAATATCTTCAGCTGAATATTCCCATTTGGATTGGTGCAAACCAAGCGTCCACTTGGCAGGCTTGTCCATTTTACCTGTCAATTCAGTGTAACGATCGAGTACATCTTCAATTTCAGGACCGTACATGAAGTAGTAGTTTAATGTACCGTCATCTGCGTAGAAGTAATAATAATCGTCACTCTCACTCGCCATTTCGAAATAAGAACGGTTCGTGTTATCGAAGAACATGCCGTATGCTTTTTCATTTTTTAGACCGATGAAGAATGGAATGGATGTGTATAAGTATTTTGTGTCTGTTCCATATGCATAAGCGTCCGTATTGAACATTCCAATGCTTTCACCACGCTGGTTTACTTCAAGTCCGGATTGTTCGCCAAATCCGTAAAAAGCTTCATCTTCTGTCGTCTTTTTATATACGTAAGGCTTTTCACCGTCATATCCAGAACCGTTTTGCATGTAATCTTCGTTAATTACGTTTCCTTCCTTATCAAGGAATTTAACGCCGAAAGGTTCTTTTTTTATTTTGATGGTGATTTCGTCTGTAGTGAGAGTGATTTCGCCATTCTCTTCAGAAACATCAAAAGAAGGGGTGTCCCATTCTTTTTTGCTGATGGCTTCAGAGAAATACTCTTCTTCCCCTTCTTTTAAAATAGAAACCTTTGCCATATCTTCTGAAAAAAGACGGATAAAAGCGGTTTGATCAGAGGATAAATCAAGCTTCACTCCATTTTCAAGCTGTTCCAAACCTTCTACTTGAAGTTGTTTTTTTACAGCCTCCTGGTTCAGCTCTTGATCAGGGTGGGGTTGTGTTACCGCTAGTACATTCGGCGCTTGTGCTGCTATTACCGTAGCTGCGATAGCTGTAGTAGCAACTAAGCGGGAGATTTTTTTGGATGGTTTGTGCATGTTCGCTTTTCACCTCGATAGTTTTTTTGCGTCAACCGGTTGCGCAAAATCAACTGTATACCGAGTGTGAAAAACTGGCAATATAGGAAATGTGGAATCGTTCCCATAAGTCATAAGAACCACCGGCCTTATTATGGAGCGATTGGAAGCGTTTGAAATAGATTTTGTAAGAGTTTCCAAAAAAAGTGAGATTCCAACCAATGGTTCATCCTTTACGATTCCTTAACAAATGTGGGGACTTTAGGTTCTTTTTATGTAAAAAGTGTGAAAACCCCCATAAGGTAGATTTTTGGACCGAATAATTCGGCTCTATCTTAAGAATATTTTTGGTGATTCGAAAAATACTACCATTGTTCCAACTAAGAAGGAGGGGAAGAACATGGGTAGAGACGAACACCGTAAAAACAAAGGGAAACAAAAACGCAAGTTACCTCAAACGCCTAAAAATCAGAAGAACATTGATGTAGAGTTCTCTGAAGAATTAGCGGATCGCGAAGATAAAATCGCTCAACAAAGAGCAGAAGCCGCAGACCGCCGCGCTCACAAAAAACAATAATTGGTAAATATAGCCACACCAGGTCATCCATAATTTGGATGACCTGGTGTGGAATAATCATACAGGGGTACATTTTATACAGTTTAAATTGTTTGAACTTGAATTACTTTATGGTATAATTTCAAATTGTGTTTGAATATATGAATCACATAGAAAATAAATGAATACTTAGAGGAGGTCATTTGTTATGAAACAATGGCGTAAATGGTTACCGGCTGTATTTCTTGGTATTCTCTTAACTTTAGCTGCTTGTGGCGACGACTCAGGAGAAGATACATCAAATGGTAACGAAAACGAAGGAGACAATGCTGAAACTTCTGAAGAAAAAGGAACCGTCAGAATTGGTATGAACAACTGGGCGGAGAACGTTGCTGTATCGAACATGTGGAAGCTTGTTCTTGAAGAAAAGGGCTACACCGTAGAGCTGGAACAAGTAGAAAAAGGTTTTCTATATGAGGCTTTATCCAGTGGGGATCTAGATATCGGTATGGAAATCTGGCTTCCGAACACGGACAAAGCGTTTTATGAAAAATATAAAGAAGATATCGACTGGCGAGAAACTTGGTATGAAGGAACAAAATTAGGTCTGGCTGTACCAAGTTATATGGAAGATATTAATTCGATTGAAGATTTGAAAGGCTCCGATGCATTTCCTGATAAGCAGATCGTAGGAATTGATGCAGGAGCAAGTATCATGTCTCTGACTGACAAAGTTATCAGTGAATATGGGTTGGATTATACACTTGCAGCATCTTCTGAGCCAACAATGATTACAGAGTTGAAGGGTTCCATGGAAAGTGAAGAACCTATTGTAGCGACTCTATGGAAGCCGCACTGGGGATTCTCTGAAATGGATCTGAAGTTCTTGGAAGATCCTAAAAACGTTTATGGCGATTCCGAAAACATCTCTTACGCTGCGCGCAAAGGATTAGAAGAGGATCAGCCTCAAGTGGTCAAGTGGTTTGACAACTTTATGTTGAACGATGATCAGCTTGGCAGCCTAATGGCTAGCATTAATGAAGCTGGAGACGCCCAAGAAGGTGCTCAAAAGTGGATTGACGAGCATCAAGACCTTATCGATGAATGGACAAAAGAATAATAACCCAACACCCGCTCTCCTCAGAGCGGGTCTTTTTTATGCTCTTATATCCTTTTACAAACATAAAGAGTCAGAAATTAAATTTCCAAGTCAACGACTCAGACCAACTGATCATTCACCAGTCACGAGTAAAAATATTTATGTTGGAACATTCATAAGGACAGCGACTCATCTGAATTGAAAGAATTATCTAACATAATTTGGTATAATGGATAACTGAAGTTTTAGTACAAAGGAGCTTTTACATAATGAGTATAGAGAAAATAAGAAAAGCGAAAGAAACGATCGGTCGAGTGATCCTCGGAAAAGATGAGGTTGTGGAGCTGTTGTTTGTCTCCATCATTGCAGATGGACACGCACTTCTGGAAAGTGTGCCTGGCTCTGGGAAGACGAAACTAGCTAAAAGTTTCGCTAAAGTGATGGATGGTCATTTCTCAAGGATTCAATTTACTCCGGACGTCCTTCCAAGTGATGTCACAGGCATTCAATTCTTTAATCCTAAAAACCAGGAATTCGAATTGCGTGAAGGTCCGGTCATGACGAATGTTCTCCTCGCAGATGAAATCAACCGGGCTACTCCGAAGACGCAGTCCAGTCTGCTTGAGGTCATGGAGGAAAAGCAAACGACTGTGGATGGTGAAACGTTAAAGATTGCTCCACCACTCTTTGTCATTGCAACCCAGAACCCTGTGGAAGGAAACCATGGGACGTTTCCTCTTCCTGAAGCCCAATTGGATCGGTTCTTGTTCAAGATCGACATGGGATACCCCACGGAACAAGAAGAAAAAAACATTTTAAGAACATATCAAAAAAATGAACCGTTTGAAACACTCACGCCACAAATCTCGTTAGAAGAAATTTTATATATCCGTGAACAATCAAAAGACATTGCCATTGCCGATGATACGATGAATTATCTTTTGGATCTTGTTCGGTTGACACGTGAAAGTGAGGATATCGAGTTAGGCGTCAGTACGAGGGGAGCCCTCGCTTTTATGAGAGCGAGTCAGGCTCGGGCGTTACTATTGGGAAATGATTTTGTCCGCCCGGAAGATGTGAAATTTTTAGCCCCTTATGTGTTGGAACACCGTATTGTCCTTTCTATGGAGGGGTCCATACGGAAAACAAAAAGCCAGGTGATCCAGGAAGTGATTCAGGAAGTTCCGGTTCCCGTTGAAGCAGGGTCGGTACAGTGAATCATTGGGAAAAGCAACTCGGATTGGGAAGAAGGTTTTATGATGGTGTTTTGGCTGCGGTGATCTTCACCGGATTGGTCGGGTTTATCATCAATCAGCCGATTTTTTATTTCCCTACTGGTCTTCTCATCATATTTATACTTGGAAGTAAGATTTTCGATCATTATAGTGGTTCGGATTTTGAGCTGCAAAATGTCAAACGTACCGTTCGTTTGTTTCCAGGAGATGAAACAGAATGGAAAATCCACATGAACAATTATTCAAGGGTTCCTATGTTAAATGGAACGTTGTCCTTTGAAACGGGAAAAATGGTAAGTAGTCGAAGCGAAATGATGAATAAATTGAACCATTCCTATTCATTCAAATTACCTTTTTCGTTAATGAGTCGTGGGGAATCCATTGTGCATATACCAGTAAGAGCTGAAAAACGCGGCGTAACAAAAGCAAGGAATATTTCGTTCCGGTTTCCCCATTTACTGAATTTCACTCCTATAAAAATGTGGTATAAAAAACCGTATCAAACAGAGTTTATCGTTTATCCAACTCCGGTACCTGTACTTGGTGTCAGAGAATTTATTCATCCATCCATCGGGGAACAACGCGCGAATTTTTCACCCTATGAAGATGTTCTAACACCGGTGGGAACGCGTGATTACGAACAGGGGGACGCCTTTCATAAAATCCATTGGAAAGCGAGTGCGAAATCACAATCTTTGAAGACGAAAGTATTAGAGCGCCAGGTGGATGGGAGTTGGACGATCATCGTCAACGTAGTGGAACAAACGAGGCTAGGAAATGAGCATTTGTCTCCCCGCCTCGAGTCATTGTTGTCCTATGCCTGTTATTTATGCTATACGGCAACAGAACGGGGCTATCCATATGAAATGATCATTAATATGCGAAAACCTCAAAGAAACCCTTATTTTTATCAAGAAAAAGGGGAGGGCAGTGTCCATTTACGACACTCCCTGGAAATGTTGGCCCGGATTGATAAAGAACAACGGCTGCTGCCCATGGATCAACTGTTCCATTGGTTCGGATCGCGCGGCTTAAGCAGTAAAGTTGTTCTCATTGTGGGGGAAATTCCTGATGGAAACGTAGATAAGTTAAAAGATTGGCAATCTAGAGGTACTGTTGTGCTTCAGGTCCAGATGGATGGTTCATCTGCCTATTTACGCCCCGCCTTACAAAGAGGGGGTGCTTGAATATGGTGGAAGGTCAAAGGAATATCATTTTTGTTTATCAGACCTTAGGGGAAGCGATGCTTTTTTTCGTGCTTCTTTTCCCTTTGATTCAATGGACGTCTCTATCCCTTTCCTATGTTCTGTTTAGTACATATGTGATCGTTAGCATCGTTCTATTTTTTCTTATAAGAAGATGGTCGTCAGGCTTTTTCCCCTATCTGTTTAGTTTAGCGATGATCATAATGATTGCCTATTTTGTGGGCGCTAGTTTATTGCTAGGATTCGTCGTCGGATCATTTCTTGTATGGAGATATTACCGTCATGAAAGAGATCCTGATTTGAATCATGAAATATCATTAATTTTGTACACATCGATTTTGACTTTTATCATGATTTTCTTTTTCCAATCCTGGGACGTAGTCTACGCACTGATTTCCTTATACGTTGTAACGTGGGGAGGGTATGCTTTTTCACATTATTACAACGTAGCGAGAAGGGAGAGAAAAGGAGGATGGAAGAGTCTCTCCGTCATCTTTCTCTCTTTAATCACAGGTACCTCGGTTATTTTGCTTCTTTTTCCATATCTACGTTCATTGATTGGAACAATCTGGAGTGGAGTTTCGTACGCCTTTCTTGTAGGAATCAACGGGGTTTTGACACTCCTCGCCAAAATAGGTCTTGACGTTTCTAGAATCGAGCCTATGGAAGAAGGTTCTTTACCGGAAATGAAGTTTTCATCTCAAGAAAGGCAAGAAGAGCTCCAACGAATGAATGATAGCAATCAAGAAACCACTCAAAAAGTAGCAGAAGCGATTGAAACAGGAACCGTCGTCCTAATCGTCGTTGCACTTTTTTTGGCTTTGATCACCTTTTTCTTTTTGAGAAAAAGAGTGAACATAGATATGGAAACAGCCACTGATGTTCTCAACTATCAGTATTATGCGTATGGTGAAGATGAGAAAAAGAGATCTTCCTCGTCTTTTTCTTTTCATAGGTCACGCACAGAAGGATGGGTGAGAAAGCAGTTTCGCACCTTTGAACATTTTGCAGCCCGGAATGGATGTGGCAGATATTCAAATGAATCAATCGAGGATTGGTTTCATAGGATTGGTCTTACTATTGAATCGACCGTCCTTTATCAAAAAGTGCGGTATGGCAGTCAAACGTTAACAACCGAGGAAAAAGAGCAATTTGAGCTTGAATTGAAAAAACTCAAACAAAAAATTATCGAGAAAAACCAATGACCTCTAGGAAATAAGTTTAAGCACTTCTTTTTCAGGAAACATAAAGAATAGATTCGATTTACAATTCTTGAAAGGAGTCGCTGTTTTATGGACTTAAATAAAGAAATAAAGAAACTAGAGGCAGTACACTTAGAAAAACCACAAAAAGTATTTACGATGTATCTAAACACCGACCCTTCCGACCCCGATCAACAAGGGGGAGAATGGAAGATCCATTTGAAAAACGGATTGAATAATTTCGAATCCTATCTTCAAGAAGATGGAGATTCGGATGAAAAGAGAAACTATTGGGCAGTAAAAGAAAAAGTGGAGCAATTCATAGAAGAAAATGAACAAAACTTCGCTAAGAGTGTTGTTTTATTTGCCACTGGCGATGACACGGTATGGTTTGCTGAGCGTTTCCAAATGCCAGTGAAGACAGAATTCTACTGGGAAGAAACACCTGTCCTGGATCAATTGAAAGAGATGCAGAACAAGTTCCCTAAAACAGGAATCGTCTTAACTCAGAAGAATCAAATCAAATTGATTGATGCAGAACTTGGAACATTGAATGATACCCAGTTGTTTGAACTTGACCTGGATACGGAAGATTGGAGGCAGCATCAAGGGCCACACCGTGCACAGCCTTCCATGGGATCTGGTGGTGCCAAGACTTCCAAGAGAGATCAATTCCAAGAGCGCTTCGAAGCCAACCGTTATCGATGGTACAAGAGTGTAGCTCCTAAGATTGATAAACTAGCTAAAGATTATGGCTGGGAGCGCTTCTATCTTGTCGGTGATAAAGAAGAGCTGAAAGATCTGCAGGACAATATGAATAAAGAAGCCGAAGACATGATCAACAAGAACCTTCTCGACCATGAAGAGATGCATGTTCTTGATGAAGTTGTGCAATAATCTCAGAAAGGTGCTGGTGCTAAAGCCGGCACCTTTTTTATTTGGGAAGTTTTAAATGAGGAGCAGTAAATCATTTGACTGGAATAACAATTTTCGTAATCCCTCCCTGTACCTTACTTATAGGGGCGTTTCTCACAGGACGGTAATGACCTATCTTCGTTATACTTAAGGAGAATCTTAACATTATACATAAAAGAAATGGTTATGATAAAATAATATTTAATGAAAATAAATCAGATTGGGGAATGACACATGTTCGTCGTAGATTCTATGGTGAAGGTACCAGACCATAAAGCAGATGAGTTAATTCATATATACAAAAAAAGATCACGCCTCGTAGACCAGGCGGATGGTTTTATTTCCTTTCAACTGCTACAAAATGACAAAAAGCCCGGTGAGCTGACGGTACACTTGGAGTGGGAATCTAAAGATGCTTATCTTAAATGGGCTCGTAGTGAACAGTTTAAGAAAATTCATGAATTAGAAAAGCAGTATCCTGATCAGGAACTTCAAGGGATCGTGCCGAAGGTTTCTAAATACGAGGTGGTCGCAACGTGAATAAGTCTGAGCAAAGCCGCTTAGTTCATTTAGTAGCAGATGAAATTTACGAGGCATATCCGTACCTTTGGGAAAAGTTCGGTCAGAACGGAAGAGACCGAACCGAAGAAGATAACTTCCATCATTTAGATCATTTACAAGCGGCCTATGAGATGGATAGTATCGATTTTTTTATGGATTATACGAAGTGGCTTAATACGGTTCTTACCTCGAGGAATGTTCCTACTTCTTTAATCATTGATAATTATGAACGTCTCGTTCGCTTATTGAAAGATATGGACCTGGTAGATGAGAAAGAAAAACAGTGTTATATCAAATATTTACAAGCGGCCTTACAACATTTGGAAACACTTTCAAAGAGGTGAGTACTTTGGAAATGCAACACGAACAATTAGCCCATTATTTCCTTCAGGGAGATGACCAGGGTGCAATAGAATTTATTAAAACGATGCTAGAAACATATCCGAGAGCTTACCTATATGGAGACATCATCACCCCCGCCATGTATTATGTTGGAGAATTATGGGAGAGGAATGAAATATCCGTGGCGGACGAACATTTAGCTACCACCATTTGTGATTTTGTGCTTTCGAAATTAGACGCGGAAAGCGGTCATGTAAGCAGGAAACAACAAAAAAATTTCAAAGCTATGCTGTTTGGTGTAGAAGAAGAGCAGCATTACATAGGTTTGAAAATGGTGGCCGATACGTTTAAAGAGCATGGATGGAGAGTGAGATATTTAGGACCGGCTCTTCCTATGGAACACTCTTTTACCCAAATTGAAAAGTATCGCCCTGACGTTATCGGAATCTCGGCGGCTTTACCTTATCGTTTAAAGACGATTAAAATGGTGTTGGAGCGTTTTGCTGAATTAGATTGGAACCCATTGATTATGATTGGTGGCAGATTAGCAAAGGAATACGATTTGAAAGAGTTTGAATCCGATCAGGTAATGGTTGTCAAGGACCTCGGTGATCTAAAGCGGTGGTTCAACGAAGGAAGGGAAGAAACGATTAATGAAACGAGTTGAACGCAGCTTCCCTTTGCCGCACTTAATCATGAATAAAAATTTTAAAATTGAGTCCTTATCTGATGAAGCTGTTACGATGTTCGGTGAAGTAAACCATTTATTAGAGATCATGGACGAAGGGAGCCTGTCTAAAATAAAGAGATGGGTTACTCCTGAGGTTCATAAACTCTCTATAGAAATTGCTCTCAAACCTTTAAAGGAAGATAAAAATCCAGTCACATGCGATATGCATGTGAAGTGGAAAAATGATTTGTATGCAGAAGTGTTGATTATTCCAAAGGACGAACAGTTATCGAAAGTCACGAAGACCATGGATCAACTGCGCTCCCGATTAAATGATACAAACTTTCAACTCCTGGAAGAAAAGGAAAAATTGGAAGAGGCCATTCAACATGGAAATCGCCTTTCTGCTCCATTTATACGCTTAACAGAAGAAACAGCTTTAATCCCGCTCTTTGGTCATATTACGGCTGATAAAATGTACACAGTGGAAGAGCCATTGCTGCACGCCACTCAGAATGAGGATACGGACAAGGTTCTTTTTGATTTTACCGCAGTAGGACAAATCGACGAGGATGGAGCTCAATTATTGAAAAATTTAATGACCTCATTATGTTATATGGGCTTACAAGTCATCATCACCGGCATTCGTCCAGAGCAGGTGAAGCGTATTCAAATCATTCATTTTTCATCAGAGATTATTTTTATGAATTCTCTGCATCAGGCTCTAAAAAAATATTGTAGCTATTAGTTGACCCGCTCCTTATACAGGAAGCGGGTTTTTTAATACTTAAAGCACATACTTTTATAAAAATATGTTAAAGAATCACTATTTTGTGGAATAGTTCAATAAGAGCTTAGATTGAGAAAGGTTGTGAAATCATGGAAATGACATTAGAAGTAAATGGTATGACTTGTAATCACTGCGAGCAGTCCGTAAAGGGTGCCCTTCAAGAACTGGAAGGGGTACATGGTGTTGAAGTTGATTTAGACAGCGGGAAAGTAAACATCGCATATGATGAAGCTTATGTAAGCAAAAAGATGATGAAAGAAGCCGTAGAGGCTCAAGGGTATGAGCCTGTAGGATAAACAAAAAGAAGCCCGGGATGCCCGGGCTTCTTTTTTAGCTCTACAATCGTTATAAATTACTGGACGTTGTATGGCAATTGGGTCTTATACCCTGTGAATTGTTGATACGTCTGATCGATTTTTTGTTTTTCCGCCTGCTCAAGCGCATACCATCCATTTTTAAACATGAGGTTGTATAAGTTGCGTTGACAGTCCTGCGTTTCCTTGAAAATGGTAGCAAGATCCTGATAAAGGTTTTGATTGCTAGCTTCGTTCAATGCAATGTTATAAGAAGCGGTCATGTACTTTTCTGTTGACAGCTGATCATTAACAAAGTCTCTCTCATTCATTTGTGGAGTTTTAGGCACGTTTGTTTCAGGATTCTGTATTTTTTGAGTCTGATTCATGATGTTCCTCCTCAGTTGGTTGTTTGGGATTGAGAATTCAAATGATTTAGCAGCTTATCATAATGACGCTGGTGCATTTGACCAGCTTCTTCTAAAGCGGCCTGTATTTCCGGTGTTTGACAGTTTTGTGCAAAGAAATGAGCTTTCTTACAAGCATTCAAATTCCAGGACAACATATCAGCAAGATAAAGCTGATCTTTTGTGCTCACGATGTCAGGTACTTGAGACATAGGCTGGGCTTGCTGCATGGATTGATTTTGTTGTTGCATCACGTTTCCTCCTTCTTTTTTCATTTTTTATTATGACCTCCATCCTCATTTATATAAGAAAAAATTAAGTCAGCAATCAAAGGTAGGAAATACGTTGGTGAAAGAGCTGGGAGTTTGTCGAAGGAAACATTATTTTTACCCATTTCATCTAATAAATGATAAAATAGTAGTATGTTAACGATTACATGACAGAAAAATCTGAGCAATTTTTGTGAACGGGAACAAGGTTTAGGGGGTTGGAGAATGGAACGGATACTCAGAAACTTTTTTCTTTTTTTATCAAAAAATCGCTTTTTTACGAAATTGGCAAAGAAATATGGTCTTCGCTTTGGTGCAGGAAAGTTTGTAGCGGGAGAAACGGTCCCGGATGCCGTTGAAACAATCAAAGAATTGAACAAGAAGGGGATGGCTGTGACCATCGACCATTTAGGGGAATTTATCGATAGTGAAGCCGAAGCAAGGGAAGCAGCGGAAGGCTGTATAAAAGCGATTGAAGCGATTGCAGAACATCAGTTGGATTCCCAGCTTTCTTTGAAATTAACTTCCATGGGTCTTGATATATCAGAAGACCTTGTCATGGAGAATATGCGCAGGCTCCTGGATGTCGCTGAAGAAAAAGATGTGTTTGTTACCATTGACATGGAAGATTACGAAAGATGCGAAAAAACACTTGAAATTTTCAAGAAGCTGCGTGAGGATTACGAGCATATCGGAACCGTATTACAGTCCTACTTATATCGCACCGTTGATGATATAAAAGAACTCGATAAATACAATCCGAATTTACGACTTGTTAAAGGCGCTTATAAAGAGTCACCGAAGGTCGCTTTCCCTGACAAGCAAGACGTAGATGAAAATTTGAAAAAAATTATCCGTATCCATTTGCTTAACGGAAATTACACAGCCGTAGCCAGTCATGATGATCGAATGATCGAATACACGAAATCTCTTGTTGAAGAAAAGGATATATCAAAGGAACAATTTGAATTCCAAATGCTCTATGGAATCAGAGTGGAAAGACAAGAGGAGTTAGTTAAAGAAGGTTATAAGATGCGCGTGTATGTCCCTTATGGAAATGATTGGTATGGCTATTTTATGAGAAGGCTCGCTGAGAGACCGGCGAACGTTGCTTTTGTGTTAAAAGGTGTATTCGGAAAATAATTAGATGCCCGCGGTTATGCGGGCATCCTTTGAGATAATCATGCATAGAATACATGAACCAGAAAAATCCAAGGTAAGATTTCACAGAATTATGGAGAAAAGGATTGCGAAATGTCTGAAAATATTTTATATTATACATAGATACGAATTAGCCGTACTTATTTTTTTGGCTGTAAAATGAATGAGTATTCATTCAAATAAGATAGGGGGAAATGTAATGAATCACAAAATCAAGCGGGCAGCCGTCCTTGGATCAGGAGTAATGGGCGCAGGGATCGCCGCACATTTAGCGAATGTAGGAATTCCTACTTTGATGATGGATATCGTCCCTCGTGAACTGACGGATGCAGAAGCGAAAAAAGGGCTCACGCTGGAAGATAAAGCTGTGAGGAACCGAATTGCTGCTGAAAATAAAAAAGCACTTCTTAAACAAAAACCTTCACCACTAACGAGTAAACAAAACCTTAATCTAATTGAAGTCGGAAACTTTACAGATGATATGGAACGTTTATCCGAAGTCGATTGGGTCATTGAAGTAGTCGTTGAGAACCTTGATATCAAGAAAAAGGTTTTAGCCGACGTTGATCGCCACCGTAAAACAGGCTCTTTTGTAAGTTCCAATACTTCTGGAATTTCCATTGAGACTATGTCCGAAGATTGCAGCGAGGATTTCAAGGCTCATTTCCTTGGCACACACTTCTTCAATCCGCCACGTTATTTGAAGTTATTAGAAGTGATTCCGACGAAACATACAAGTCCAGATGTTCTTCAATTCATGAAAGAATTCGGAGAGGATGTTCTTGGTAAAGGTGTCGTCGAAGCGAAAGATACGCCTAATTTCATTGCAAACCGAATTGGAACGTATGGCCTTTTAGTGACTGTCCAGCAAATGCTTGAAAAAGGCTACTCAGTCGGAGAGGTGGATTCTGTTACAGGACCGATGATCGGGCGTCCGAAAAGCGCTACGTTCCGTACCCTTGATGTCGTAGGCCTTGACACTTTCATCCATGTAGCTAACAACGTGTACGATCAAGTAGAAGGAGAAGAGAAAAAAGCTTTCGAAACCCCTTCCTTTATGAAAAATATGCTTGAAAAAGGCTGGTTGGGATCGAAGAGCGGGCAAGGCTTCTTCCTTAAGCAGAAAGGTGAGAAGGGTAGTGAGATCCTGCAGCTTAACCCTGAAACCCTTGAATATGAGAAGCGAGGCAAGTTAAAAACCAAGGCCACTGAAATGGCGAAACAGGAAAAAGGCCCGCAGCGAAAATTGAAAACGCTCGTACATGCTGAAGGGGACCGTGCGGGGGACTTGGTATGGTCTGTAGTCAAACCAGTTCTACTCTATTCAGCCGAATTATACGGTGAAATTGCTGATGATGTTCCGTCGATTGATGAGGCCATGCGCTGGGGATTCGGTTGGGAACTTGGTCCATTTGAAATGTGGGACAGCATCGGAGTGAAAACTTCGGTTGAGCGTATGAAGAAAGAAGGAGAGACGATTCCAACGTGGGTAGAGAAAATGTTGGATGAAGGAATCGATACATTTTATAAAAAAGAAAATGGAAACGTTTACTTCTATCATGCAGGAGAATACAAGCAGCAGTCCTTTAATGAAAAGGTCATCAACCTTAAACGCTTGAAAGAAGAGCGGGAGGTTATTAAGAAAAATGCTGGTGCCAGCTTGATCGACCTTGGCGATGGGGTTGCCGGCTTGGAGTTCCATTCCAGAAGCAATGCCATTGGGCTTGATATCATTCAGATGATTAATTTTGCCATCGATCATGTAGATGAGAACTTCGAAGGTCTTGTCATCGGAAACCAGGCGAAAAACTTCTGTGTCGGTGCAAACCTTGGAATGATCCTTATGGAAGCGCAGGATTTCAACTTTTTTGAAATCGAAATGGTCGTAAAAGGTTTCCAGGACAGCATGATGAAAATGAAATACTCGGATAAGCCAGTCGTTGCCGCGCCTTTCGGAATGACGCTTGGAGGTGGAGCAGAAGTTTGTCTGCCTGCTGATGCTATCCAGGCTTCACAGGAAACTTATATGGGGCTTGTAGAAGCTGGTGTCGGTCTGATCCCTGGTGGTGGTGGAAATAAAGAACTTTATATCAAGCACTTGAGGAACATACCTGAAGGCATTGATTTTGACCTTCAAAAGGTTGCGAACAGTGTGTTTGAGAAAATCGCTATGGCGAAAGTTTCCACTTCAGCGGAGGAAGCGAAGGAGAATGGTTTCTTAGACCAACAAGATGCGATTAGTGTCAACGGAGATCACCTTCTCCATGATGCAAAACAAAAAGTGCTCGGGTTAGCGAGGTCAGGCTACCAGGCGCCTAAACGGACGAAAATTCCGGTAGTAGGTGAGCAAGGCTATGCAACAATGGTTTTAGGAGCCAAATCACTCGCTCTAAGTGGATATGCGAGTGAACACGATCTTAAAATCGCTGAAAAACTAGCTTTTGTGCTATCAGGAGGAAAGTTGAAAGAAGGAACGCTCGTGGATGAGCAGTATTTATTAGATCTTGAACGTGAAGCCTTTTTAAGTCTTGTAGGCGAGCCGAAGTCTCAAGCTCGTATGCAGCACATGCTCATGAAAGGCAAACCGCTACGTAATTAATTTAATAAAAAAGAGGGGGAAGAGTCGTGAGAGAAGCAGTTATCGTATCAGGAGCTCGTACACCAGTCGGCCGGGCGAAGAAAGGGTCACTTGCACATACGCGTCCCGATGATTTGGCCGCTCTGACAATTAAAGAAACTTTGAAAAGAGCGAACAATTATGAGGGCAACATCGATGATGTCATTATCGGGTGTGCGATGCCTGAAGCAGAACAAGGAATGAACATGGCTAGGAACATTGCCGGCCTTGCCGGACTTCATCATAAAGTGCCAGCAATTACAGTTAACCGTTATTGTTCCTCTGGTTTGCAAAGTATCGCTTATGCCTCAGAAAAAATTATGCTTGGTCACAGTGACACAGCGATTGCAGGTGGAGCGGAGTCCATGAGCCTCATTCCTATGGGAGGCCATGTGATTAAGCCGAATATTCAGTTGGTCGAAAACGCTCCTGAGTACTATATGTCCATGGGTCATACCGCTGAAGAAGTAGCGAATCGTTTTGAAATTTCAAGAGCAGATCAGGATGCATTTGCGGTTCAGAGTCACGAACGTGCAGCTAGAGCGATCCAGGAAGGGAAATTTGAGGATGAAATCGTTCCAGTTGAAGTAACAAACCGTGAGCTTGGGAAAGACAACAAAATAAAAGAATCAAAAACCCTATTCTCTATGGATGAAGGAGTTCGAGCAGGTACTACGCCGGATGTGCTTGGTAAATTGAAGCCTGCCTTTTCAACAACAGGTTCTGTAACAGCCGGGAACTCTTCGCAAATGAGTGACGGTGCAGCAGCCGTTATGGTTATGGACCGGGAAAAAGCAGAAGCTGAAGGTCTTACTCCTTTAGTTAAATTCCGCTCCTTCGCAGTGGCTGGAGTGGAGCCGGAGATCATGGGAGTCGGACCGATTGAAGCTGTACCGAAAGCTTTACGTATGGCTGGTCTTTCTTTATCCGACATTGGCCTCTTTGAATTAAATGAAGCGTTTGCTTCTCAATCTCTTCGAGTCATACGTGAACTTGGGTTAGATGAAGAAAAAGTTAACGTGAACGGTGGGGCTATTGCTTTAGGCCACCCGTTAGGATGTACAGGAACAAAGCTCACGTTGAGCCTGATTCATGAAATGAAACGCAGAAATGAGCAATTCGGTGTTGTGACCATGTGTATTGGTGGCGGTATGGGAGCCGCTGGAGTATTTGAATTAATTTAACTTGGGGAGGAACAGGAAGATGAGCGATTTGAAAGAGATGATTAAAGGCGGAGGATTCATTGTCGAAGATTTGGCTGCAGAAGATGTGATTACACCGGAAGATTTTACTGATGAACATTTAATGATCGCAAAAACAGCGGAAGATTTTGTCCTTGGTGAGGTTGTTCCAAAAATTGATAATCTTGAAAACCACGAATTCGAGCATTCCGTTGCTTTATTGAAGCAAGCGGGTGAGTTGGGATTGTTAGGTGCTGATGTACCAGAAGAGTACGGTGGATTACAGTTAGATAAGATTAGCTCTTCATTGATCACTGAAAAGTTTTCTCGTGCTGGAGGCTTTTCCGTTACCCATGGTGCTCACGTAGGAATCGGATCCCTGCCGATTGTTTTCTTCGGTAATGAAGACCAGAAACAAAAATACCTTCCGTTGCTTGCTACAGGAGAGAAAATAGCAGCATATGCTCTAACAGAGCCTGGTTCAGGATCCGATGCTCTGGGAGCGAAAACGACGGCCAAGTTAAATGATGCAGGTACTCATTATGTTCTAAATGGTGAGAAACAGTGGATTACGAACTCTGCGTTCGCCGATGTGTTCGTCGTGTATGCGAAAATCGACGGAGATAAGTTTACGGCGTTTATTGTGGAGCGCGATTATCCTGGCGTATCTACAGGGCCGGAAGAGAAGAAGATGGGAATTAAGAGTTCTTCCACTCGTACATTGATCCTTGAAGATGCTGAAGTGCCTGTCGAGAATGTGCTTGGAGAAATTGGCCGTGGGCACGTCATCGCTTTCAACATTTTAAACGTCGGTCGTTATAAATTGGCTATTGGTGGAGTAGGTGGAGCTAAGCGAGCGATTGAACTTTCGGTCAAGTATGCAAAGGACCGTAAACAGTTTAAGACTCCAATTGCAAGCTTTCCATTGATTCAGGAAAAGATCGGTTCCGTAGCCGCCAACACGTATGCAAATGAGAGTTCCGTCTATCGTACGGTAGGCTTATTCGAACAAAGTATGGGTAAATTATCAGAGGAAGAACTGAAAGACGGAGCAGCCGTTGCAAAAGTCATTGCAGAATATGCCATTGAGTGTTCATTAAACAAAGTATTCGGCACAGAGCTCCTTGACTTTGCTGCTGATGAAGCTGTACAAATACACGGTGGATATGGTTTCATGGCTGAATACGAAGTAGAAAGAATGTACCGTGATTCTCGAATCAACAGAATTTTTGAAGGAACGAACGAAATCAACCGTATGATCGTTCCTGGCACATTGTTGAAAAAAGCAATGAAAGGCGAGTTGCCTTTACTTCAAAAAGCTCAAGCCCTTCAAGAAGAAATCATGATGATGATGCCTGAGGAGCCAGGCGTAGAAGTACTGGAACAAGAGAAATATTTATTGAAGAATGCGAAGAAGATTGGTCTCCTTGCCGCTGGTCTCGCCGCACAGAAATACGGAGAGAAACTGGAAAATGAACAAGAACTCCTTGTTAATATCGCGGACATAGTAGGCGAGATTTATAATATGGAATCTGCCGTCCTTCGTACAGAAAAAGCGATCAACAAAACGGGTGAAGAGAAGAACAAACAGAAACTTCTTTATACACAAGTTTATGTGCAGGAAGCCTTCAACCGAATCGAAGGACATGCGAAGGAAACATTGATTGCTGCGGAATCCGGGGATTCTTTAAGAATGATGCTTGGTGCATTAAGGAAACTGACACGCCATACACCGACGAACGTTATTCCTAAGAAGCGCGAGATCGCCAAAGCATTGATCGAAGCCGAAAAATATTCAGTCTAAAAAATATAGAATGAATGTGACACAGGGCCTGCACTTTCGAAAACGCGAAGGTGCAGGCCTTCGTTATGACCTTTCCTTGTTAAACAATATGGCAGGATTGTGGAAGACTCAGTTTCGAGATGTTTTGGGGCTCGTTGCTGAGTTGCGCGTCAGGGATGGCTGGGAAGCAACTCGCTTTCCTGTGGGGGAGCGCCGAGCTTCCTCGGGCTACCGCCCTGCGGGATCTCGCCTGTCTTCTTCTCCCACGGGAGTCTCGCAGCTTCCCAACCACCCCATTCGATGTAGGTGAGAAACGAACCCACATACACAGTAGGAGCATCTTCCAAAACTACAGATTTCTAGTTGAAAAGGGCTCTATAGAAAGCTTCAGAATACAAGTGCTCTTGTTTTAAGAGTGAATTCACCAACTTCTATTACGCTCGAAAGCTGCTTATTTTGGGAGTATTTTCGAGACTCTTAAATGGTTAAGGGGCGGAGGGGAATGGCGAGACTCCTGCGGGGAAAAAGTGCATGGTGAGACCCCGCAGAGCGAAGCTCGAGGAGGATCACCGCGCTCCCGCGGAAAGCGAGTCATTCCCCGCAGCCCCCATCAACTCAACAAAAGTCTCGAAACTGAGTCTTCCACAAACGGGAGCTATTATGGAAGAACTTTATGTGGTGATTGTGAAGACAATAATAGAAATAAATGAAATCTTTGCCTTCGTTATGATAAAATATTAGACAACAAGAATGAAGGAGGGTGTGTAGATGTCTTTAACCTTCTATTGGTACCCGAATTGCGGTACGTGTAAAAAAGCAAAAAAATGGTTGGATGAGGAAGGGTTTGACTACGAATCTGTACATATTGTCAATAATCCCCCTTCGAAAGAGCAGTTAAAGAGCTTTATAGCTACTAGTGATAAGCCTGCAAAAAAATTCTTTAACACTAGTGGGAAAAAGTATAGAGAACTGAACATGAAGGAAAAGCTAAAAGAAGCAGAAGAGGAAGAAATGATTGAGTGGCTTGCATCTGACGGCATGCTGATTAAGCGGCCCATCCTTACCGATGGTGAAAAAACAACGGTAGGGTTCAAGCAAGAAGAATTAGAGAACGTTTGGTCTCAGTGAGCACATTATTGGGAATAGAAGCCTATAGCTTTTATGTTTATATTTGGTGTTGAACTATAATTATTATTTGGAGGTAATTGAAATGAGCGTACCTAAAGATCTGCGTTATTCTGAAGAACACGAATGGGTGAAAGAAGAAGGGGAAAAAGTAAGAGTCGGCATTACTGAATTCGCGCAATCAGAACTTGGGGATATCGTATTCGTAGAACTTCCTGAAGTCGGGGATGAACTAGAAGCGGATGAGCCATTTGGCAGCGTAGAATCTGTGAAGACTGTCTCTGAACTTTATGCCCCTCTTAGTGGTAAAGTTGTAGAAGTAAACGAAGACCTGGAAGACAGTCCAGAGTTTGTCAATGAATCTCCATACGATAAAGCTTGGATGGTTGTTGTTGAGCCAAGTAACAACTCTCAAATCAACGACTTGATGACCCCGGAAGAATATGAAGCAATGATCGATGAAGACTAAGGATAGTGCATTGGACAGGCAGGGCTTTAAGAAACCTTGTCTGACATGATCACGTTTGATCTTAATCATGTTCAGACCATGCCTGATTGGCATGGTCTGTTTCTATATAGTAGGTGATGAAGATGGATGGAGAACGAATCGTCATTGTTGAAGGAATTACAGATAAGAAGAAGTTGAATAAAGTTCTTGATGAAGAGATTGAAATCATCTGCACCCATGGTACTTTAGGAATCGAGCGGATGGAAGAAATGATTTTTGATCATAACTTAGATGATCGGACCGTGTATATTCTAGTGGATGAAGATGACTCTGGCTACAAATTAAGAAAACAATTGACGGAAGAGCTTCCTCACGCCGAGCATATCTACATAGATAAGGCTTTCAGGGAAGTAGCAGCTACGCCGGAACCTGAATTGGCAAGAGCCTTACTCAGTAGACATTTCAATGTAAAGTCGATCTATTTAATATAGGAGGATGACTGTGGAGGAAATAAAAACAACAGAAGTAAAGAAGTTCTTCGAATCTCCACAAACGACCCTCACCTTTGTTCATAGCCCTTTTTGTGCAACTTGTCACCTTGCGCGTCAAATGCTCACAACACTGGAGTCTGTATTTGATCGAGAAGTTTTTAAGGAAATGAATGCTTCTCTGCACCCCGAATGGATGCAGCATTTTAAGATTAAAAGTGTTCCATGTCTGCTGGTTACTAGGGGCGGGGAGGTAGAGGAAAAGATTTATGCTTTTCATTCTGTCTCCTATATGTATGAGAAAGTGGTTGGTTTTGTTGAATAGTGTATGTATTTCCCAGGAAATGACCACTACTGTAGAATTTAAAAATTCTCTAAAAAACTTATATGTAATGTGGAAGTAGTTCGATAATGAAAAAGACAGCAAAGACTCCGGAGTCTTTGCTGTCTTTTTGTTATGAATATCATACGATTTCTCCTAATTTGCTTACAATATCTAAAAAGGAGGACTGATCGCCAAAATTCGCATGGATCTCTCCTTGTTGATTAATGATGATGGTGGAAGGAACGCCATCACAATTGTACAAGTCATAGACGTATCGTCCTTCGTCAGAAAGAGTTGGTTGTGTTAAAAACTTTTCCTTGAATTCGATGCCTTCCTCTATATTCCGTTCCCTTCCAGTTACATTGATCGTCATCATTTTTACTTTATCATGGTCCATCGTTTTGAAAAGTTGTTCTTTCATAGGTAAGTCTTTTCCACAATCTGGACACCAGGAAGCCCAGAAGGTCAAGACAATAACTTTCCCTAAGTCCTCTTCAAGTTTATAAATGGAAGAGTGGTTGTGGATGTAAGGTAGTTCAAATAAAGGGGCTTGTTTACTCAATGTCATTCTCCTTTTTATCAGGCGAAGGTTATGGATTGACGCTTATATATTTCCCATGCTAACATAATTATTAATTTCATATCGACATCTTCACTTATCCAGAGTGGCGGAGGGACTGGCCCGACGATGCCCGGCAACCGGCAGGTAAACTGAACGGTGCTAAATCCTGCGAAGTCTTTGACTTTGATAGATGAGAAATGTAAAAGCGATGAATCTCTTCTATTAAAGAAGGGATTTTTTTATTGTGTCAATCGAGTGAATATTAGATGTTTTTGTATGGAAGATGTAAGCATTTCTTCAGTTTTGATCGACTTTATTTTTCTGAACAATCTGTTTATGAGTTGACACAAAATTCGTACGGTGCTACAATCCATTATTGTACTACTTAAACGAATTAAAGCGATAATAATTTAATAAATTAAAATCTCTTATCCAGAGTGGCGGAGGGACTGGCCCGATGATGCCCGGCAACCGGCAAAACTGTTTTGCTCAGGTGCCAATTCCTGCAAAGTATTAAGCTTTGACAGATGAGAGAACAGATTTTTAGGTATGATTAAAAAAGCCACTCTGTTCTCATTACAGAGTGGCTTTTTTTGAAGTGGAGGGAAAGCAGCATGATTACAATTAAAGGACTATCAAAGATATTCCACACGAAAGATCAGGATGTACGAGCAGTGGATGATTTAAGTCTTAATATTAACAAAGGGGAAATTTATGGAGTGATCGGATATAGTGGGGCCGGTAAAAGTACATTTATTCGCTTACTGAACCGTTTGGAAGATCCCACAGAAGGAAGCATTCTTGTCGATGAGCAGGAACTTACTTCATTAAGCAAAGGAAAATTAAGGTTGGCCAGACAAGAAATCGGAATGATCTTCCAGCATTTCAATTTGCTTTGGTCACGTACCGTTCATGATAATATCGCTTTTCCATTGGAAATTGCCGGGATCCCTAAAGCGGAAAGGCAAAAACGTGTCGATGAATTAATTGAATTGGTCGGGTTGAAAGGCCGGGGAGGTTCTTATCCATCCCAATTGAGCGGTGGACAAAAGCAAAGAGTGGGGATAGCCAGAGCGCTTGCAAACAATCCGAAAGTTCTTTTATGTGATGAGGCCACATCCGCGTTGGACCCTGAGACCACGGATTCGATTCTTGATCTTCTTGTGGATATTAACGAAAAGCTTGGCCTTACAATCGTTCTGATCACACATGAAATGCACGTCATTCGCAAAATTTGTCATCAGGTGGCGGTTATGGAAGAAGGTAAAATTGTTGAACAAGGGGAAGTGTTGGACGTTTTTCTTCATCCTCAAAAACCAGTCACGAAGAAGTTTGTGGATCAAGTGATGGGAGATCCAGAAAAAGAAACCTCCTTGCAATTGATCAAAGATAATTACCGTTCTGGAGAAATTATACGTCTTCACTTTGTCGGAGAAAGTACAAATCAGGCACTGATCAGTGATTTATCAAGGAAGTTTGAATTAGACGTCAACATTCTACATGGAAAGATTACCCAAACACAAAAGGGTGCGTATGGAACAATGTTTGTTCAATTTGATGGAGACAAAAAAGAAGTCGAGCGTGCCATTGAATATATTGAATCCACATCTGTTGAAGTGGAGGTGAATCCACATGTTTAATGAATGGTTCCCGAACGTAAGAATGGAAGACATGATTACAGCTACAAATGAAACCTTGTATATGACGCTGGTTTCTGTCGCTGGGACATTCGTTTTAGGTTTGCTTTTGGGTCTTCTCCTTTATTTGACCGGACCTGGGGGTCTTTGGGATAACAAAACGTTGAATTGGATTACTGCTTCCATTGTTAACATATTCAGAGCAATTCCGTTTATCATTCTCATTTTATTATTGTTCCCCTTTACAGATTTTCTGCTGGGCACCATTCGAGGGCCACAAGCAGCATTGCCTGCCCTGATTATTGGTGGAGCGCCATTCTATGCCCGGTTGGTGGAAATTGCATTGAAAGAAGTCGATAAAGGTGTCGTGGAAGCAGCAAAATCTATGGGAGCTAAATACTCGACCATCATTTTTAAAGTATTGCTTCCGGAATCGATGCCAGCTTTGATATCCGGGATAACCGTAACAGCTATCGCATTGATTGGATACACCGCCGTAGCCGGTGCCATCGGATCTGGTGGTCTTGGCGATTTCGCCTATTTCTATGGGTTCCAGAGAAGTAACTTTGATGTTGTATTCATTTGTACTATTTTAATCATTTTAATTGTGTTTATTTTCCAATTCATCGGAGATGCCATCTCACGAAAATTGGATAAAAGATAAAATAAATAAAAGGGAGAGAATTAATAATGAAAAAACTATGGACGAGTTTAATCGCTGTATTGCTTATCCTTGTTCTTGCAGCTTGCGGGTCATCGAACGAGGAAGAAAATGCATCAGGATCTGAAGGTGAAGAAGGTGGAACAAAGGAGATTAAGGTAGGAGCTACCAGTGTTCCACATGCTGAAGTTCTCGAGAAAGCAAAACCTATGCTTGAAGAAGAAGGAATCACATTAAAGATTGAAGAATATCAGGATTACATTTTACCGAACCAAGACTTAGATGAAGGTCGTATTGACGCTAACTATTTCCAAACGATTCCTTATATGGAGACCCAAGAGGAAGAGAAAGGGTATGACTTTGCAAACCTTGGTGGTATCCATATTGAGCCTATCGGAGTTTATTCTCAAAAATATGAAAACCTGGAAGACGTTGAAGAAGGTACGCAGCTAGTCATGAGTCGTTCTGTATCCACTCATGGTCGAGTCCTTTCACTCTTAGAGAAAGAGGGACTAATCAAATTGGATGAAAGTGTGGAAAAAGTAGATGCTACTGTACAGGATATTGTAGAAAATCCTAAAAACATTGAATTTGATACAGGAGTAGATGCAGCTAACCTTCCACAAGTTTACCAGCGTGAAGAAAACGTGCTTGTAGCGATTAATACAAACTATGCTATTGAGGCTGGTCTGTCTCCCAGCGAAGATTCAATTATTCTCGAGGAGTCTGACTCTCCTTATGTGAACGTCGTTGCTGCTAATAGCGAAGATAAAGACAATGAAGCGTTAAATACGCTTGTAGAAGTTCTTCGTTCTGAAGAGATCGTCAACTTCATCAAAGAAGAATATGACGGTGCTGTTGTACCGGTCTCAAGTGATGCTGAATAACGGATAAAATAAGTGACTGCGGTTTATACTAACCGCAGTCACTTATTTTTATTGGGAGGTTTTCATATGCAGGAACAAAATATGACGTGGACGCAAACGTACTTACATGATTATAAAGAAGGAATGGGAGCCTTCAGAGAGCACATGCCGGAAGTTTCTCATAAGTTTGATGAATTCACACAAGAATGTTTTAAAGCTGGAGAATTATCTAAAAAAGAGAAGCAATTGATGGCATTAGGAATCAGCATTGTTGCACAGGACGAGTACTGTATGATCTACCACACGCAAGGCTGCGTCGACCAGGGTGCAACGGAAAAGGAAATATTAGAAGCCTGTGGTGTTGCTGCGGCATTTGGAGGTGGAGCGGCTTTAAGTCAGGCCGTAACGCTTGTGCAGGATGCGTACATGGACTTGACGACAACGGTCAATTGATTCAATTATTAGAAAATTCAAGGAAATCGGATGTATTCTATATACTCACTTGCAGTAAACGCTTACATCAATAATGAAGATCACTTTTGCATGAATTTAAAGTTTTAAGAAGTTTTATTTGGGAATAGTATTTGTGGTACCTTAAATTGTGTAAATAATCTGAAAGGGTTGATTCGTTATTAGTGACGATCTGAATTTGAATTACACTGCTGATATGGAGAAAGCCATGCACCAATCTCATAACATGAGTTATGCGGAGTACAGCAGGAAGTTGGATACACGCTTGAAAGTAGAAGAAAAACGCCAACGAGAATTCGAAGAGAGTCAGAAAATGATTGCCCAGGTCGACCGTCAATTGCATAGATAAATCATTCGATTAAATGAAAAAATCAGGTGTGTTTTAGCCACCTGATTTTTTCATGTTATAATACACATGAAAAATGTAGAAAATTGTTCGTTACATGTCCGGACTCTTGGCTTTAGTTAATGGGAAAAAGTTGATAACAAGCACTAAATGATATAAGATTGTAATGAGAATAAATTGAGAATAGTTCTTTGTTTCCGATCAACATGGACATTCTATAATAATAGATACTGGAGGTATTCATTTATGGCAGGATCAACGTTAGAAATCAAAGATCTTCATGTAGAAATCGAAGGTCAGGAAATCCTTAAAGGTGTAAATTTAACAATCAACGGTGGGGAATTCCACGCTGTTATGGGACCGAACGGAACTGGTAAATCTACACTGGCTTCCGCAATTATGGGTCACCCTAAATATGAAGTAACAAAAGGTGAAGTATTGCTTGATGGCGAAAACGTTCTTGAAATGGAAGTGGACGAACGAGCTCAAGCAGGTCTATTCCTTGCTATGCAATATCCTAGTGAAATCAGTGGTGTAACAAACTCTGACTTCCTGCGTTCTTCTATTAATGCTCACCGTGAAGAAGGCGATGAAATCTCTCTTATGAAGTTCATCAAAGAGATGGATGCTAAGATGGATACGCTTGATATGGATAAAAACATGGCGCAGCGTTATCTTAACGAAGGTTTCTCCGGCGGTGAGAAAAAACGTAATGAAATCCTTCAATTAATGATGATTCAACCAGCGATTGCCATTCTAGATGAAATTGATTCAGGGCTTGATATCGATGCATTGAAAGTCGTTGCAAAAGGAATTAACGAAATGCGCAACGATGCTTTCGGCTGCTTGATCATCACTCACTACCAGCGTCTATTGAACTACATTACTCCTGATAAAGTACACGTTATGATGCAAGGACGTGTTGTCAAATCTGGTGGACCAGAACTTTCCCAGCGTCTGGAAGCGGAAGGTTATGACTGGATTAAACAGGAACTTGGCATCGAAGACGAAACCGTTAACGCGTAATTAAGATAGGAGGGTAATCATGACAGTAGAAGTCTCACTACCATATGACAAAGAGTACATCTCACAATTCTCCCAAGGGCAGAATGAGCCTGAATGGATGAAGAACCTTCGTCTTAGCGCCCTGGAGAAATCGGAATCTTTACCGCTTCCGAAACCAGATAAAACGAATATCTCCAAATGGAACTTCACAGAGTTCGACCATCACGTAACAGGTGATCGTATTGAATCTCTTGATGAACTTCCAGATGAAATCAAAGATTTCTTAGATGAAGAAAAAGAACAGCAAAACCTGGTCATTCAGCGTAACCATACAGTGGCTTACGGAACCATTGATCAAAAATTGAAAGATCAAGGGGTCATCTTCACAGATATCGGTACGGCACTTAGAGAGCACAGTGAATTGGTAGAGAAGTATTACATGAACGATGCCGTTCACATGGACGAGCATCGTTTGACAGCTCTTCATGCAGCTCTTATGAACGGAGGGGTTTTCCTTTACGTTCCAAAAAATGTGCAAATAGAGGATCCTATTCAGGCGATTTTCTGGCAGGAAGATCCAAAAGCTTCCTTGATCAACCACATTTTAGTCGTAGCTGAAGAGAATAGCTCTGTGACGTATGTAGAGAACTATATTTCTCACAATAAAGAAGAAAAAACTTCCGCGAACATTGTGACAGAAGTCATCGCTAAAGATGGAGCGAAAGTATCCTTCGGCGCGGTCGACAACTTTGAAGCGGGTACAACTGTATATGCCAATCGTCGTGGAGTCGCTTATCGTGATTCAGTCATTGAATGGGCCCTTGGTCAAATGAACGAAGGCGACACCGTTTCTGAAAACATCACACACTTGATTGGTGATAATTCACACTCTAATGCGAAAACCGTTGCTATTGGACGTGGAAAACAGAAGCAAAACTTCACAGCAAACATTACGCACTTCGGAAAAGGCTCTGACGGTTATATTCTTCAACACGGAGTGATGAAGGATAAGGCTTCTGCTATTTTCAATGGAATCGGTAAGATTGAACATGGGGCAAGCAAGTCTAATGCCGAGCAGGAGTCACGTGTTCTTATGCTGAGCAGCGACGCACGTGGGGACGCAAACCCGATTCTTCTCATTGATGAAGATGACGTAACAGCGGGACACGCTGCATCGGTTGGACGTGTGGACCCGATTCAACTGTATTACTTGATGAGCCGTGGAATTTCCAAGTTTGAAGCTGAGCGTTTAATCATTCATGGATTCCTTGCGCCAGTAGTAAACCAATTGCCTGTTGAAGCTGTAAAACGCCAATTACAACAAGTGATTGAAAGGAAAGTATATTAATGGATGTAAAAGCGGTACGCGACGAATTTCCTATTCTACACCAGGAAGTAAATGGACATCCGCTCGTGTATTTGGATTCATCAGCGACTTCTCAGAAGCCGATCAAGGTGATTGAAAAGCTTGATGAGTACTATCGCGGATACAACTCTAATGTCCATAGAGGTGTACACACGCTTGGCACAAGAGCGACAGACGAGTATGAAGGTGCCCGTGAGAAAGTGAGACGCTTCATTAATGCGTCCAGCTCCCAAGAAGTCATCTTTACGCGTGGGACAACAACAGCCATCAATACCGTTGCAGCAAGCTACGGTCGGGCGAACTTGCGTGAAGGTGATGAGGTTGTCATCACTCCAATGGAACACCACAGCAACATTATCCCTTGGCAGCAGATTGTTAAGGAAACAGGAGCTACTTTGAAGTATATTCCATTGCAATCTGATGGCACGATTCTTTTAGAAGATGTTCAAAAGACAGTAACATCTAAAACGAAAATTGTTGCCGTCATGCACGTGTCGAATGTTCTAGGAACGATCAATCCGGTGAAAGAGATTGCACAAATTGCTCATAACCAAGGAGCAGTCATGCTTGTTGATGGTGCTCAAAGTGCTCCTCACATGAAGATCGATGTTCAAGACTTGGACGCTGATTTTTATGCGTTTTCAGGTCATAAGATGTGCGGCCCAACTGGAATCGGAGTTTTATATGGAAAAAAGGCGCTTCTTGAAAAAATGGAGCCTGTCGAGTTTGGTGGAGAAATGATCGACTTCGTTAACCTTTATGATTCGACATGGAAAGAACTGCCCTGGAAGTTTGAAGGCGGAACACCCATTATTGCCGGAGCTGTCGGCCTAGGTGCAGCCATTGATTTTCTTACGGACATTGGTTTGGATGAAATCAAAGAGCATGAAGAGAAACTGGCTTCTTATGCCATGCAAGAAATGAATAAAGTTGATGGCATGACCATTTATGGTCCAGAGCATCGAGCAGGTCTTGTCACTTTCAATCTTTCAGATGTTCACCCTCACGATCTTGCTACGGTATTAGACGCTGAAGGAATTGCTGTACGTGCAGGGCACCACTGTGCTCAGCCGTTGATGCGTTGGTTGGAAGTGTCAGCGACGGCAAGAGCAAGTTTTTACTTGTATAATAATGAAGAAGATATAGATCGACTTGTTGCAGGATTACAAACAACAAAGGAGTATTTTGGCGATGTCTTTTAATAATTTAGATACGCTATATCGTCAAGTCATCATGGACCATTATAAAAATCCGCGTAATCGCGGGTCGATTGACGGGAACCCTATGACGGTTGATATGAATAATCCAACGTGTGGGGATCGCATTCAGCTTCAGTTGTTAATTGAAGATGGTCATGTCCAAGAAGCTAAGTTTGATGGAGAAGGTTGTTCCATCAGTCTTTCATCTGCTTCCATGATGACGCAGGCTATCAAAGGGAAGCCCGTTGACGAAGCACTGAAAATGTCTGAACTCTTTTCTGAACTCATGCAAGGCAATGATGTTGATGAAGGAGATATTGACCTGGGTGACATTGAAGCTCTACAAGGGGTTTCAAAGTTCCCGGCTCGTATCAAATGTGCGACACTAGCCTGGAAAGCGATGGAAAAGGGTGTCGATGAAGAGAAACAAGACTAAGCTTTTGTCAATACCAAAAGGAGGTATGTAACATGGCCAAAAAAGCGCCAGAAGTGGGAGAGTACCAATACGGATTCCACGAAAAAGATGTTTCGATTTTCCGTACGCAAAAGGGTTTGACGAAAGAAGTCGTTGAACAGATCTCCAACTATAAAGAAGAACCAAAATGGATGCTCGACTTCCGTCTGAAGTCTCTTGAGCAGTTTTATAAAATGCCAATGCCACAGTGGGGTGGCGATCTTTCAGAGCTTAACTTTGATGACATTACGTACTATGTGAAACCATCAGAGCGTTCTGAACGATCCTGGGATGAAGTTCCCGAAGAAATCAAGAACACCTTCGATCGTCTTGGGATTCCTGAAGCAGAACAGAAGTATCTTTCTGGTGTTTCAGCTCAATATGAATCTGAAGTTGTTTATCACAACATGGAGAAGGATCTTGAAGACTTGGGTGTTATATTCAAGGATACGGACTCTGCTCTTAAAGAGAATGAAGACATTTTCAAAGAGTACTTCGGTAAGGTCATCCCTCCATCCGATAACAAGTTCTCTGCACTAAACTCAGCGGTTTGGTCCGGAGGTTCCTTCATTTATGTACCGAAAGATACGAAAGTTGAAACGCCTTTGCAAGCGTACTTCCGTATCAACTCGGAGAATATGGGGCAATTTGAGCGTACTTTGATCATTGCTGACGAAGGCTCTTCTGTTCACTACGTAGAAGGCTGTACAGCACCAACGTACTCTTCAAGCTCTCTGCACAGTGCCGTTGTAGAAATCTTTGTTAAGGATAACGCCTATTGCCGTTATACCACGATTCAAAACTGGGCGAACAACGTGTACAACCTTGTAACAAAACGTGCCGTTGCAGAGTCCAATGCTACAATGGAATGGGTCGACGGAAACCTTGGTTCCAAATTGACGATGAAGTATCCTGCTGTGCTTCTTAAAGGTGAAGGAGCGCGTGGTATGACGCTTTCCATCGCTCTAGCTGGTAAAGGACAGCATCAGGATGCCGGTGCTAAAATGCACCACTTGGCACCGAACACTTCTTCTACGATCGTTTCTAAATCCATCTCTAAACATGGTGGTAAAGTAACGTATCGAGGAATTGTTCAATTCGGTCGAAAAGCCGAAGGTGCTCGTTCCAATGTTGAGTGTGATACGCTCATCATGGATAATGAGTCCACATCCGATACGATTCCTTACAATGAAATCATGAATGAGAACATCTCTCTTGAACACGAAGCGAAAGTTTCTAAAGTGTCAGAAGAGCAGTTGTTCTACTTGATGAGCCGCGGTATTTCTGAAGAAGAAGCTACAGAAATGATCGTGATGGGCTTCATTGAGCCGTTCACAAAAGAGCTCCCAATGGAGTATGCCGTGGAAATGAACCGTCTAATCAAATTTGAAATGGAAGGTTCCATCGGTTAATAAAAGGAATAAAGCCGTGCAGATATCATCTGCACGGCTTTTTCATCGTGGGCCGGTGTTCCCGGGGTTCGTTGCCCTGTTTGGCGTCAGGGGTGGCTGGGAAGCTACTCGCTTTCCTGTGGGGGAGTGCCGAGCTTCCTCGGACTGCGTCCTCCGGGATCTCGCCTATCTCCTTTCTCCCACGGGAGTCTCGCAGCTTCCCAACCACCCCATTAGATGAGTGTGAAAAACGAACCCACTATACTTAGAAGAAGCGTCTTCCAACTTCCTTGTCCAGGAGTCATAAAGCACGCTGGAACAGCATTTCAATGGGGAGGCCATAGAGTTCTGCATTTCGACAGAGATTGGGAACTTTGTTATTTGTGGTAGTGGTTTCGAGATCCTTATATGAAAGGGGCGGAGGGGAATGGCGAGACTCCTGCGGGAAAAAAGTGCATGGTGAGACCTCACAGGACGCAGTCCGAGGAGGCTCACCGCGCTCCCGCGGAAAGCGAGCTATTCTCCGCAGCCCCCATCCACTCAACAAAATTCTCGAAACTGAGTCTTCCACGATCGGGAGCTTATGTGAGTTTAACAGCGCCTATTTTGTTGCTCTTGTTTGATCCTCCATTCCAGGCAAGATGTTTTATGAATACAAAACATGATACTATAATATTATCTATTAAGAGTTAAGGAAGATTCGATATGTTTTTGGTTATGTTTTTGATCGGTTTAATCACAGCCCTAGTCGGTAGTGTGGCAGGCCTTGGAGGAGGCGTTATTTTAGTTCCTGTTCTCCTGTTTTTAGGTGATCATTTTGCTTCCTTCGATTGGGTAAACCCCCAGGCAATCGTGGGGATTTCTTTAGTTGTGATGATTTTTACAGGGATGTCTTCAGCCATCTCGTACATGAAGCACAACCGTGTGGATACAGGAATTGGACTAGTTTTTTTGATTGGCAGCATTCCGGGAGGCATTTTAGGCTCTTGGCTGAATCAATTTTTTGAAACGGATGGTTTCTCTCTTTTCTTTGGAATTGTTATGATTGCGGTTTCTTTACTGTTTTTCATTCCGCGGAGACCATCAGGTCATTCCTTATTTAAAACAGGTATGTCTAGAGAGAAAACAGTGGACGGGAAAGTGTATAAGTACCGGATGCCTTTTTGGGTTGGGTTTATCTTATCGTTTTGCGTAGGAATGTTATCTGGTTTATTAGGCATAGGTGGAGGATCTTTAATGGTCCCAGCTATGATTTTACTATTGAACATCCCCCCTCATATTGCAACAGCGACTTCTATGTTTATGATTTTTTTTGCAAGCATAACAAGCTCTGCGACCCATGTTCTTTTAGGGCATGTGGATTGGAGTCATACGCTCTGGTTTATTCCAGGAGCCTACTTAGGAGGAACACTTGGAGCATGGGTCAATCGACGCCTTGATGGACAAGTCGTGGAGAGATTTCTGAGGGTACTGCTCGTATTGATTGGCATACGTTTAATTTGGCAAGGTTTAGGGTGAGGAGACTGATGATGAAGGAAAAATTATACTTTTATTATACAAGCGATCTGCACAGTCACTTTGAAAATTGGCCACAAATCGTCGGGTATTTTAACGAAAAGAAAAAGAAACACGAGAAAAAAGGGGAAGAGTACTGGCTTTTTGATAATGGAGACCATGTCGATCGTTTTCATCCGATCGCTGAGGGCTTGATGGGGAAGGGCAATGTTGAGTTATTAAATGAAGCTGGATATGATGTAGCAACGATCGGCAACAATGAAGGCATTACTTTAGCGAGTGAAGATCTTCACTCCTTATACGATCATGCAACTTTTCGTGTCGTTTGTGCCAATTTGGATTGTAAGAGCTCCTCTTCACCTGCTTGGTTAAAGCCCTACCACATTCTTGAGTCCAAATATGGGACGAAAATCGGCGTATTAGGTTTGACTGCACCATTTCAAGCGTTTTACCAGCAATTAGGGTGGGATGTGCTCTCGCCATTCGATATATTGGATGGGATAATTGAAGAGTTGAGAAATCAAGCGGATATCATTATCTTACTATCACACCTTGGTATTAATGAAGACGAAGAAATCGCGAGGCGTTATTCAGACATTGATATTATTATCGGGGGCCACACGCACCACCTTTTTAAGAATGGTGAATATATTGATGGTGCCTTGTTGACAGCAGCAGGTAAACACGGGACGCATCTCGGTGAAGTTGCTGTGGAATGGAACATCGATACGCGCCATCTAGAGAAGAAAGAGGCCTATGCCATACCAACGGAACAACTGAAAAAAGATGATGGAGTCACAAAAAAAGTCAAAGAGATTCGTTCTAAAGCTGTTCATGAACTAGGCACTCCCGTAGCTTATCTCCGGGAACCTCTGCACATTGCATGGTTTCATGACACCCCGCTTATGAACCGCTTGACTGAACAATTACGCTTATGGACATCGGCGGATATAGCGATGTTAAATGCAGGTGTGCTCCTCGACCATTTATCCGCTGGGGAAATTACTTATGAAGATATTCATCGCATTTGTCCACACCCGATGAACCCCTGTCTTGTGGAATTGAGAGGGGATGAGCTGATGGAAGTGATACGAGCTGCTCATACGAAAGAACTTACGGAAATAAGGCTGAAAGGCTTTGGCTTTAGAGGTGAAGTGATTGGGAAGATGGTTTTTGCAGGTATTGACATAGAAATGGATGATGATGGAGAAGAACATGTAAAGCATGTCACTTTTGCTGGTGAACCGATTGATTATGATCGTACGTATCGGTTTGCTACAGCGGACACATTTACGTTTGGCCGATTCTTTCCTGAAATCGCCTATTCCAAGACAAAGAAATATTTTATGCCGGAACTATTGCGAGACCTTTTATCTGAAGCACTTAAGTCATAACACTGGGAGCTACCTTTGTAGGTAGCTCTCTTACATAACGGATTGTAAGGAGTTTATTATGAGAGTCGTTGCAACAAATTCTCTAGTACCCGGAGCTGTATTAGCTAAAACCATATACAATGAAAGCGGTCAAGCGCTCCTCCAACAAGGTGTAGCTTTTACACCGCGGATCATTGAACGGTTAAAAAGCTTTGATATTACTTATGTGTATATAGAAGATGGACGTGAAGCGATCGTCCCATAGTAAGGGAAATAAAAAGAGATGGTACAAGAGGAAGAGACATCGACTTGTCCAAAGAATTGAATATCCTGATCAAGAATTGTCATCTGACATCGGTAAGTTGATGCTTAAACCCTTCTTTTCTTTCATATAGATAGATGAGGAGGGTTGTTCTATGCCAAAAAAGAGTGCGACTACTGGTTCCACGATCGGAAAAAGGATTGTGCTTAGTCTGCTGTTTTTCGCCCTTTTCACAGCGTTAAGCCTTTGGTTCATTAACCGAGGTGTGACTCCGGCGCTCGTTGAAATTGCTGAAACAAAAGCTCAACAGCTGGCTAGGGATGCCATTAATGAAGCAGTCAGTAAAACGATCGCAGAAGATCTACAATTTAATGACCTTGTGAATATGGAAAAAGATAACCAAGGAAATATTGTTTATATGGGATGGAACTCTGTAGTTGTTAACCGCGCACTTCGTGATACGACCATACGTGTTCAGAACTTTTTAAAAAGGATGGAGCTTGGCGAGCTTCCGATGGAGGATACTTCTTTGGAGCCGAATATTGATCCCGATCGCACACAGGAGGAATTAGGAGAACAACCAGCAACACTTATTGAACTTCCTATTGGGGTAGCAACAAACAACAGTTTACTAGCGAACCTTGGGCCAAAAGTTCCTGTTCAACTTAGAGTGATTGGAGACGTTCAATCAGAAGTCGATATCAAGATGACGGAATATGGGATTAACGCTGCTTTATTTGAATTGACGATTCATTTTGAAGTGAATGTCCGGATTGTTATTCCATTTTCTACAGAAACAACTGTCGTAACGAATAATATTCCTATTGATCAAGCTACCATCCTAGGTAAAGTTCCTAATTTTTATGGTGGTATGGGAGGGGAAGGGGATCCATCATTTTCCTATCCAATGGAACCCTTGCAATAAATGCTTGGAATTGTTAAAATTACTGAGAATTGAATATGCGTGACCTTATCAGATCGGTGAGGTAGAGGTGCAAACACCATCAGTAATCAATTGGAGCGAGACAAGCGACGATGATTGATGGAAGGGGATGTTTGCCGAAGTGTTTTGTAGTTCGTCAAACTATAAGACGCTGGTGTATATCTGAACAAGAGATACACTGTCATGCATGCTTTTGGGTGCATGGGGCGCTACTGATCGAAATGGAGGATAATCAAATTGCCACTTACAAAGGCGATGGTAGGTTATTTTCTATCATTGTCTTTTTTTATTCCTCATTTTTATCCGCAGTAGCCTTCCAATCCCGTTACATCAAGATTTACGGAGGGGAAACATCATGGAAGGAACCATCTATTCTTTAATTCCAGCAGTATTAATGTTAATCCTTGTTCTGCTGACAAGGAAAGTCATCCTATCCTTAGGGATTGGGATCATCGTAGGAGCATTCCTGCTCACACAAATGGATATTGGCGGAGGACTAGCGTTAATCTGGTCGATTTTCGCAAACATCTTCGTCAGTGAAGGCGCACTGAATATGGGCAACATTTATTTGTTATCATTTCTATTCTTATTAGGAATTACCACTGCCTTCATGACAGCATCAGGAGGAAGTCGTGCGTTTGGTCGTTGGGCTGTCGAACGTATTCGCACGAGAAAAGGGGCAACACTTGTTCCGGCGCTTTTGGGAATCATCATCTTTATTGATGATTACTTCAATGCACTGGCTGTAGGACAAGTAGCGCGCCCTGTAACCGATCGATATAAAGTATCCCGGGCAAAATTGGCGTATTATATCGATTCCACATCGGCTCCGATTACTGTTATTTCACCTATTTCCAGCTGGGGAGCTTATATTATTGGAACGATCGGAAGTATCCTGGCTGCGAATGAAATCACACAGTATCAAGCTTTTGAAGCATTTGTGTTAATGATTCCAGCAAATCTCTATGTGTTTGCGGCGTTATTGCTCGTATTCTTGACGATTTACTTAAGATTGGATCTTGGTCCGATGAAAGTTCATGAGAAACGAGCCATTGAAACAGGAGAATTGAACAACCCTGAAAAAAGGGACGTTCCTGGTGATTTGAATGATGAATTCAAGGAGCATAACCATGGGAAGATCTCTCATCTGATTTGGCCTATCTTTGCTCTTGTTGTCGGAACTGTGTTAACAATGGTCATCACAGGAATGCGCAACACAGAAGGCAGTGTCGATCTTCTCTCCATCTTTGCAAACACAAATGTGAATATCTCATTGTTCACAGGTGGAGTCGTTTCTGTTGTTGTTGCGCTTGTGCTGTATATCAGTCAACCAAAACCTAAATCAGGAATTTCTCTCGTCTTTGGTCAAGGGATGAAAGCCATGTTACCAGCGATTTACATCTTGGTTTTTGCCTGGATGATCGGTGATATTATCGGCCAGCTTCAAACTGGTGAATATTTAGCCCAGCAATTTACTCAAGCAGATATCAACCTTGCCTATCTGCCTTTGATTATTTTCTTATTGTCTGGCTTCATGGCATTATCAACAGGTACATCTTGGGGAACATTCGGAATTATGCTTCCGATTGCAGGAGAAATCGCGGCAGTATCCGACCCTACACTGATTTTGCCGGCACTGTCAGCAGTACTCGCTGGATCTGTGTTTGGTGACCACTGTTCACCGATATCCGATACGACAATTCTTTCCTCGACAGGGGCAGGATCGAACCACATTGATCACGTACTCACACAGCTCCCTTATGCCCTTATCGCTGCAGGAGCTGCTTCCATCGGTTATGTTATCTTAGGCTTGTCTGGTGGAGTGTGGCTGCCATTGTTGATGACGTTGATTATTGTCACATTTGTAGCGTTCATTATTCACAAGTTTAATCGGCAGCCAACGGAGTAAAATAAAAAGGAATACTTTGTGGGAGAGTATGGAACGTGCAAATCCATACTCTCTTTTTTTGTCATCATCTCCCCATTCAAAAATTCTTTACATAGGCTGATTGTTGAAGACTCAGTTTCGTGACTTACAAAGTCCTGCCATATAGTATATATCGTGTATGATAAAAACATATTAATCCATATTATGGTAGTACATTTTACTCAAGGCTTTTAACTCCCCTTCCAATTTCTGAAAATTTAAAAATTATTTTGACAAGCTGTGCATTGCTAGTTATAATTTAAAGCAGAATAATCAGAAAAATAAAAATTAAAAAACATCTTTTTTAGGATGTTTAACTCAGGGAGGTCTTTCGCATGGAAAATCGTGCACAATGGGGAACACGAGCCGGTTTCATACTGGCAGCCGTCGGTTCAGCCATCGGTTTAGGTAACATCTGGCGTTTCCCGGCAGTAGCTTATGAAAATGGTGGTGGGGCATTTTTCATTCCTTATTTATTTGCTCTGTTAACAGCGGGTATTCCGCTACTTGTTATGGAATTCACCATCGGCCACAAATTTAGAGGGTCAGCACCACTTTCATTCTTCAGAATGAACCGTAAAACAGAATGGCTTGGCTGGTGGGCAGTACTTGTATCATTTGTTATTTCAACATATTATGCCGTCATTATTGCCTGGGCAATTTCATACAGTTTCTTTGCATTCAACCTTTCATGGGGTGATGACACAGAAGGCTTTTTGTTTAGCGATTATTTGCAATTATCCGTAGATCCTGGTCAGACAGGAAGCCTTGTACCTGGTGTTCTTATTCCACTTCTTATCGTTTGGTTGATTACTCTTGGGGTCCTTTTCAAAGGAGTCAAAAAAGGGATTGAAGCGGCAAACAAAATCTTTATCCCTACATTGGTTGTCCTTTTCATAATTATTGTCATCCGGGCGATCACTCTTCCGGGGGCGGCAGAAGGTCTTCAGACTTTCTTTGCTCCAGACTTTAGTGCAATTGCTAATAGTTCCGTGTGGGTAGCGGCCTATGGTCAAATTTTCTTCAGTTTATCGATCGCCTTTGCGATTATGATTACGTACTCCAGTTACCTACCGAAGAAATCGGACTTAACGAACAATGCGTTCATTGCTGGCTTCGGTAATTCAAGCTTTGAACTATTAGCTGGTATAGGAGTGTTTGGTGCATTAGGATTTATGGCTTCCCAGAGCGGCGTACCCGTGAGTGAAGTCGTTAGTGGCGGGGTAGGACTTGCGTTTGTGGTATTCCCGCAAATCATCAATGAATTCCCTGCACTGAATGGATTATTCGGTTTCCTATTCTTCGCATCATTAGTATTAGCCGGACTATCTTCGTTAATCTCTATTTCAGAAACATACGTAGCTGCTCTGAGCGAAAAATTTGGACTTTCAAGAAAAGCTGCTGTAGGACTTGGTGGTGGACTTGCAGCTGTTATTTCCTTGCTTTTCGCGACACAAGGGGGACTTTATCTCCTTGATGCTGCTGATTACTTCATTAACCAATTCGGAGTGGCGTTCGTCGGCCTTGTTGAAGTCGTGGTTATTGCTTGGTTCTTACGTAACCTCAATGACTTCCAAACTCATGCGAACGGTATTTCTGATCTCCGCCTTGGTGGATGGTGGAAGGTCTGTCTTGGTATCATCACACCAATTGTTCTTGGATTTATGATGTTTGGCTTATTCAAGAAGAACCTTCTTAAAGAGTTCGATACAGAAACAGGGAACTACGAAGGATATGCGGATGGATTTATTTTATTCGGCGGCTGGTTCGTGGCAGCCTTCGCCATTGTCTTCGGCTTCTTGATGACATTGAAGCGTTGGGATTCAAAAGCCGTTGAAGAGGTAAAAAAGGAGGTAAGCTAATATGACAGCTGGTGCAGTGACAATGATGATTATCGGAATGCTCGTGATATGGGGCGGCCTGGCTGCCAGTATTACGAATGCCGTAAAAAAATCAAAATAACAAGAAAAGCGTCGCACAATGAAGTGCGGCGCTTTTAATTTTTTGTCATCCTTTCCCACTTCCTCAGAAAAGGGTAAGGATCAAAGGACCATTCATTTTTTCCATTATCTTGATACATCCCGTAATGAAGATGTGGAGGGAATTTTCCGGATGTTCCAGGAGGTCCATATCCAGAAGCTCCTACCGATCCAATTACATCACCAGGTTGTACGATGTCCCCCACTTTAATATCTTCTGAAAAGCTATGCAAATGGGCGTAATAATGGTAAATGTTATAAATATCCCGAATTCCAATCCGCCAACCACCAAACTTATTCCAGCCTTTCATCTCTACAACTCCATAAGTTGTAGATTTAACGGGAACGCCGTAATTAGCGAAAATATCCGTGCCTTCATGAATGCGTCTTCCTCCAAAGCCTCGAGCATCCCCCCATGTACTTCTATAACTGTAATTTGCCTGAAGGGGGAGGGGGAAGTCACGGTTTGTCAAATTAACGGTCTGAAATTTTTTGAATACTCTTGCTGTATTCATAATGGTTTGAACGGTAAGGTCTCTCTTGTAATAATTCCAAAGGGCGATTTTAATATCATCACTCGTGGTACCGTAGGACTTCAAGTATGTGCCTATCGAATATAACACGTCTTCGTCATTATCCAACTGAATCTTTTGATCACCATCTCCATCTGAACCCCAGCCTTCCGGGAAGAATGTTGAGGGCATTTCTCCAGCAGAACCAGTCCAGAACATCGGATCCGCTTCAATAGCAGTAACCCGCCCCTCTTTAGGATCGTCATGAACTTGCCTTTCGTATTGATCGATAGCCGCCAGATACTCCCAGGGGATATCAGTAATAGCTGAAGTTTTCTTATATAATGCCATTCGTGCATCGCTCTCTTCATCTGCATGTATGGAACCTGCAGAGAAAAGTACGCACATGCTAAGACATAAGATCATTGAACCGATGTATTTCATAAACTCACCTTCAATGTTTTGATATCTTTAGCATGAGGCAGGCATGCTTTTGTTATGAATGGAAAAATTGGGGTGATGTCAGTTTTCCATCCCGGTTTCTTCTTCTGTATTCATATTTGGTCCAACATCCGGTTGTTGAGGGTTGGATTCCTCGACTTTTCCTTGTGGTGACTTCTTCATTTTTTTGATGATGCTGTCGATCGTATCGTTATACCCTTGATCATACACGGTGGAATTACTTAAACTTTGAATATCTCCAAAGGAAGCAGGATTGTCAGAGACATACACATGGTAAAAGCTTGGGACTAAAGAATAAGCCGTCTTCTGAACCATATCGGCCGCTGATTCTCGATCGGTGTCGTCTGCTTTTTTGTACGCGACGAGCACTTCATTATCCGTAACTACTGTGGCTACGTCTTCGAATTGATCATAGCGGAGAATCATCCGGGAAATCATATCCGCCATTTCTTCACGATTGACTTTGATTTCACGATGTTCTTCAGCATCTTGATTTAATTGATCTTTGTTAAAGCGCACATAACCAACTTGCCCATCTTTTGGCTTCTCGTTATATCCGTCCATGGCATTGCCATTCAACGTGTCATCATCCATCATATTCTTTGCTTGCTCTTCTTTTGTTTCCTGACATCCCGCAACAATGAGTGTGACAAGGGACAGTAGGGTGAATACTCTCCATATCTTTTTCATTATAGTTCCTCCTTCATGTAACTGTTTATAATCATTAGATTGAGCAGTTTTATCGGAAACATACTTTTTGCTTTTGTTGTATTTCCTAACATGTGAAAAAATGTGATACACTGAAAAAGGATAGAGGTGATACAAATGATTGAGCTGGCTGGGAAAACATATGAGATCCTGGAGGACTATCAAGAAGGCTTTCAACAAGAAGAAGTGGAAAGTCGTTTTAGTGATATCCTGAATAAATATGATTTTATCGTTGGAGATTGGGGTTATGGTCAATTACGTTTAAAAGGGTTTTATGATGATCAAAATTCCAAAGCAACGTTTGATACCAAAATCAGTACGCTTGAAGATTATTTGTATGAATACTGTAATTTCGGTTGTTCCTACTTTGTACTGAAAAGAATTCGTCAATAAGAAACGGCGCGCCAATCATCGCACGCCGTTTTTTGTTTTGTTTTAATGAGCTTCCTCAGAGGGCTTTACATTTTTATCTTTTTCATCATGAGTGGGGTGAGCACCATCCTCTTGACGAGGAAGATCCTGGTGGAGCCCTTTATTTTCATAATTAAAAGCACTGTAATATCGCTGCTCCTCGGTCCATGGCGCACTCTTATCATTGGTTACAGGTTCATATTTGTTTCTGGGTGCACCATAAGGCCCTTCAGGAAGTTGTTCGGGAGTCAAGTAATTACGTTGGGCTTCGACATTGGCAAAATCCGAATACTTACGTTTTTCTTTACCCATAAAAAAACCTCCTTCCGCATTATTTTTTGTCGAAGGAGGTTTTTTTATGCCCGTTCTCAGAGGAGATCAGGAAGGTAATTCCTTAATTCTTCTGCTTCCATTGCACTGAGTTGAAACATATGTTCCAAATGGCCGATTTCGTTGATGTTCTTATGATCAAGCAAGGCTTGACGGTTTTTTGGTAAGTTGATGACCATCGTTTGGTTTTGAAAATAATCGGCCTTCATGAGAGCAAGTTCAAAACGGTGACTACCTGCTGTGAATGAAACAAATCGAGTGCTTGTACTTTGAGTGACGTCTTCTAAAAGCGGACGTTGTGCCATGATGTAATCATCTCCTGTTCGTTGGTTTTATAATCCGCTACGAAAAAACTTTAGCAATAGTATGCCCGATTTTTATGAAATCAGACACTAAAAATCAGGCAGCGTGAGAGTAAGACTTTTATGGTATCATGAATGAAA
The DNA here is from genome assembly GCF_003386945.1 of Halobacillus trueperi. NCBI lineage: Bacteria > Bacillati > Bacillota > Bacilli > Caryophanales > Bacillaceae > Halobacillus > Halobacillus trueperi. Next base: position 3,324 of record NZ_QUAE01000003.1, on the reverse strand, counting down.
AAGGTCATTTTTGTGGGAGGTTAACAAGATGTATTTTGTCAATCGAGAAAAAATTGAAGAGATTTTATCATATATGGAAAAGATACAAGAAGAAATGGCGGCACACTCTAATAAGCGTTTTGCAGACCAGCTTCTTTTAGAACGGATGACACACTTGAACATAGAAGCCATCATTGATGTTGGGAACATGATGATCGATGGTTTTATCATGAGAGACCCAGGAAGTTATGAAGATATTATAGACATCCTGACAGATGAAAAGGTATTACCTGAGGATGAGCAGGAAGCATACAAGCAGTTTGTTCAACTTAGAAAAATGATTGTACAACAATATACAGAAGTAGACCATGATCAAATCGTTAAAGTTTGGCAGGAACAAGAACACTCGTTACAAGCTTTCCCAAAACGTGTCCGTAATTACTTGGATAATGAGCTTGGACCCGTGTCTGCCTTTTCCAAAACCTGAGGAGTGTGTAAAGGTATGTACATGAAAGAATACAAAGGTTATCTCATTGATCTCGATGGAACCATGTACAAAGGCGCTGAACGAATTGAAGGAGCGTCAGAATTCGTCGATCACTTAAAAAAGAAAGACCTTCCATTTATGTATTTGACAAATAACTCTTCAAAAACCGTTGATCAAATTGCAGAGAAACTCAATCATATCGGAGTCCGTGCTAAGCCAGAGCAAGTTTATACGAGCAGTCTTGCAACAGCGGAGTATATAAGCAGTCAAAAAGAAAAAGCCCGCGTTTTTGCCATCGGTGAAGAAGGGTTATACGACGCTTTACGCCAAGAGAGCTTGGAATTGGTGCAAGAGGGAGCAGACTTCGTGGTGATTGGTATTGACCGGGAAATTAATTATGAGAAGCTGGCCTTGGCCTGTTTGGAAGTGAGGAATGGAGCTGCTTTCATAAGTACAAATGGAGACATTGCCATTCCTACAGAGCGGGGTCTTGTGCCAGGAAATGGAGCTTTGACATCCGTCATTTCTGTGAGTACCGGTGTGGAGCCAGTGTTTGTAGGTAAACCTGAGCCGTTAATTATGTCTCGGGCACTCAAACGGTTAGGTTATCATAAAGAGGATGTCTTAATGGTAGGGGACAATTACAACACAGATATTAAAGCTGGAATGACAGCTGGCATGGATACATTAATGGTGGAAACTGGTTTGAGTACGTTCGATGAAATCAAGGATAAGGAACACCAACCCACATATAAATGCAGAGATTTATTCCATTGGATCGAGCGTTTGAATTTTCATGAAAAGAAATAGACAAACGACCAGAGAATAGCTCTGGTCGTTTTTTTCTACATAAGGTATGGACCAAAAAAGACAGTTATGAACAGGATGTGCATCCCTATGAAATAGGTCAATTGGATAGGGGTGGACCAATCCTTTGAACGTGCCCCGGCCTTTAATATCCCGTAAGCAATTCCTGCAAAGCCAAGAAGAAACAATATAGGACTGCCTGGAAAACTTAAATACTCTGGAGCTCTAGCGAGAAGCGCATCCGAAAACATCGGATCCCTTGCTACAATGGCTGCCATTAAGTAAATGAGTATTCCTGTATAGAGAACCCAGGAACGGTCTTGGTCAAGAGCGTCGGCTTTCGAGAACATAATAAAAATCATGAATAGCAAAGGCCATAAGAACCAGAAGGTAGAGATGATTAGGGCAAATAACCCTGAGGAAAGCATACCAATAGTCTTTCCTGAAGCTAGCAACAAACCTTGTTTTGTTATCTGGTCGGCCCGTTCAATTACTTCAGGTTTGCTTGAAGCTAATAGTAGCTTATGACTCTCTCCTCCATTGTCTACCCATAAAACCGATTGTTCATTTAGTCTAACTGGAAAATTAGAAAATGAAGGCGTATTGCTTAATCGTGTTACTGTTGTAGCACTACTCTCACTGATGGTTGCTTGGTATATGTTAAATTGCAGGCCAGGCCGGAAAAGCGTGTCAGTCCAACCGTTTGCTTTAAAGAGGAGTACTGGTCCGTTCTCTGTATTATGAATGCTGAGATCAGATATTTCTTTCAGTTCATATGTGGAGTACGGATCTTGAAAATTCACTCTGTTCAGGTTAGGGTTTTCTCCAAAAGGAGCCTCTGCATAGTAATAGTAATTTTGTATTTTACCGGACTGACTTTGTTTTTGTATCGTTGTGACAAGCAATTGGTAACTGTCATTTTTGGTCGTAAATTGGATATCATTGACCTGTTCAGATTCTTTGACAGAGAACGTTGCTTCACCTAGTGGGGTTATGCTGTTCTTTTCCACCTGGTAGTATGTCAGTAAATTTCCTGAGGACGTCACTTCATCTGTCAATAAAAAAGTACCACTGTCTGTCTCTGCCATATGGACAGAGGCTTTCGGGTTTTCCAGTGACAAAAGCTCTTCACTAGCAGATTCATTTACGTCAAAGCTATAAATTTTATCCTCATTTCTGTAAAAAGCCCTGCTTTCGAGAGGATAAAAAGCTTGAAGGTCAGTGATTTTCTCCCCTGTCTCTTGATCGTACATACCATAATAATCGGCATGAATTACCTTGTTTTCACTTATGTAGAATTGAGTGAATTTATCGACAGGAATATCATATGAGTTTTGTTCCTTTATTTCATATTGATCATTGTAAATGTTTTGATGGATCCCCTTTTCGGTAAGAAAAGAAACGGATGGGTTTCCATCGTGGATGCCTACATTGGGTGGCCGTAAAACAGGAGTTGTTCCAATATCCAAGGCGCGGCTCCAACCCTCATCCGGCGGTTCAGTGACTTTTTGATAATTATGAGAAAACAGCAAGCTTACAGCGATTAGAACAATGATTGTAGGAAGCAGCCAAACTAACTTACCTCTCCAATTTTTCATCTATTGTATATCTCCTTCCTTTTTCTGCCTCTTCATGTAGTACGTACTAAGATTATAAAGGTTTCAGAAAAATAAAAATACGATAAGAAAAGAAGTCTGAAAAATCACATCCAGCTTATTTCAATTCATGTTCTTTATTAAGCTATATGGCAGTATTGTGGAAGACTCAGTTTCGAGACTTTTGTTGAGTGGATGGGGCTGCGGGGAATGAGTCGCTTTCCGCGGGAGCGCGGTGAGCCTCCTCGAGCTTCGCTCTGCGGGGTCTCACCAAGCACTTTTTTCCCGCAGGAGTCTCCCCATTCCCCTCCGCCCCTTTGCCTAATTAGTGTCTCGAAACCTCCTTCTCGAATAAGCAACAATCCAGCGATGGGAGTATAAGGATCAAATTCCCGTGCAGAGGTGTTTGAATCCTGAAAGCTTGATACTGAGCGCTTTATACTCCTAACAGTGGGA